>NZ_CP013200.1:926245-1234994 GCF_001445575.1 Arthrobacter alpinus | reverse complement strand
TTTGCCGATCTGTCTAGCATGCCGGCGGCCTCACGTGTCCAGCCAGCTGTTCAGGACATTCTGAACGGTTTGGGCACCTGCCACGGCAACCAAAGCAACGGTCTGCCGTTCGCCAACAACGCCAGCGGCATCTTGTACAACCCGGAGATTTTTGCTGCCAACGGGGTAGCTGTCCCACAAACCTGGGATCAGCTCATCGCAGCCGCGGATACCTTCAAGGCCAACGGCGTCAACCCGTTCTACATGACCCTCAAGGACGCCTGGACGGTCCTGCCCTCCTTCGTCAACCTGGCAGGAAACCTCATGCCGGCGGACTTCTTTGACAGTGTCGGAACCTCCGGCTGGACGCCGGCAACCGGTGCGTCCAGTTTCACCAAAGACGGCACGGAGGTCTCCACGAAATTATTGAAACTCTTCAGTTACGCCCAACCCGGTGCCCAAAGCGCAGGCTACAACGACGGCAACGCCGCCTTCGGAGCCGGCAAATCAGCCATGTACCTGCAAGGCAGCTTCGCGATCCCGGCCATCCGCGCGTCGAACCCGGATGCGAGCATCGCTTCCTTCCCGTACCCCACCACCAACGACCCCGCCAAGAACGTCCTGGTCTCCGGGGTGGATGTCACCCTAGCCATCGGCAAGGACACCAAGCACCCGGAGGAGGCCAAGAAGTTTGTGGAATACCTCATGTCCCCTTCGGTGCTGGACTACTATGCCAAGGCCCAATCGTCCCTGACGCCGGTGAAAGACGCGGCACCCAGCACCGATCCGGCATTGGCAGGCATGCAGGGCTTCTTCAATGACGGCCGCGTCATCGGTTACTTCGACCACCACGTCCCTGCGAGCATCCCCTTTGACGCGATCTTGCAGCAGTTCGTGCTGGATAAGAAGCAGCCGGCATTTCTAGCCCGCATGGACCACGAATTTGAAAAGGTTGCCGCCCGCACCATCACCAAGAAAGGGGACTAGATCATGACCACCACGGCCAATAAGCCCCGCACTACAGCCGGGCTGCAACGCCGGCGCCCGTCCCGGGCCAACAAAACCTTCTACTGGATGGTTGTTCCGGCCCTGGTCTTGTTCGTCATCTTGCACACCGTCCCCACCGTGACGGGCATGTTCTACAGTTTCACCGACTACGCCGGCTACGGCGAATGGGATTTTGTGGGACTGTCCAACTACGTGAACCTGTTCAAAGATGACAGGATCATGGCGTCCTACGGATTCACCTTCCTCTTTGCCATCACCACCACCATCGTGGTCAATGTTGGGGCGCTCTTCATTGCCATCTTGCTGAACTCCAAGATCAAGTATCAGACGGCATTTCGCGGAATCTTCTTCATCCCCAACATCTTGTCCGTCCTGATTGTGGGCTACGTCTTCAACTACCTGCTCTCCAACAACCTGCCTCTGATCGGCCAAGCGCTGGGCATTGATTGGCTCTCCACGTCCATCCTGGCCAACCCTGATTTGGCGTGGTTGGGCATCGTGGGTGTCACGGCGTGGCAGTCCATCGCCTTCAGCGTCATTATCTATCTGGCTGGCCTGCAAACCGTCCCCGAGGAATTGTATGAGGCCGCTGGCCTGGACGGGGCGTCCCCGTGGCGCCAGTTCCGCTCCATCACGTTCCCCATGATCGCCGGCTACTTCACCATCAATATGGTTCTGGCCCTCAAGGGCCTGCTGCAGGCGTTCGATCAGATCGTGGCCCTGACCAACGGTGGCCCCGGAACCTCCACCGAATCAGTGGCCATGGTCATTTACCGCGGCGGTTTCCAAGGCGGGGAATACGGCTACCAGATGGCCAACTCCGTGGTGTATCTGGTGGTCATCGTTGTCCTGTCGCTGCTGCAAATGCGCTTCCTCTCACGCAAGGAGTCTGAGCTTCAATGAGTCTGCTTATCGAAAAGCCGGAGGCCGGCACCCCAGCCACGCGCCGCCGTCGTTCCTCAGTGAACATTCCACTGACGCTCCTGGCCGCCGTGCTGTCCCTGACGGTGCTGATCCCGTTGTACTTCACCATTGTCACAGCCTTGAAATCCTCCGATCAACTGGGCGGCAACGGGCTGGCGTTGCCCACCAGCATCCATCTGGAGAACTTTTCCAACGCCTGGAAGCTGACCAATTTCCCCAACGCGCTGCTGATTTCAGGCATCGTGACGGTCGCGGCGGTCATCCTGACAATCCTGACCAACTCGTTAGTGGCCTATGCCATTGCCCGCAACATGCACCGACCGTTTTTCAAGGCGCTGTATTACTTCTTCATCGCAGCGCTGTTTGTGCCGTTCCCCATCATCATGCTGCCGGTGACGAAGGAGATGGCGGTGTTGGGGCTGGATAATCCGGTGGGACTGTTCCTGCTGTACACGGTGTATGGGCTTAGCTTCAATGTTCTTGTCTACACGGCGTTCATCAAATCCATCCCCGCCGAGCTTGAAGAGGCCTCGGTCATGGACGGCGCCAGCACCTGGACCACGTTTTGGAAGGTCATCTTCCCCATCCTGACCCCCATCAACGCTACCGTTGGCATCCTGACTTGTTTGTGGGCGTGGAATGATTTCCTGCTGCCGCTGGTGATCCTTTCGGACCCCACTACCCGCACCCTCCCCCTGGTGCAGTACGTCTTCCAGGGACAATTCAATACCGATTACACAACGGCCTTTGCCTCGTACCTGATGGCCATGGCACCGCTGCTGTTGATTTACATTTTCGCCCAACGCTGGGTCATTTCCGGCGTCATGAGAGGATCCATCAAATAATGACCGCATCACTTTCTGATTCTGTTTCTGGTTCTGTTTCTGTTTCGCCGTCTCCGTGGTGGCGTCAGGCGGCCGTCTATCAGATTTACCCGCGCAGTTTTGCCGATTCCAACGGCGATGGCATGGGGGACCTGCCCGGTGTCACGGCCCGCATGGGCTACCTCTCCGAGCTGGGTATTGACGCGATCTGGCTCAGCCCGTTCTACCCCTCCGCGCTGGCCGACGGCGGGTACGACGTCGATGATTACCGCAACGTTGATCCCCGGTTGGGCTCGCTGACGGATTTCGATGCCATGGTTGCAGCCGCGCACGCAGCCGGCATCCGAGTGATTGTGGACGTGGTGCCCAATCACAGCTCCAACCGGCACACCTGGTTTAAGGCAGCTCTTGCTGCTGCACCAGGTTCCGCGGAGCGTGCCCGGTACCATTTCCTAGATGGACTAGGGAACGACGGCGAGCTGCCGCCCTCGGATTGGCCCTCCCACTTTGGTGGAGCTGCTTGGACGCGGGTGGTGGAAGCGGCCGGACCAAACGCTGGCTCGCTGGGCCAGTGGTACCTGCACCTGTTCGCCACCGAACAGCCCGATTTCAACTGGGACAATCCAGAGGTGCGGGAGGACTTCCACACCACCTTGCGTTTCTGGTCTGACCGCGGCGTGGATGGCTTCCGCATCGATGTGGCGCACGCACTCGTCAAGGACATGTCCCTGCCGCTGCGTTCCAAGCCGGACCTGGAAATCCTCGTCGATGACGGCAGCGATCCCCTCTTTGACCGCGACGCCGTGCATGAAGTCTTTGAGGGTTGGCGCTCAGTTCTCAATGAATACGATCCACCCAAGGCTGCCGTGGCCGAGGCCTGGGTACCGTTCACCGACCGTCGTTTGAAGTACGCGCGCCCCACAGAGTTGGGCCAGGCGTTCAACTTCGATCTGCTGCAGGCGCCGTTTCTTGCCACGGAATTCCGTGCCATTGCGCAGAAGTGCCTCTCGGAGGCTGCTTCCTCCGGCGCGTCGTCCACCTGGGTATTCTCCAACCACGATGTGGTTCGCCACCCATCCCGCTACGGTCTGCCCGACGGCAGCACCCGCGAAGACCTGGAAGCGTGGCTACTGGCCGACGGCGCTACCCCGGCACTCGATTCGGCGCGCGGTTTGCGCCGGGCCCGGGCCGCAACGCTATTCATGCTGGGGCTCCCGGGTTCCGCCTATCTCTACCAGGGCGAGGAACTAGGACTATTCGAAGCCGCGGAGCTACCAGCTTCGGTGTTGCAGGATCCAACCTGGTTCCGCACGCTCCATAAGGTCAAAGGCCGCGACGGTTGCCGGGTTCCGCTGCCATGGTCAGCCAGCGAAGCAGACTTCGGTTTTGGTGGCATACCGTGGCTGCCACAGCCGGAGTGGTTTGGCGAGTTCGCCGCCGACGCCCAGGCCGGGGTTGCCGGTTCAACGCTGGAAATGTACCGGGCGGCCCTGAAGCTGCGCCGCGAATTGCAGGCTGAAGAGTCGCTTGAGTGGCTCAGCTCCCCCGAGTCGGAGGTGATTCACTACCGGCGCCCCAACGGCTGGGAGGTGATTACCAACTTTGCGGCGGTGCCCGCAGTGCTGCCATCCGGCGTCGACCTGTCCAGGGTAGTCCTCACTTCCGGCACAGCAACGGAAGCAGCGGACGGCGCAGGGAGCGAACAGGCAGGAACAATCCCTCCCGAAACTACCCTCTGGCTCGCCCCCTAATAGCAACGCCGCATCACCTTCCGGCGGTTTTTCGCACACGCCGCATCACCTTCCGGCCTCCACACTTTTGTGGGGGCCGGTTGGCGTTCCTACCTGTGGATAACTTCTGCGGCAGGCGTCCGCGCTGGGCCACAATTAAGAGATGGAACCCAGCGACGCGTTCTCTCTCACCCAGGTGCCCTTTACATACCGTGAAGCACTCGCCTCGGGTCTGACCCCGGACCAGCTCAAGAACCGCCAGCACATCAACGTTAGCCATGGGATTTACCGGCCGCATGGCTGGGACTTTGACCTCCGGGATGCCGCCCGGGTGCTCTCGGCAGCATCGCCCGGCGCCTGGATATCGCATTCCACGGCCGCGCGGCTTCACGAGCTAATTCTGCCGCCGTGGCTGGCAGATTCAGATGAGCTTCACCTCAGTAAGCCCCGCCAGCTCCCGCAGTTGCGCCGAAAAGGCATCGTCAGCCACAATGTGACAGCGCTGCGCGGCGAGATCGAATCCGTAGACGGGATGCAGCTGAGCACTCGTTCGCGCACCTGGCTCGATCTGGCCCGCGTGCTTCCCTTGCCTGATCTCGTCTGCATGGGAGACCAGCTTATTCGCCTACCCCGAGCCGAATTCGAGGGCCGCAGTGAACCCTACGCGACCGTCACATCCCTGCGCGAGATGGCGAGCCGACACCGCAATCTCCAAGGTATTGTGCGGGCCCGCGACGCCCTGAACCTTATGCGCGTCGGGGCAGATTCTGCTCCCGAAACCCTTTTGCGTCTGGCCATAGCCGACGCCGGACTGCCTGAGCCAGAACTTCAGCTCAACCTTTGGAGCCGAAATGACGGGCCGTCTGCTGATGCCGGCTATCGCGCCCGGCGCATCGCCATGCAGTACGACGGCGCCCATCACCTGGACGAGTTGCAGCAGTTCAGCGATAGGAGACGGGACAAGGCCTTCGAAAATGCTGGCTGGGCTGTGCTGATCTTTACACAGAAGGATCTGGCGGACGGTTTTCAGGACGCGGTGAAGCGCATTCGAAAGGCCCTGTATCAAGCGTGGCGAGATCCTAAGCTGGCATCCGGCTTCGAGGGCAAGCGGTAGATGAGTACCAACTGATTAAAAGCAATGGGACGCGCCCTCAAAGAGGGAGCGTCCCATATTTATCGCCCTAAAGTGATGCGGCGTCGGCAGAAAACCGCCGGAAAGTGATGCCGCGTCGGGACAGGGGGGTTAGGCGTCGCCGCGGATGAAGGCTTCTACCTTTTCAAAGGCGATGTCATCGTTGTACTGCTCCGGCGGGGACTTCATGAAGTAGCTGGAAGCCGAGAGGATGGGTCCACCGATGCCGCGGTCCAAAGCAATCTTGGCTGCGCGGATGGCGTCGATGATGACACCGGCCGAGTTGGGTGAATCCCAAACTTCAAGCTTGTATTCCAAGGAAACCGGAGCGTCACCGAAGTTACGGCCTTCAAGGCGGACAAAGGCCCACTTGCGGTCATCGAGCCAGGCAACGTAATCCGACGGGCCAATGTGCACGTCGTCAGCGGACAACACGGCTGAGGTGTTGGAGGTGACGGCCTGAGTCTTGGAGATCTTCTTGGATTCCAGGCGATCGCGCTCGAGCATGTTCTTGAAGTCCATGTTGCCACCAACGTTGAGCTGGTAGGTGCGGTCCAAGATCACGCCGCGGTCTTCGAACAACTTAGCCATGACGCGGTGCGTGATGGTTGCACCGATCTGGGACTTGATGTCATCGCCAACGATCGGCACACCGGCTGCGGTGAACTTGTCGGCCCATTCCTTGGTCCCGGCAATGAAGACGGGGAGGGCGTTGACGAAGGCAACACCGGCGTCGATGGCGCACTGTGCGTAGAACTTAGCAGCAGCGTCGGAGCCAACGGGCAGGTAGCAAACCATGACGTCAACCTTGGCGGCTTTCAGCGTTGCAACAATGTCAACGGCTTCGGCGTCGGACTCGACGATGGTCTCGCGGTAGTACTTGCCCAGACCATCAAGGGTGTGTCCACGCAGCACGGGAACGTTGAGGTTCGGCACGTCTGCAAGCTTGATGGTGTTGTTCTCGCTGGCGCCAATGGCCTCAGAGAGATCCAGGCCGACCTTCTTGCTATCAACGTCGAATGCAGCAACAAACTGCACGTCGTTCACGTGGTACTTGCCGAACTCAACATGCATCAGGCCCGGAACCTTCACGGTCGGGTCTGCATCGTGGTAGTACTGGACGCCTTGAACCAGCGATGAGGCACAGTTGCCTACACCGACGATGGCGACCCGAATAGGATGATTGGACACGGAACTCCTTCATAAAACTCACACGGATCCGGCGCACACACTACGGTGATGGGTCGACGCACTGCTTCACGGTAACCATAAAGACACGACGCACGGCTACTTGGCCGGATCTGACGCCCCTACGGCGCCTTAACCATTCTAGACAACTCTTGGCGTCCCGATTTTGTTCCTTCAGGACGCCAAAATCTCACTTATTTGTTACGAACACTTGCATTTACGTGCAAAAGCTGTGTTACAGGTTACTTCGGCTTCCACCGGTTGATGTCAGATTCGACGGCGAACTCATCAATCGCGCTGAGCTCACCGTCGCTGAACTCGAGGTTGTTGATGGCGGCCACGTTATTTTCCAACTGAGTGACGCTGGAGGCGCCCACGAGCGCCGAGGTCACAGGGGTGCCCTTGATCTGATCGCGCAGGATCCAGGCAATGGCCATCTGCGCCAGTGACTGCTCACGCGCGGCAGCAATATCGTTGAGTCCGCGAACCCGCGCCATTTTTTCTTCCGTCAGGTCATTCTCTGACAGGAAGTGCTCCTTAGCGGCGCGTGAATCCGCCGGCACACCCTTGAGGTACCTATCCGTCAGCACACCCTGGGCAAGAGGTGAGAAGGCAATGGAACCGGCCCCGACGGCGTCGAGCGTTTCATAAAGGTTCGGTTCCCCGTCCTCGGTCCAGCGGTTGAGCATGGAGTAGGAAGGCTGGTGGATAAGTAGCGGGGTGCCCATTTCCTTCAGGATCCGGGCAGCTTCCAGCGTCTGGGCCGGCGTGTAAGAGGAAATGCCCGCGTACAGCGCCTTTCCGGAGCGGACCGCGTGATCCAGCGCCCCCATGGTTTCTTCCATGGGGGTGTCCGGGTCGGGGCGGTGGCTGTAGAAGATATCCACATAATCCAGGCCCATGCGTGTCAGCGAGCTGTCCAAGCTGCCTAGCAAGCTCTTGCGTGAGCCCCATTCGCCGTACGGGCCAGGCCACATGGCGTAGCCGGCCTTGGTGGAAATGATCAGTTCGTTGCGGTGCGCGGCAAAGTCGTCTTTGAAGTGGCGGCCAAAGTTGGTCTCCGCACTTCCAGCGGGCGGGCCGTAGTTGTTGGCCAGATCAAAGTGCGTCACGCCCAGGTCGAAGGCGCGACGCAGAATGTCGCGCTGCACCTCGAAAGACTTGTCGTCCCCAAAGTTGTGCCACAAACCCAGCGAGATGGCAGGCAGCTTCAGGCCGCTACGGCCGACTCGTCGGTAGGGCATGGTTTCATAGCGGTTCTCCGCGGCGTGAAAGGTCATACCTTCCATCTTGCCACGATTGGACTGTGATTTGCGTCTAGTTGCGCTCCGGGGCGCGCAGAACCAACACCGAGTGCGCCGCAACGCCCACCACGGCTCCGGCCGAGAACTCGCTGGCGCTCACACCATTGGTGTGGATTTCTACCACCCACCGCGTGGAGTAGTCCTCGGCCGGGAGCGTGAAGTCCACTGGGCCATCGCCGCCGTTGAACAGCATCAGGAAGCAGTCATCCACCACTGGCTGACCTTTTGTATCACAGTCCGGAATGCCCCCACCGTTAAGGAAAACCCCAATGCTGCGCCCAAATCCGTTGTCCCAATCGGCAGGGGCCATGGCCGCCGCGTCGGGCCGCAGCCACACAATGTCCGGCAGTGCGCCGTCGTCCCCGCGTTCCACGGGCCGCCCGTCAAAGAACCTACGACGCCGGAACACGGGGTGCGCTTTTCGCAAGGCTCCCAGCGCGGAGACAAAGTCGATGAGGGCGGAATCGGCATGCTCCCAATCAATCCACGTGAGCGCCGAATCCTGCGCATAGCCGTTGTTGTTGCCCTGTTGGCTGCGCCCCAGTTCATCGCCGTGCAACAACATTGGCACGCCCTGGGAAAGCAGGAGGGTGGTGAGGAAGTTACGCTGGCCGCGCGCACGGAGCTCGAGCACAGCCGGATCAGAGGTAGGCCCCTCCACCCCGTGATTCCAGGAGCGGTTATGGGATTCACCATCACGGTTTTCTTCCCCGTTGGCCTCATTGTGCTTGTCGTTGTAGCTCACCAGATCCGCCAGCGTGAAGCCATCGTGGGCCGTGACAAAGTTGATCGAGGCCACGGGGCGCCGCCCGGAATGCCCGTAAAGATCCGATGAGCCTGTCAGCCGGGCAGCAAACTCACCCAGCGTTGAGGGTTCGCCGCGCCAAAAATCCCGGACAGTGTCCCGGAATTTTCCGTTCCATTCGGTCCACTGCGGCGGGAAGTTGCCCACCTGATAGCCGCCGGGTCCCAAATCCCACGGCTCGGCAATGAGCTTGACCCGCGAGACGATGGGGTCCTGCTGCACCATGTCGAAGAAGGAGGAGAGCTTGTCGACGTCGTAAAATTCCCTGGCCAGCGTGGCGGCGAGATCAAAACGGAACCCGTCCACATGCATCTCACTCACCCAGTAGCGCAGCGAGTCCATGATGAGCTGGAGGGAGTGCGGCGACCTGACGTTGAGCGAATTTCCTGTGCCCGTGTAGTCCAAATACTGTTCCTTGTTCTCCTCCTGCAGGCGGTAGTATGCGGCATTGTCAATGCCCCGGAATGACAACGTGGGGCCCAGATGATTGCCCTCCGCCGTGTGGTTGTAGACAACATCGAGGATCACCTCCAGCCCATTGCGGTGCAGTTCCTTGACCATGGTTTTGAATTCCCGGACGTGATCGCAGGGATCCGCGGTGGCGGCGTACTCATTGTGCGGGGCGAAAAAGCCAATGGTGTTGTACCCCCAGTAATTGCGCAATCCCTGCTCCAGGAGCCGCTCATCCTGCACAAACTGATGCACGGGCATAAGTTCGACGGCGGTCACGCCCAACTTTTTGAGGTGGGCCACCACGGCCGGGTGGGCCACAGCGGCATAACTGCCACGCAGCTCCTCTGGGACGTCCGGGTGCAACTGCGTCAATCCCTTGACGTGGGCCTCGTAAATGACGCTCTGGTGGTACGGGATATCCGGGCCGCGATCAGGCGTCCCGTCAGCGCTGTTCCAATCGAAGGCATCATCCACCACCACTCCCCGGTAGCTGTGGGCCGCCGAATCCGCATCGTTGCGCAGTAGCGGTTCCCCCAATTGGTAGGCAAAGACTTCCTGCCCCCACTCCACGGCACCCTCGACCCCTTTCGCGTAGGGATCCAGCAGCAACTTGGCCCTGTTGAACCGGAGGCCATTGGCTGGCTCCCACGGTCCGTCAACTCTGAACCCGTACCGCTGCCCCTGCCCGGCGCCAGGAACGTAGCCGTGCCACACATAGCCGTCCACTTCGGTCAGTGACAGCTGCGACTCGGCTCCGTCCGCATCAAAGAGACACAACGTCACTGCCGTGGCGTCTTCGCTGAACAAGGCAAAGTTGGTCCCGTCCCGATCCACACTTGCGCCCAACGGATGGTTTTTACCCGGCCAAATTTCCATAGCTTCGTCTCCTCGAAAAGTGCTGTCAACCCTGCGGTCTTATTTGGCACAATTGTGCCCAAACGTGAGGGATGCGCCCCGCCAGCTCTCCGGCGTTCAGCGGGGCGTCCATGTCAGTTCTGGACAGCTCACCATGCAGCGCGGCTGCGAGCGCAGCAGTACGCGCAAGATCGTGGGGCACCAACGGCTGTTCAGCCGCAGCCATGGCCAACAGGGCGACAAGAATCCCGGCCAAGGTGTCACCGCTCCCGGCAGTGCCCAGCCGCGCGGTACCGTTGGCCTGAGTGAACACCCGGCCGCCTGGCGCGGCCACCACAGTGGTGGCTCCCTTTAGCAGGACCACAGCACCGAATAGTTCCGCGGCCGCGCGCGCCGCAGCGAGCGGTTCGGCCTCGACGCTTGCCCGGTCCCGCCGGATCCCGGCACGGGCCATCATGGCTGCCAGCTCCCCTGCGTGTGGTGTGAGAATCAACTGCGCATTGTCAGTCTGCTGCGCCGGAGTTTGCTGTGCCAGATCAGTCCCCGCCGGATTATTTTGTGACGGGGTAACTAGCTCCAGGGCTCCGGCGTCAACCACCGTGGGGAGCCCCGAGGCAATCGCTGCAACGGCCCTTTCACGCTGTTCGTTGTCGCCGTCAATCCCCGGCCCCACCAGCCACGCTTGCACGCGCAGTTCTGCAGGTGAATCCTCGGAACAGACCACCTCCGGATTGCGGCCATGAATGGCGGACGCCACGGCGGCCGCACCCACGTAACGCACCATGCCTGGCCCGCACGCCGACGCCGCAGAAACCGCCAGCAGCCCAGCCCCAGGGTATTGCCGCGAACCTGCCACGACCCCTACCACTCCCCGCGTGTATTTGTGCCCCGCAGCAGCCGGTTGCGGGAGCAGCGTTCCCAGATCGGCAGGCTCGAGCCGGAACACCGCGGCCTCCCCCAGGAAGCCCGCAATTCCAATGTCGATGAGTTCCACAGCGCCACAGAATTGTTCTCCCGGGGCCGCGAGCAGCCCGCTTTTATGGGCACCAAAGGTGACTGTCTTATCGGCGCGCAGCACCGGCCCGTGGACCGCTCCCGTGGTGGCGTCCACACCACTGGGCAGATCGCAGGCCACCATGGCTGGCCGGGCGCTCCCTTCGAGCGCCTGCAGCCGGGCCACAAACTCGGCAGCAGCACCGCGCAAACCACCGCGCCCGCCTGTACCCAAGAGCCCGTCAAGCACTGCGTCGGCCCGCACCGCCTCGTCCCATAACGCCGCTTGGGCTGCGCTCCCCCGGGCTGCGTCAGCTTGGGCTGCGCTCCCCCGGGCAGCGCTCTCCCGGGTCGCACAGTCTCGCACTGCGCTCTCTTCGGGAGTGTCAGCCCGGGCAGCACCGTCTGCCGCCGCGCTCTCTTGGGGAGCGTCAGCAAGTCTCACGCAGCGCCCACCTGCGCGACGAAAAGCAGCCAGCGCCTCCGGATGGTTCCGCGCTCCGGTGAGTACCGCCGTCGTGCGTGCACCACGGGCGGCCAAGTAGGCACCAGTGTAGAGCGCATCGGCGCCGTTGTTGCCCGATCCGGCCAGCACCAGTACCCGCGAGCCGTAAATGCCGCAGCCGCGTGAACGCAAGATTTTCACTACGCCCAGGGCCAGCCCGTGAGATGCCCGGAGCATGAGTTCCGCTCCGCGGCCGTCGCGCAACAGTGGCTCCTCGGCGGCGCGGACGGCCGCGGCGGTGTGGGCGCTGATCATGTCAGCTTTCGGCAATCACCATGGCAGTGGAAATCCCGCCGTCGTGGCTCATGGAAAGATGCCAGTGCTTGATGCCTTTGGATTTCGCCACAGCCGCAACGGTGCCCTTCACATTGATGGTGGGCCCGTTTTCGTCCAGACCAATCCAGCAATCCTGCCAATTCATGCCGGCGGGAGCACCCAGAGCCTTGGCCACGGACTCCTTGGCAGCGAAGCGCGCAGCCAGTGACCGAGTATTCAGGCCACGCTCGGCCGGCACAAACAGGCGTTCACGGAGCCCGGGCGTCCGCTCCAACTGGCGGCCAAATCGCTCAATATCAACAACATCCACACCTATGCCAATAATCATGGCTCCACCCTATCCCTCGCTGCGCCCCGTGCAGGCAAGCACGCCGGGGACCGGCTGCACAGGGCTCGGCGCTCACCCGCCAACGCCGGGTCTGACAACTGTGGACCCACTTATAAAGGCGGGTCCACAATTGTCAGTGACTAGCCGAGGTTGCTAGTTTCGAACCTTGCTTATTCGACGGTGACAGACTTAGCCAGGTTGCGGGGCTGGTCCACGTCAAAGCCCTTGGCGGTAGCCAGCGCGCAGGCAAAGATCTGCAGCGGCACGGTGGTGAGCAAGGGAGCCAGCAGGGTGCTGGTCTCGGGGATGTAGAAGACGTGCTCGGCGTGCTCGCGCACGGACTCGTCGCCCTCTTCAGCAATCACGATTGTCATGGCGCCACGGGCCCGGACCTCTTGAATGTTGGAGACTACCTTGGAGTGCAGGGAATCGCGGCCACGCGGGGACGGCACCACGATGATGACGGCCTGGCCCTCTTCGATCAAGGCGATGGGGCCGTGCTTGAGCTCGCCGGCAGCAAACCCTTCTGCGTGGATGTATGCCAGCTCCTTGAGCTTCAAAGCGCCTTCCATGGCCACCGGGTAGCCGACGTGGCGGCCCAGGAACAGCACGGTGCGGGTGTCGGCCATGCTCTTGGCAAGATCTTCGATCTGCTTCGCGTTGCTGAGGACTTCGGCGATCTTGGCAGGAGTCTTGGCCAGTTCAGCCAGAATATCCTTGATCTGACCCTGAAACAGGTTTCCGCGCAGCTGTGCCAAATAAAGGCCCAGCAGGTAAGCGGCCGTAATCTGAGCCAGGAATGCCTTCGTGGAGGCCACGGCGATTTCAGGACCGGCATGCGTGTAGAGCACGGCATCGGATTCACGCGGAATCGTGGAGCCGTTCGTGTTACAGATGGCAACAGTCTTGGCGCCCTGTTCCCGGGCGTAACGCACGGCCATCAGAGTGTCCATGGTTTCACCAGACTGAGAGAGTGAAACGATCAGTGTCCGCTCGTCCACGATCGGATCCCGGTAACGGAACTCGTGGGACAGCTCCACCTCGGTGGGGATGCGGCACCAGTGCTCAATCGCATACCGTGCCACCTGTCCGGCGTAGGCGGATGTGCCACAAGCCAGCACAATGATGCGGTCAATGCTCTTGAGCACAGCCGGATCAACACGGATTTCATCAAGCGTCAGGTTGCCGGCTTCATCGCTGCGGCCCAAGAGTGTTTGTGCAACAGCGTCCGGCTGATCGTGAATTTCCTTCTCCATGAAGGAGGGGAAGCCGCCCTTCTCCGCTGCAGCAGCGTCCCAGTCCACCAGGTACTCGCGGCCTTCGGCGGGTACGCCGTGGAAATCGGTGATCAGGACAGTGTCAGCGGTAATGGTGACAACCTGATCTTGGCCCAGCTCGACGGCCCGGCGGGTGTAATCGATGAATCCGGAAACATCGGAGCCAAGGAAGTTCTCGCCCTCACCAAGACCAACAACCAGCGGGGAGTTGCGCCGTGCAGCGACAACAACGCCAGGCGCGTCTGCATGGGTGGCGAGCAAGGTGAAGGCGCCTTCCAACTGCTGCGCCACCTGGCGCATGGCAATAGTGAGGCGGTCTCCAGCTGACACGGCGGGATCGAGGCTCTTAGCAAGACCGGTGTATATCTCGGCAAGCAGCGTGGCAGCAACTTCGCTGTCGGTCTGAGAGGCAAAGGTGTGCCCGCGCTCAAGCAGTTCGGCCTTCAGGACCGAGTAGTTTTCAATGATGCCGTTGTGGACCACGGCCAAATTTCCGTTGTCGACAACGTGCGGATGGGCGTTGGCATCGGTGGGTCCACCGTGCGTAGCCCAGCGGGTGTGACCAATGCCAGCGCTTGCAGCGGGCATCGGGTTGCGTTCCAGCTCATCGAGGAGCTTGACGAGCTTGCCGCTCTTCTTGCGCATGGCGATACCTTCGGAACCAACCACGGCAACTCCAGCCGAGTCATAGCCGCGATATTCCAAGCGACGCAGACCTTCAACCATGACCTCAAGGGCGCGTTGCCCGGCCGACGAATCAGTACCTTGAGCCGGGGCGGTACCGGCGTATCCCACAATTCCACACATGAAAAACAATCATAAGCCCTAAAGAATTGAGAGGACGTTCTACCTCTTCCGAGGCAAGCGTCGCGAAAAAGTGTCACCTCCCGCCTCGCCTCCTTGGCGTCATTATGCAAGCCTCGTTTCCCACCGCACCCCAAACAAGGCAGAATTGCAGGTGTGACAGCGCAAAGAACCGAGCCAAACAACGGCGTCAGCACCTCTCCTTTTGTGGAGCTGGACCGCCAGACGTGGTCGCGCCTTGCCAACAAGATTGAGCAACCCCTAGACGAATCAGACGTCCAGCGGCTCCGCGGACTTGGTGATCAACTCAATATGCGTGAGATCCACGACGTCTATCTGCCGCTCTCCCGCCTCCTAAATCTCTACGTCGGTGCAGCCGAACATCTGCACAGTGCAACCACCACTTTTCTGGGTGAACGCGGCTCCCGCACCCCCTTCGTTATTGGTGTTGCCGGCTCCGTTGCTGTGGGCAAATCCACAACGGCCCGCGTGCTGAAAGAAATGTTGTGCCGCTGGCCGGACACTCCCAATGTGGAACTGGTGACCACCGACGGCTTCCTCTACCCCAATGCCGAGCTGGAACGTCGCGGCCTCATGGGCCGCAAAGGCTTCCCGGAGTCCTACGACCGCCGGGCCCTACTCCGCTTCGTCAGTTCAATCAAAAGTGGCGCTGAAGAAGTCCGCGCTCCCATGTACTCCCACCTGAGCTATGACATCTTGCCGGGCAAGGAAGTAGTGGTCCGGCGCCCCGACGTTCTGATCGTCGAAGGCCTGAACGTGCTGGCCGCCGCCCGTCCCCGCAGTGATGGACGCTCCGGCCTGGCCGTGAGCGACTTCTTCGACTTCTCCATCTACGTGGACGCCAAAACAAGCAATATTGAGCAGTGGTACATCGACCGCTTCCGGTCCCTGCGCAGCGGCGCGTTTGCGGATCCCGAGTCTTACTTCCGACGCTACGCGGAGCTCTCCGATGTCGAGGCGACCGCCACGGCGTCGAAGATCTGGAAGAGCATCAACGAGCCAAACTTGCTCCAGAACGTGCTGCCCACCCGTGGCCGCGCGCAGTTGGTGCTCACCAAGGACGCCGACCATTCCATCAGGCGCATGCTGCTGAGGAAGGTCTAGTGCCCGTGGTGGGGTTTCATCAGACCCGCCGCCCACGCCAAACCACGGGTGCCCGCCTGCGCCGCGAACTATCCTGGCCTCGGCCGGCAGGCGTACTGATCTCGCTGATCGGCGCGGCCCTGGTCTTCAATGGCGCCTTGGCCCTGGCAGACTCCACGGACGCGCCGGTAACTTCTGATGCCACCTCGTCACCTTCTTTAAGCACGACGCCGGTTACCTCCCAGGCGCTTGTCACACCTGCCGATCCGGCCAGCACAGCTCCTGCCTCCGCTGCCACTGCCACCGCCACCGCGACTGTTTCCCCGGACCTCACGGTGTCCGGGGTGACTGCCGCCCCCATCGCACCAGTAACCACGCCGCCAGTGCTCCTGGTCAAAGGTTCGGCTGCTGGGGCCCCCGTCCAAGAATTGTTCGCCTCCAGAACAGCTACTGCTGCGGCGGGCGACAAAACCCTGCTGGACGTCTTCAACCCCAAGAGCACCCTGGTGCTCGTCAACAAACGCAACGCGCTCAAGCCGCTGGCGTACGCCCCGGCTGATCTGGTGACCCCTGCGGTGCCCGTGGGCTCCGGGGAACCGGGCCGGCTTCGTGCCGAGGCAGCCAGCGCTGCTGAGCGCATGTTTGGCGCAGCTGCCGCGCAAGGTGTGAATATCACCCTCATGAGCAGCTACCGCTCTTATGACACCCAAGTGGGCCTCTACAACGGCTACGCGGCAGAAAAGGGCGCGGAGGCTGCCGACACAACATCGGCCCATCCTGGATTCTCCGAGCATCAAACCGGCCTCGCCATCGACATTGGCGATGGCAAAGCCGGGAACGCCTGCGATTTCAGATCCTGCTTTGCAGAGACAGCCGCTGCACAGTGGGTAGCGGCCCACGGCGCCAACTACGGCTTCCTGGTGCGTTACCTGCCCGGCTCAGAGTCCGTCACAGGATATTGGGCCGAGCCGTGGCATTTGCGGTACGTGGGGGTTGAGGTGGCACAGGATGTTGTGGCACTTGGAATTCCAACGTACGAGGAATACTTGGGCCTGCCGGGCGCTCCCGGCTACAAATAGCACTACAGAATTTTCCTTAAATACACCAAAAAGCCACCCGAAATCATTCGAAGTGCGGTACTTTGGGGGCATGTTAAAGGGATTCAGAGATTTCATAATGAAAGGCAACGTCGTAGACCTTGCCGTCGCAGTTGTCATCGGTACAGCCTTCGGGGCAGTTGTAAACTCCCTCGTTGAGAACATCCTGATGCCGCTTATCGCAGCAATATTTGGTTCCGCCGACTTCGATAGTTTCGCACTACTGACCATCAATGGTGTTGATATCAAGTTCGGTGTCTTCCTCACCGTCTTGGTCAACTTCATCATTGTTGCCGGCGCCATCTACTTCATGGTTGTCGTACCGATGAACCACATCATCGCCCGCCGCAACGCCAAGTTGGGCATCAAGGAAGAGGAGCCGGCAGTCGATCCTCAGATTGAGCTGCTCACCGAAATCCGCGATGCACTCAAGGCCACGCCCGGTGGCGGACTTCACTAACTACTCCAACTACTCCTAAGTACTGACATGGAGAAGGCGGCTACCCTGCAGGGGTAGCCGCCTTCTCCATGTCTTCATGTGTTCGTGTCTGGTTTTACTTCTGACTTACTTGGAGCGAGAGCTCCGACCTGACCACGGCGACGAGCTCGTTGCAAATGCGCTCCGCGGTTTCTACGTCCGCAGCCTCAACCATGACACGAACCAGCGCCTCGGTCCCTGAGGGACGCAGCAAGACACGCCCGGTAGCGCCCAGCTCGGCCTCGGCCTTGGCAATCGCAGAGTTGATGGCTGGCATGGAGGATGCCCGGCTCTTGTCAACGTTCTTGACGTTGATCATGATCTGCGGCAGTTTGGTCATGGCGCTTGCCAGTTCCTTGAGGCTCTTACCTGTCTTGGCGACCTGAGCAGCGAGTTGCAGACCCGTCAGGAGACCATCACCGGTGGTGGCGTACTTGGAGAAGATGACGTGACCGGACTGTTCCCCGCCCAACGTGTAATCTCCACGCCGCATCTCTTCGAGGACGTAGCGATCTCCCACACCTGTTTCGTGGATGGTAATGCCAGCGTTGCGCAAGGCAATCTTCAACCCGAGGTTACTCATGACGGTTGCCACCAGAACATCGTCCTTGAGCTCGCCTGCAGCCTTCTGAGCGAGGGCCAGGACAGCCATGATCTGATCGCCGTCAATGATGTTGCCCTCATGGTCCACAGCCAAGCAGCGGTCGGCATCGCCGTCATGGGCAATGCCCAGATCTGAACCGGTAGCAAGGACAGTTTCCTGCAGGAGTTCCAAATGTGTGGAGCCAACGCCGTCGTTGATGTTCAAGCCGTCAGGATCGGCACCGATGACAGTGATCTGGGCCCCGGCATCGGTGAATACCTGAGGTGAGCATCCGCTGGCCGCGCCATGAGCGCAGTCCAAGACAATCTTGAGGCCGTCAAGGCGGTGCGGCAGGGTGCCGAGCAGGTGCACGATGTAACGGTCCTCAGCGTCTGAGAAGCGCTGGATCCGGCCCACATCCACCCCGATCGGGCGGAAGGCGTTCTGCTGCAGCTGGGCCTCAATGGCGTCCTCTACATCGTCGGGAAGCTTTGTGCCGCCCCTAGCAAAGAATTTAATGCCGTTATCCGGTGCAGGGTTATGGGAGGCGGAGATCATGACGCCAAAGTCAGCACCCAGATCCGCAATCAAAAACGCCGCCGCCGGGGTGGGGAGCACGCCTGCGTCGTATACGTCGACGCCGGCACTCGCCAGCCCTGCCTCCACGGCAGCAGCAATGAACTCCCCACTGGCTCGTGGGTCGCGGGCAATCACCGCACGGGGGCGCTTACCCTCGCTCATTTGCTCGTGACCTAGCACTACAGCTGCAGCCTGGGCAAGGGAAAGGGCCAATTCAGCCGTCAGCAGGCCATTGGCCAAACCGCGGACACCGTCTGTTCCAAATAATCTTGACATCACGTTCAGTCTAAATCATCGGGCGGAGAAATCCGTTCCATACCCGCCATGCCATCTGACACACTCCCCCGCCCGCCGGCTCCTGCTCGCTGAGAAACCGCTGCCGTTTGACGTTTCCGCCACAGTTTGAACCCTAGCGAAAACGTCAAACGGCAGCGGTTTCCACCAAACTGGGTCTGGGACACAAAAAATCCCCGGTTCGCAGAAGCGAACCGGGGATTTTTGAAAGCGCAATAAATTTAGCGCTTGTGGAGCCGAGAGCTAAGACAAGCCTAGGGGCCCGTGCCGAGGCACGAGGTCCGGGGAGGCTTGGATTAGCGCTTGGAGTACTGCGAAGCCTTACGAGCCTTCTTGAGACCAGCCTTCTTACGCTCGATGACGCGAGCGTCACGAGTCAAGAAGCCAGCCTTCTTCAGGATGGCGCGGTTGTTCTCGGTGTCGATCTCGTTCAAGGAACGAGCAACGCCAAGACGCAAAGCACCGGCCTGGCCTGAGGGGCCACCACCGTGGATGCGGGCCCAAACATCGTAGGCACCGTCCAGGTCCAGGAGGCGGAACGGATCGTTGACTTCCTGCTGGTGCAGCTTGTTCGGGAAGTAGTTGGACAGCTCGCGGCCGTTAACAACCCACTTGCCGGTGCCGGGTACGACGCGAACGCGGGCAATTGCCTGCTTGCGACGGCCAACAGCTGCGCCTGAGACGGTCAGTGCCGGGCGTTCCTTCTTGGGTGCTGCATCTGCTGCAGCTGAGCTTTCGCTCGTGTAGCTAGTCAAAACTTCTTCCTCGGCCACAACGGCCTCGGTGTTCAGCTCTTCAGTGTTCTGAGCCACGATTCTCCTTGGTAAATGATTTAGGCGGTGGCCAGGACTACTGGGCGACCTGGGTAATTTCGAAAGTCTGAGGCTGCTGTGCTGCATGGGGGTGCTCGGCGCCGCGGTAGACCTTCAGCTTGCTGATCTGAGCGTTGCCCAGCTTGGTCTTCGGGAGCATGCCAGCGATGGCCTTCTCCACTGCGCGAACCGGGTTCTTCTCCAGCAGTTCTGCATAGTTGACGCTTGACAGGCCGCCCGGGAAACCCGAGTGGCGGTAAGCGCGCTTCTGTTCGAGCTTGGCGCCGGTCAGGGCAACCTTCTCGGCGTTGATGATGATGACGAAATCGCCCATATCCATATGGGGAGCGAAGGTCGGCTTGTGCTTTCCACGCAGCAGTGTTGCGGTCTGGCTGGCAAGACGGCCCAAGACAACGTCGTTGGCATCAATGATGTGCCACTGACGGGAGATATCGCCGGGCTTCGGGGTATACGTACGCACGGTTTTTGCCTTCGTTTCTTGTTCTTAGGTGGTGTCACAGATGGTTGACACCTGCTATCTATGCGTTTACCGGAACAGAGGTGAGGGCTCTAACACCAGTCATCCTTACACTTCCCGATGACGCCCGTTCAGTGGTAGTCCTGCAACCGGACCTGTAACGGGCGCGTGGTATCGGGATAGGACACGCACAACGACTACCAACGATACCTTTAATAATGGGGCTGGGTCAAAGCGGGGATCCGTGAAACTCAGCAATCCTTCACAGAACGGGCTCAGGAACGGCCCGGCGGGTTCGTGTGAGCACGGCTCTTTCATGCATTGCGGTCTCGTGCGGGTAGTGAACTTCCTCCAGGATCAGCGGGTGCGGAGCTGCCAAAACTGACTTTGCGTCGCGGATTCCCGCGATTAATCGCTCATACATCCATTCCGGAGACTCTTGCCCCTCGCCGATCCGCAGGGCGGCCCCGAGGAGTGCTCGGACCATGTTGTGGCAGAAGGCATCAGCCTGAATGTTGAGGTTAATCACACCATCAGGATCCTGCTGGAAATCAAAGCGCTGGAGGGTTCGCACGGTGGTTGAACCTTCCCGCGGCTTGGCGAAGGCCGCAAAGTCCTGCAGCCCTAGCAAGGGTGCCGCGGCTTGATTCATCAACGCCACGTCCAGATCCTGCTCATGCCACAACGTCAGTGCCCGTTGCAAGGGGTCTTTATGGGTGGAGCCGTCGGCAATGCGATAGCTGTAACGACGCCAGAGAGCAGAGAATCGCGCATCGAAGCCCTGGGGCGCCCGTGAGGCGTCCACGATCTGCACGGTCCCGCGGAGCTCGCGCAGAACGCTGCCGAGCGCGCCGTTGAGCCGCCTCTTGAGCGATTCCTCCGGGGCGGTATCGTGTCCCCTCCGGAGCCCGTCCCACTCTTCGGGGGTCACATCGAAATGCGCCACCTGCCCGCGAGCGTGAACACCAGCGTCCGTACGCCCGGCCACAGTCAACCGCACGGAGCGGCGAATGATCAGGGCCAAGGCTTCTTCAATTACTCCCTGGACTGTGCGCTCGACCGTTTGAATGCCCCACCCACTGTAGGGTCCGCCGTCGTACGCAATGTCCAAGCGTGCCCGAATCAGGCCTCGGTATTCAGGGGTCATTTTCGGATTGTGCATGGAAACAATTCTACCGGCCACACACCTTGCAGAGACGCAGAAGGACCCGTCACCCCTAGGGGCGACGGGTCCTTCTTAGCAAAATCTAAGCTCTCGCTTAGTCCCTACTTGGACTCTTCAGCAGCAGCTTCGTCAGCTACAACTTCGGTCTCTACAACTTCTTCGCTCGGTGCTTCTTCAACCGGAGCAGCCTTGACGGCGGCAGCGGTAGCTTCCTTCACAACGGCCTGCTTAGCGCTGACCGGCTCCAGAACGAGCTCGATGACAGCCATGGGAGCGTTGTCGCCCTTACGGTTGCCGATCTTGGTGATGCGGGTGTAGCCGCCATCGCGGTTTTCTACAGCCTTGGCGATGTCGGTGAACAGCTCATGGACAATGCCCTTGTCGCTGATCAGGCCGAGAACGCGGCGGCGTGACGACAAGTCTCCACGCTTTGCGAAAGTTACCAGTCGCTCTGCGTAGGGGCTCAGGCGCTTAGCCTTGGTCAAGGTGGTGGTGATCCGCTTGTGCTCGAACAGAGCAGCGGACAGGTTCGCGAGCATCAGGCGCTCGTGAGCCGCTCCGCCTCCGAGGCGGGGACCCTTAGCGGGTGTAGGCATGGTGTTTCTCCTCAAGTGTCAGCCGAACCGTGGCGGATGTGTCAGGCACATCCGCCCGGCCGACTAAAAAATTGTTGTTCGAACTTTAGAGTTCGTCGTCGCCGAAAGCGTCGTCGTTCTCATCAAGGGCTGCGGCACGGGCGGCGAGATCAAATCCTGGAGGGGAATCCTTCAGGGAGAGACCGAGCTCAACCAGCTTTGCCTTTACCTCGTCGATGGACTTCGCACCGAAGTTACGAATGTCCATCAGGTCAGCCTCGGAGCGAGCAACGAGTTCACCCACGGAGTGGATGCCCTCACGCTTGAGGCAGTTGTAGGAACGAACCGTCAGGTCCAGATCCTCGATCGGCAGGGCCATGTCTGCGGCAAGAGCGGCATCCGTCGGGGACGGACCAATCTCAATACCTTCAGCGGCAGTGTTCAGCTCGCGAGCCAAACCGAACAATTCAACCAGCGTGGTGCCGGCAGAGGCAATGGCATCTCGCGGGGAGATGGCCTGCTTGGTCTCTACATCAACAATCAGCTTGTCAAAGTCGGTGCGCTGTTCAACACGGGTAGCCTCCACGCGGAAGGTCACCTTCAAAACGGGTGAGTAGATGGAGTCAACCGGGATACGGCCAATTTCCTGATCTACGTTCTTGTTCTGAGCTGCTGAAACGTAGCCGCGACCGCGCTCGATGGTCAGTTCGAGTTCGAACTTGCCCTTCGAGTTCAGCGTGGCAATATGCATGTCAGGGTTGTGGAATTCCACACCGGCCGGAGGAGCAATGTCGGCAGCCGTAACAACGCCAGGACCCTGCTTGCGCAGGTAGGCGACGACAGGCTCGTCATGCTCCGAAGACACGGAGAGGCCCTTAATGTTCAGGATGATCTCAGTGACATCTTCCTTAACACCGGGAACCGTGGTGAACTCATGCAGAACGCCATCGAGGCGGATGCTGGTGACAGCAGCGCCAGGGATGGAGGACAGCAGGGTCCGACGCAGTGAATTTCCCAAGGTGTAACCGAAGCCGGGCTCCAGCGGTTCAATGATGAACCGTGAGCGATTCTCGGAAACTACCTCTTCAGATAGGGTGGGGCGCTGTGCAATGAGCACTGGGTTTTCCTTTCAGCGAGCATCCGCTATATGACGCAACACAGGTAGTGGAAATGGCGACTGACGAGAGTTAACGGCGGCGGAATTGGCCCCCACCGCAGTGGAGGCCAACTCTGTTGCTTTAATTCTCGTTATACGCGACGGCGCTTGGGCGGACGGCAACCGTTGTGGGCGCTGGGCGTTACGTCCGAGATGGACCCAACTTCAAGACCAGCAGCCTGCAACGAACGGATAGCCGTTTCGCGGCCCGAGCCCGGACCCTTTACGAAAACGTCAACCTTGCGAAGGCCATGCTCCTGTGCGCGCTTGGCAGCTGCTTCAGCAGCCATCTGTGCAGCGTACGGAGTTGACTTACGCGAGCCCTTGAAACCAACTTCACCGGCAGAAGCCCATGAAATGACAGCACCGTTCGGATCCGTGATGGAAACGATGGTGTTGTTAAAGGTGCTCTTAATGTGCGCCTGGCCCAGCGCAATATTCTTTTTATCCTTGCGACGCGGCTTACGAACCGCGCCCCGAGTCTTTGGGGGCATTTTATTCTCCTACTAAAGTTTAATGAGGGGTCGGCATAGGCTAAAGCCCACGCTTGCCAGGATCCTGAGCAGCTGCTGATGCAACTTTTCAAGCCGGCTAGCGGGATTTACCTGCCGGCCTTCTTCTTGCCAGCGACGGTACGCTTCGGACCCTTGCGGGTACGTGCGTTGGTCTTCGTGCGCTGACCGTGCACGGGCATGCCACGACGGTGGCGGATACCCTGGTAGCTGCCGATTTCAACCTTGCGGCGGATATCAGCTGCTACTTCGCGGCGAAGGTCACCCTCAACCTTGTAGTTACCCTCGATGTTGTCACGCAACTGAACGAGTTCAGCGTCAGAAAGGTCCTTGACACGGACGTCCGGGGAAATACCCGTTTCGGCCAGGACATTCTTTGCACGGGTCTTGCCCACGCCGTAGATGTATGTAAGCGCTACTTCCAGCCGCTTTTCGCGGGGAAGGTCTACGCCAGCGAGACGTGCCATATTTGGCTGCTCCTATGTGTAAACCGGAGGTCGTAGGCAGTACACCCGCACATTTTGTGAATGCGGCCCTGGCCTCCGACCAGGGGTCCATTGTCCGGTTGCGAACCTAGGTTCGCCTTCGTCCAACTTGTGCTGCCTTATTAATTTACTTGCGTGAGCATGAGCCCGGGGTTTCCTTCAAAAGAAGGAAATTAGCCCTGGCGCTGCTTGTGGCGCGGGTTCTCGCAGATCACCATGACTCGACCGTTACGGCGAATCACCTTGCACTTATCGCAGATCTGCTTGACGCTCGGCTTGACCTTCATGGCATTCCTTTGCGTGATTGCAGTTGTGGTTACTTGTAGCGGTAGACGATACGACCTCGTGTAAGGTCGTACGGGCTCAGCTCCACCACAACTCGGTCCTCAGGAAGGATACGAATGTAGTGCTGGCGCATTTTTCCTGAAATATGGGCAAGAACGATGTGCTTGTTCGTCAGCTCAACACGAAACATCGCGTTGGGCAGCGCTTCCGTCACAACGCCCTCGATTTCAATGACCCCGTCTTTCTTGGCCATATCCTCCGCTAACTTTGTTGCGCCGTCTTTGGCAGCTCCTTGAGGAACTGGTTTGGTACGGCGTTCGATTTGCTACTGATTATTGTTCGCCCATGCACATCCCATTGATGGGCAGGCACAGACAACCAACAACCTACTCTAGTGCAATTAAGCAAATAAGTTAAATTGACCCCTACAGCGGCCCTCCTGGGAACGGTAACAGGGTCCCCGCCGGGGTTTGCACAGCCTCCGCACAGGCCACACCATCCAAGATGGCCAGCCGCACTGCCTCGGCCGCTGCCGATTGCAGCTCAATCAGCGATGCCACGGGCATGGCCGGGTTTGGCACCAGCAGTTCGGCACAGGTAGCGAGCGTAAAGATGGTGTCGCCGTCGGCCAGTGTGTGGACAGGGTTCAGCGCCCGTGCCATGCCGGCATGTGCTGCGGTTGACGTCCGTTTTGCCTCGGCAACCGTGAGCCGCGCGTTCGTTGCCACCACCGCCAGTGTGGTGTTCAGCCCCTCCCCCGCCAACGGCGCCCGCACACCCGGCTGCCACGGGATGCCTGCGGCGTTAACCACGGCCAGTGCCCCCACCACAATGTGCGCATTCTCGCCCGTGAGCCGCACCGATGCTGTGCCCAGTCCTCCTTTGAAGCGCCCTGCCCCAAGGGCCGCGCCTGTTCCGGCACCTACATTTCCACGAACGACGTCGGCCCCTTCCGTTGAGCTCGCTGCGTCAAGTGCCGCCTCGTACCCCATGTCCGGGGTGGGCCGTGCCGAGAAGTCACCCCCACGCCCCAGATCGAAAATGGCGGCCGCCGGAACAATGGGCACCACGCCACCGGGCACACGGAAGCCGCGGCCATTCTCTTCGCACCATCTCTGCACTCCCCCGGCGGCGGCCAGCCCGTAGGCGCTGCCTCCGGTCAGCGCCACCGCGTCAACGGTGGAGACCATGGTGGAAGGATCCAGCGCGTCAGTCTCGTGGGTGCCGGGTCCGCCACCGCGGACATCAACGGAGCCAATGGTCTCCGGCGGTGGCAGCACCACGCTGACACCGGTGAGCCAGCCGTCGGTGCGGCGTTGGGCCTGCCCCACCCGAATGCCGGGCACATCGGTGATGGATCCGAATGAACCCACGTCGGTACTTCCCTGTGTTCGTCCCTGTGTTGCTCCCTGAGACATCAGCTGAACTCCCTCGTCGCCGGTGTTGTGGTGCATTAATCTGCTGCGCGCCGAAATAACTGCGTGCCGAACTAGCTGCCGTGTCTTGATTATCTACCGGGGCTCCGACATTCACCACGTAATCGACCCGCCATCGACACAGAGCCGACACGAAATCGACAGGGGGTGTTACCTCCAACCACAAAATGGCCCGCAAGTGACGGCGAAGGGTCCCCGGGCGGAGTCTTTTCACCCGTTGATTGCGGGCCATTGAAGAGTGGATCGTTTACAGGTAAGGCTTCACGTTTTCTTCGTAAGACTTCGTGATGGAGGCCGCGGCCGTGGCAAATGCCTCGCTGGGATCGGCCTGCTGGAGCATGATCTTCTCAATCGCTGTGGTGAGGTCCTTGTCGCCATTGGGAACGAACACGCGGCCCCAGTCCTGGACACGGGTGGTGGCTAGCTGATCGACAGCTGTGCGGAACTGCGGCTTCTCGGCGTAAACGGCCTTCATGGTCTCGCCCTCCACCGCGGAGGTACGTACCGGCATGTAGCCGGTGTTGGAGGAGAAGTAGGCAGTGTTCTCGGCGTTCGTCAGGAACTTCAAGAACATGCCAGCTGCGAGCTGCTGCTCGGGCGACTTCGATGCGGGGATCGCCAAGCCGGTGCCGCCGGTGGGGCAAGCAACGCCTTTGGCGCCTTCGGGCAGGAAGCCGGTTCCGACGTCGAACTTTGCAGCGTCCAGAAGTCCTGTGAGAGATCCTGTTGAGGCAATGGTGCAACCGGTCAGCCCGGCGCCGAAGTCGGCTACCTGGTCCTTGGCGGTAACGGCGGCGCTCTTGTCCTCATACACAATCTTCTGCAGGTACTTGGCAGCCTCGAGTGCCTCCGGAGTATCCAGGGTAACGGCCCAGTCCTTGGAGTACGCTCCACCGGCGCCCCAAAGCATGTTGCAGAACCACCATGCACTCCAGGACGTGCCCTTGCCCAGACCCAACGGGGTGACGGTGGTGGCTGCTGCAATCTTGGGTGCCCATTCATCGAATTCAGTCCACGTCTTGGGTGCGCGGTCGGGCAGCCCGGCCTTCTTCCACACTGACTTGTTGTAGTAGAACAACGGTGTGGAGCGGGCGTAGGGCACGGCCCAGTGTGAATCACCGAACTGGTAATCGTTGTAGAGGGTGGTGTTGAAGTCCGCGGTGTCCATCTCCAGGTGCTTTGCGAGCTGGTCCAGCGGCAGAATCTGGCCGTTGATCATGTAGCGGAACCACCAGACGTCGCTGGCAATCACCAGGTCCGGGACGTTGCTGGAACCTGTCGAGGCCTGGAACTTCTGTGCCACCTCGTCATAGTTGGCACCAGCGGTGACGAGGTTGACCTTGATGCCGGACTCCTTGGTGAATCGGGTGATGAGCTCAGCTTCAAGGTCCTTGGACGTGCCGGGGTGGTTGGACCACCAGGTGATCTCCTTAGCGGCTGTTACAGCCGTCCAGTCGATGGCCTTCTCAGTGGCTGCGCCACCGGCTTCTCCAACCGCGGGTCCCCCGCAAGCTGCCAGCGCTGCGGATCCACCAACAAGAGCTACCAGTTGCAGCAGCTGGCGACGGTTCAGGTTGGCAAAGGGTGAAGCGTTCATGCTGTTCTCCTTGACTTTCGTTGCCTCACCCGCAGGGCTGCGGAGGGCACGATTATGGTGTTGCGGATTCGAGGGGAATTAGTGGGAAAGGGAAGAGAGCGGCTCAGCCGGACACAGCGCCGGAGGTGAGTCCCGTGACGATGCGCCGCTGCAGTAGGAAGAACACGATCAGTACCGGCACGGTGATGAGCACGGTCCCGGCCATGAGCACGCCCCAGTTGGTCACGCCGTCGTTGTTCTGCAGGAGGGTCAAGCCCACAGGCAGGGTCATCATCTCAGCACGGTCCACCACCAGCAGCGGCCAGAGGTATTCGTTCCACTCCGACACGATGGAGACAAGCGCCACGGCGGCGATGGTTGGTGCGGAAATGGGCACCACAAACGTCCACAACCGGCGCCAATGGCTGGCCCCGTCGAGCGCTGCCGCTTCAAGGACGGAGATAGGCAAGGTCAAGAAATGCTGCCGGAACAGGAACGTGCCAAATGCGCTGGCCAGGCCCGGAACGATCAGCCCCTGATAGGTGTTGATCCAGCCCAGATCAGAAATCAGGGTGTAGTTGGGGATGATCACGATCTGTTGTGGGATCAGCAGCGCGAAGACCACCAGAGCAAACACAAACTTTTTGAACGGGAACTCCAAGAACACCACCGCATAAGCAGTGGTCAGGCCCAGCGCGATCTTCAAGGTGGCGCCCACTACCGTGGTGATGAGTGAGTTGATGAAGAAGTTGCCAAACGGTACGGCCTCCAGCGCGGCGAAGTAGTTGGAGAGCTCAAAACCGGCGGGCAGCCACTGGATGGGGACGGTGTAAATTTCGTCCCGCTTCTTGAAGCTTGCCAGCATCATCCACACCAGCGGCAGAATCATGGCGGCAACGGCAACCGCGAGCAGCAGATATCCACTAAGCCGGCCCCGGGAGGCCCATCCGCCCTTGCTGGGCGTGGCCGAAATTTTCCCCTTCACCGAGCCGTTCATCGAGCCATTCACAGCGCCGTTGACAGCGTGCTTGTGTTTCGCATCAGTGCTCATCAGTAATGCACCTTCTTTTGAACAACCAGCATCTGTACCGCAGTGATGATCAGGAGCACCACGAACAACACTGTGGCAATCGCCGAGGAGTAACCGGCCCGCCCGGTAGCGAAACCTTCCTGGTAGATCTGGTACATCATGGTGGTGGTGCCCTCCAGCGGCCCGCCCTGCGTCATCGCCTGAATGATGTCGAAGGACTGCAACGAGCTCAGCAATGTGGTTACGGACAGGAAGAACGTGGTGGGGCCCAGCAGCGGCAGCACCACGTTCCTAAAGGATGCGAAGGCGCCTGCGCCGTCCAAGGTCGCGGCCTCGATCAGCTCGCGGGGCACTGCTTGCAGCGCAGCTAAATAGATCAGGGCCACGTAGCCCACGTTCTTCCACAGGTAAACCACGATGAGCATGGGTAGCGCCCATTGGGGATCGTTATACCAGTCCGGTGAGCTCAAACCCACGGCTTTCAGTACCGCCCCAAGGATCCCGAAGTTAGGGTCAAAGACAAAGAGCCAGAGAAGTCCGACGGCGACTCCGGAGAGTACGTAGGGCGCGACGACTACCGTTCGGGCCAGTCCCGTACCGCGCAGCTTGCGGTTCAGCAGGAGCGCCAGCGAGAGTCCCAGCACCATGCCGCCACCAACGGTGAATACCGTGAAGATGACGGTGACACGGACAACGTTAGCGGTGGCTGGATCGCTGAACCAGTTCGTGTAGTTATCCAGCCCAATAAAGCGGGCGGTGGCGGAGCCAATGTTCCATTGCAACAGCGAGTACTGCAACGATTGAATCAGCGGTTTGTATGTGAAGATGATCAGCAGCGCTACATTGGGGCCCGCGAAGGCGACGAACAGCAGCCAGGACTTCCACGGTGTACGCCGCTTGCGCTGCGGCACCATGGGGGCTTTTTGGGTCATTTGCCTGTTGTTGCCAGTCGCGTTGGTGCTGGGGTTGTTCTTGCCCGACTGCGCCGTGGCGAGTTGGGTCACGGTTTAGCACCCAGCGAAGCGGACTCCAACACAGCGAATTCCGGTACAGCCGACTGTGCTTCGGCTGAGCACTGCGCTGGCAAAATCTGCTGGATGAGTTCCGGGTCATCGGTGCAGACCGCATCAGCGCCCATATCAAGCAGTTCCAGTGCGCGTTCGGGATCATTGACAGTCCAGACCCAGACCTTTAGCCCGGCCGCATGGATGCGGGCAATGTCGTCCTGGTCCAGACCGCCTTCCCAAATGGAGACGCCTTCACCGCCGTTCTCAACGGCGAAATCAATGGCCGCCTGAATTCCACGGCCCGCGAACTGGTCTGCGTCGTCGTCTCCGGACAAGAGAGCGCTCAGCTTGTCTAGGTTCCCTACGCACAGTGGATACGTCTTGGCATCGGGCAACAGTCTGCGCAATTCTGCCAGCGCTCCCCAATCTGCCGAGGAAGCAAACCAATCAACACCAGTCGCCTCAGTGACTACCTGAACGACTGGCTCCACAGACGTGGCGTCTTTGAGTTCGATGTTGACACGCAGTTTCCCGGCAGCCATGGCCAGTACCTCGGACAAGGTGGGAACAGATTCCCCGGCGCCGGCATCAAGGAGCCCCAGCTGCCGGGCAGTGAATTCACCGATGTCTCCCGTGCCATTCGTGGTGCGGTCAGCGGTGTCGTCGTGAATCACTACGGGGATGCGATCAGCGGACAAGTGGACATCAAGCTCGATGCCGTCGATGCCAAGTTCAATGGCGCGCGCGAAGGCCGCTTTCGTGTTCTCCGGCAAGTGGGCTGATACGCCCCGGTGGGCAAAGATGCGCATGATGGTGCACTCCTCTTTGTGGTTTTCAAGGAGGACTGCCATTGTGTCTTTGCGCAGTCCTTGGGCTTCCTCGACCAAGGTACGCAGCGCAGTGTCCCAATGTATGGCGGCAAGGTGGACGGCAGGCAAATACGACTTAAATAGTTGAACCCCGGCTCCAGTAAAGACTGGAGCCGGGGTTCAACTGTGACTAATTGGGCCCACACTCCCGAGCAAAGCAGGGCGTTGGGCCCACGCTCCCGAGGGACCCAATTTCCAATCGCGCCAGCGATTGGAAATTGGGAGGGAGTGGGGACTAATCTAGCGCGACCGGGGTGACGCCATACGGCGCAAGTCGCTCCGCACCGCCGTCGTCCGCGGTGAGCACCCAAATGCCCTTGGCATGCACGGCCACTGAGTGTTCCCAGTGAGCTGCGCGTGACTTGTCCTTGGTGACAACCGTCCAGTCATCGTCAAGGGTGATGGTTTCCAAGTTGCCGCGGACCAGCATGGGTTCGATAGCCAGGCACATGCCTGCCTTGAGCTTGGGGCCGCGGTGCTTGGAGGAGTAGTTCAGCACGTCCGGGGGCATGTGCATGGCGGATCCGATGCCGTGACCGACGTAGTCCTCCAAAATACCTAACTCTTTGCCGGGCTGTGAGGTGACGTACTCATCGATGGCGTCGCCAATGTCGCCCACATACTTGGCCGAGGCCATGGCTGCAATGCCGGCCCACATGCTTTCTTCGGTGATGTCGGACAGACGGCGGTCAGCCGGATCCTCCGCGGCGGCGCCGCCAACAATGGTGCTGCGCGCCGAGTCGGAATGCCAGCCTTCCACAATGGCGCCGCCGTCGATGGATATCAGGTCCCCGGCTTTCAATACGCGGGCGCCGGGAATGCCGTGCACCACTTCCTCATTGACCGAGGTACAAATGGTGGCGGGGAAGTCGTAGTACCCCAAGAAGTTGGACTTGGCTCCGGCCTTTTTCAATTCCCCGGCAAAGATGGCATCCAGTTCGCCCGTGGTTACGCCCGGGGCGACAGCTGCGATGGTGGCTTTCAGTGCCGCGTCTAGGATCAGCCCGCTGCGGCGCATGATGCGCATCTGATCGATGGTCTTGTACTCAATTCTTTGCTGGCCAAACGCCATGAAAGAATCCTTTCGTTTCGAAAATGATTGAGGGCTCCTCCCCATGGTGCGGGAAGAAGCCCTCCTTCACAACCAGCGCCTGTGCGGCACGGGTTGATAAAACTACTGCATTGCTAGGCGCTCTCGCCCTTGAACTTGTTGATGGCTTCCATGACACGTGATGTCACGTCGTCCATCTCGCCGAGACCGTCGACCTTGGCCAAAATGCCGCGCTCCGCATAGCGGGACACTACAACCTCAGTCTGCTCGCGGTAGAGATCCAGCCGGTGGCGGATGACTGCTTCAGTGTCATCGCTACGACCGGTCTCCTGCGCACGGCCCAACAGGCGCTTGACGAGCTCTTCGTCGTCGGCGGTCAATTGAACGACAACGTCCAAGCTTGCGTTCACCGATCCCAGGATGTCATCCAGTTCGTCCACCTGGGGTGAGGTGCGCGGGTAGCCGTCCAAAAGGAAGCCTTCTGCCACATCACTCTGAGCGAGCCGATCGCGAACCATCCGGTTGGTGACGCTGTCAGGCACAAAGTCACCGTTGTCGATGTACTTTTTCGCCTCAACGCCTAGGGGTGTCTCACCTTTGACGTTGGCGCGGAAGATGTCGCCCGTGGAGATCGCTACGATGTTCAGTTCTCCACAGATACGTTCGGCCTGTGTGCCTTTTCCTGACCCGGGAGGTCCAATAATCAGCATTCTTGTCATCGCAATAACCCTTCGTAGTGGCGCTGTTGGAGTTGCGCATCAATTTGCTTCACTGTCTCCAAACCAACACCGACCACAATGAGGATTGAGGTTCCGCCGAATGGGAAGTTCTGGTTTGCCCCAACCATGACTAGCGCGATCAAGGGGATCAAGGCAATAATGCCCAGGTACAGCGCACCCGGGAGCGTGATGCGAGAAATAACGTACTGCAAGTAGTCCTGTGTGGGACGGCCTGCACGGATGCCGGGAATGAATCCACCGTACTTCTTCATGTTGTCTGACACTTCTTCAGGATCGAAGGTGATGGCAACGTAGAAGTATGTGAAACCGATGATCAACAGGAAGTAGAACATCATGTAGATCGGGTGGTCACCACGGGTGAGGTAGTTGTTGATCCATTCAACCCAGCCAGGCAGATCAGTGCTGTTCGCCGGCGTGGCAAACTGCGCGAGCAAGGCCGGCAGGTACAGCATCGAGGAGGCAAAGATGACGGGGATAACGCCAGCCATGTTGACCTTGATCGGGATGTACGTGCTGGTACCGCCCATGGTGCGGCGGCCAACCATGCGCTTGGCGTACTGCACAGGGATGCGTCGTTGAGACTGCTCAACGAAGACGACCAAAGCAACCACGACCAAACCAATGACCAGCACCGTCAAGAAGGTGCCCCAACCCTGAGTCTTCAGGATGGCGCCAAGGGAGGTGGGGAACTGTGCGGCGATAGCCACGAAGATCAGCAAGGACATGCCGTTGCCGACACCCTTTTCAGTGACGAGCTCACCCATCCACATGATCAATCCGGAACCGGCAGTCAAGGTGATGATGAGCAACAAGATCGTGATCAGGTTGTCGTTGGGAATCAAGGCGCCCGGGGAGCCTGCAGCACCACAACCAGCAAAGAGCTGGCCAGAGCGTGCAAGGGTTACCAAGGTGGTGGCATTGAGCAAAGCCAGTGCAATCGTCAAGTAACGCGTGTACTGGGTGAGCTTGCCCTGGCCCTGAGCACCCTCAAGGTGCAGTTCCTGGAAGCGGGGGATCACTACGCGGAGCAGCTGAACGATGATGCTAGCCGTGATGTAAGGCATGATTCCCAAAGCAAAAATGGAAACCTGAAGCAAGGCGCCGCCGCTGAACAAGTTCACAAGCTGGTAGATACCTTGGCTTGTGTCAGCAGCATTCACGCACTGTTGGACATTTCGGTAATCAATTCCAGGCGAGGGGATGAAAGCGCCCAAGCGGAAGATGGCAATAATTCCCAGCGTGAACAACAACTTGCGTCGCAGATCAGGCGTGCGAAAGGCGCGGCCAAATGCGGTAAGCAAGCGTCCTCCTGACGTGTAGTGATGAAAGTGGCTTCTTAAATGAGGCCCAAGGAAAGAGTCTAGTGGGTGATGCAGCTCGCATCGGAACTGTTACGCATAACATAGGCGGATTATCCGGGTGCTCGGAAACATCCGCATAAAACAAAAGACTCTTGGTGGACGGAACCGTAAGTTCCATCCACCAAGAGTCTAGTCGCTAGATGTGCGCATTCGTGAACTCTTTAGAGTCCAGTAGTGGTTCCACCTGCAGCAGCAATCTTGGTGATTGCGCTTGTGGAGAATGCGTGAGCGGTGATGTCAACCTTGACGGTGATATCGCCGGTGCCCAGCACCTTCACGGGCTGGTTCTTGCGAACCGCGCCCTTTTCAACGAGTGCCTCGACGGTGACGACGCCACCTTCGGGGAAGAGCTCGTTCAGCTTGTCCAGGTTAACAACCTGGAACTCAACGCGGAACGGGTTCTTGAAGCCACGCAGCTTGGGCAGACGCATGTGCAACGGCAGCTGGCCGCCAGCAAAGCCAGCCTTTACCTGGTAGCGAGCCTTGGTACCCTTGGTACCGCGACCTGCGGTCTTACCCTTGGATCCTTCACCACGGCCAACACGGGTTTTAGCCGTCTTGGCACCCGGTGCGGGACGCAGGTGGTGGACCTTGAGTGCATTCTGCTTTTCAACAGTCTCAGCAGTGTTCTTTTCAGCCACTTTACTTCGTCTCCTCAACCTTGAGCAGGTGCGGAACCGTGTTGATCATGCCAACAGTCACAGCGTCAGCCGAGCGAACAACGGAGTGACCGATGCGCTTGAGACCCAGTGAGCGAAGGGTATCCTTCTGGAACTGCTTGACGCCAACGACGCCCCTGATCTGAGTGATTTCCAGCTTCTTGTCAGAAGGCTGAACGTTCTTCGGTGTAGTCATTACAGACCCGCCTTTTGCATATTGCGCAACAGCACAGCCGGAGCAACTTCATCCAACGGCAAGCCACGGCGAGCCGCAACAGCCTTGGGGTCTTCCAGGCTCTTCAAGGCAGCAACAGTTGCGTGAACAATGTTGATGGCGTTTGAGGAACCGAGAGACTTGGACAGCACGTCATGGATGCCAACGCATTCCAAGATGGCGCGAACCGGACCACCGGCGATAACACCGGTACCAGCTGCAGCCGGACGCAACATAACGACGCCTGCAGCGGCCTCGCCCTGAACGCGGTGAGGAATGGTCTTGCCAACCATGGGAACGCGGAAGAAGGACTTCTTAGCTTCTTCAACACCCTTGGCGATAGCGGCAGGAACTTCCTTAGCCTTACCGTAGCCAACACCGATCATGCCGTTGCCGTCACCGACGATTACCAGAGCGGTGAAGCTGAAGCGACGACCACCCTTGACAACCTTGGCGACACGGTTGATGTTGACAACGCGCTCGATGAACTGGCTCTTCTCAGCCTCGCGTCCACCGTCACGGCCACCGCGGCCACGGCCACCGTCGCGACCGCCTTCGCGGCCTCCACGAGCACCGTCGCGACCGCCACGGCCACGGGCGTTATCGGCGCCAGCAGCAGTTTCGGTCTTCGCGGTTGCACCGTCAGCTGCAGTTGCTTCTGACACAGTGTTCTCCTTGTTGATGTTTTCGGTCACAGTGCCAGACCGCCTTCACGTGCGCCGTCAGCAATAGCTGCAACACGGCCGTGGTAGCGGTTACCGCCGCGGTCGAAGACAACAGCTTCGATACCGGCAGCCTTGGCGCGCTCTGCAACGAGCTCACCAATGCGCTTAGCCTTGGCGGTCTTGTCACCGTCAAATGCGCGCATGTCTGCTTCCAGGGTCGATGCTGAAACCAGGGTCAGACCCTGAGTGTCATCGATGACCTGAACAAATACGTGGCGGGCTGAACGGTTGACGACCAGGCGCGGACGCACAGTCGTTCCGCTGACGCGCTTGCGAACTCGCAGGTGACGACGGCCGCGTGCTGCGGCCTTGGACTTTCCTCGTACGGATAGTGCCATGGTTACTTACCAGCCTTTCCGACCTTGCGGCGGATGATCTCGCCAGCGTAGCGAACGCCCTTACCCTTGTACGGGTCGGGCTTGCGCAGCTTGCGGATGTTGGCAGCAACTTCGCCCACCTGCTGCTTGCTAATTCCTGACACGGAGAGCTTTGTGGGGCTCTCTACGGTCAGTGTGATGCCTTCCGGTGCCTCAATGAGGACCGGGTGGCTGAAACCAAGAGCGAACTCGAGGTCCTTGCCCTTGGCGACTACGCGGTAACCGGTACCAACAATTTCCAGCTTCTTTTCGTAGCCAGCAGTGACACCGATGATCAGGTTGTCAATGAGCGTACGAGTCAGACCGTGGAGTGAACGCGAAGTGCGCTCATCGTTGGGGCGGCTAACGGTGATGATGTTCTCGTCGATCGAAGCCGTGATGGGGCTGGAAACATTGAGTTCCAGCGTTCCCTTCGGGCCCTTGACGGAAACAAGGCTGTCTGCAATCTTGACCTCAACGCCGGCAGGCACGGAGATGGGGAGACGTCCAATACGTGACATAAGTTCTTTCCCTTCTCTCTCTACTACCAGACGTAGGCGAGGACTTCCCCACCCACGCCCTTCTTGGCAGCCTGACGGTCGGTCAAAAGACCTGAAGACGTCGACAGGATAGCGACACCCAAACCACCCAAAACGTTGGGGAGGTTCGTGGACTTTGCGTAAACGCGCAGTCCGGGCTTGGAGATACGGCGCAGGCCAGCGATTGAACGCTCACGTGCGGGGCCGTACTTCAAGTCGATGGTCAGCTTCTTGCCAACCTCAGCGTCTTCAACCTTCCAGGCAGAGATGTAACCCTGTGCCTTGAGGATGTCGGCGATGTGGCCCTTAAGCTTGCTAAACGGCATGGTCACGGTGTCGTGGTGTGCCGAGTTTGCGTTGCGCAGACGCGTAAGCATGTCTGCGACAGGATCTGTCATTGTCATTTGGGCGCTTGCCCTTCCTCGAAACGGTTTCCTTCGCGTGGCAATAAAGTGGACGAATTGAATTCGCGCACTTTATACCCGCTGAACGGACCTGTTACGTAGATTATTTATCTTCGGATTTGAACGGGAAGCCGAGTGCCTTAAGCAGCGCACGGCCTTCGTCATCGGTCTTGGCTGTGGTCACGACAGTGATGTCCATACCGCGGGGGCGGTCAATGGAATCCTGATCGATCTCGTGGAACATAACCTGTTCGGTCAGACCGAAGGTGTAGTTGCCGTTGCCGTCAAACTGCTTGCCACTGAGGCCGCGGAAGTCGCGGATACGGGGCAGAGCCAGCGTGACCAAGCGGTCCAGGAATTCCCACATACGATCTCCACGGAGAGTCGTGTGGCAACCAATCGGCATGCCTTCGCGCAGCTTGAACTGAGCGATCGACTTGCGAGCCTTGGAAACCTGGGGCTTCTGGCCAGTGATGGCGGTGAGGTCGCGGACTGCGTGGTCAATGAGCTTGGAGTCCTTAGCGGCATCTCCAACACCCATGTTGACAACAACCTTGACCAAGCGCGGAACCTGGTTAACGTTTGAGTACTTGAACTCCTCAACCAGACCAGCCTTGATTTCCGCTGCGTAGCGGGTCTTCAGGCGAGGTGTGATCTTGGGTGTGTTCTCTGCTACTGCGGCGCTCATGCCAGATCCTTCCCCGAGGTCTTGGCAACGCGGATGCGTACTTCACGCTTGCGGCCATCGCGCTCAACGATTTCGGTGCGGTAACCAACGCGAGTCGGCTTCTTCGTGGACGGGTCCACTACAGCAACGTTTGAGATGTGAATGGGAGCCTCGACGATTTCGATGCCACCAGTGTTGGTGCCACGTTCCGTCTGACCGGCCTTGGTGTGCTTGGTGACACGGTTTACGCCTTCGACCAACACGCGGTTGGTTTCGGAGTAGACCTTCAGGACCTTGCCCTGCTTGCCACGGTCGCCGCCACGCTCAGCCTTGGCGCCTGTGATGACCTGAACCAGGTCACCCTTCTTGATCTTTGCCATAAGTTACAGCACCTCCGGAGCCAACGAGATGATCTTCATGAATTTCTTATCACGAAGTTCACGGCCAACCGGGCCGAAGATACGGGTACCGCGGGGGTCCCCGTCAGCCTTGAGAATGACAGCTGCATTCTCATCAAACTTGATGTAGGAACCATCCGCACGGCGGCGTTCCTTCTTGGTGCGAACGATGACAGCCTTGACGACGTCACCCTTCTTAACGTTTCCGCCCGGAATTGCATCCTTGACGGTAGCGACGATTGTGTCGCCAATGCCTGCGTAGCGGCGCCCAGATCCACCGAGAACGCGGATTGTCAAGATTTCCTTGGCACCCGTGTTGTCGGCAACCTTAAGCCGCGACTCCTGCTGAATCACTAGTGTCTCCTGTTCGTCGCGCCGGTTCTTGGACACAATGTATCTGTGAACAAGCCTTGCGGAACGTATTGTTCGGGATGTCTCTCGACGTGCCTGGATTTTGCCAAAACACGCCTAAATACCTCATGCCAACTGCACTTTCCGCACCGGGAACGTGGATAAATCCGCGCATCGAACGGCAGTTTGTAGTGGCACGAGCATTTACGAGGTAATTGCGCACCCACTGTCACTGCCGAAAACGGCGGCACAGAAAAGGCGCAGCAATAGACAATCCTAGCACGACGGCTGAACCTAACGCGACGCTCTCAGCCCACCTCAGGCGTTACCTCCCCCACACCCCGCACCTTCGCTGAGTCAGGGTTCCGAGCCGGCGGCGGGGCTGGTGTTCTCGTAGGCTGCGTCAGGGAGACCAGAGGCCGCCCGCGGCCGAAGGTCGGAAAGCAGCCGAGAGAATGCCGGCTTCGCCGCCGGGCCAGCCGCCAAGGTCTCAACGCCGTCGAGCATTGGAGGTTAAACGACGTTGGGCCCGCCGCCACAAGTGGCAACGGGCCCAACATTTTAGCAATCAACCACGCACAAGTGCGTGAGTTGGCTTACTTAGCCTTCTCTACGATCTCAACCAGGCGGAAACGCTTGGTTGCGGAGAGCGGGCGGGTCTCGCTGATGACGACGAGGTCGCCGATGCCGGCGCTGTTCTCTTCGTCGTGGGCCTTGACCTTCTTGTTGCGGCGAAGAACCTTACCGTAAAGAGCGTGCTTTACGCGGTCTTCAACCTCAACGACGATGGTCTTGTCCATCTTGTCGGAAACTACGTAACCGCGCATCTTCTTGCGCTCGTTACGAACGAGAGTCTCCGCGCCGTTTTCGGTGTTGTCTACAGAATCGCTCACTTGGCGTCCTCCTCTGTTGCTTCAGCCTTCTTGGAGGCCTTCTTGGCTTCCTTGTCAGCCTTCTTGGAGGCCTTCTCCACGGGTGCAGCGGCAACGACGTCCGGGCGAATGCCCAGCTCGCGCTCACGCAGCACTGTGTAGATGCGGGCGATGTCGCGCTTTACAACGCGCAAACGACCGTGGCTTTCCAGCTGGCCGGTGGCCGACTGGAAGCGCAGGTTGAACAGTTCTTCCTTTGCCTTGCGGAGTTCTTCGACAAGACGTGCATTGTCAAACCCGTCAAGCTGTGCAGGGGCAAGTTCCTTGGAACCAACTGACATCTCTACTCACCACCTTCGCGACGCACAATGCGTGCTTTCAACGGCAGCTTGTGGATTGCCAGGCGCAATGCCTCGCGTGCTACCTCTTCTGATACACCGGAGAGTTCAAAGAGAACACGACCCGGCTTGACGTTTGCGATCCACCACTCGGGAGAACCCTTACCGGAACCCATGCGGGTTTCAGCAGGCTTCTTCGTCAAGGGACGGTCGGGGTAGATGTTGATCCACACCTTACCGCCACGCTTGATGTGGCGAGTCATTGCGATACGAGCAGACTCGATCTGACGGTTGGTTACATATGCCGGCGTGAGGGCCTGAATGCCCCACTCGCCGAATGAAACCACGGTGCCGCCAGTAGCCTGACCCGAACGACCGGGGTGGTGCTGCTTACGGTGCTTTACGCGACGTGGGATAAGCATTTACGCCTCTCCTCCTTCTACTGCCGGAGCCGCAACCTCTGCAGCTACAGGAGCTTCAACCGCGGCAGCTGCCTCGGTGCGCTCAGGACGGTCGTTACGACGACGGTCGCCACCGGCGCGGGGACCGCGGGCTCCGCGGTCATCGCCGTCACGACGCGGGCCACGGCCACGAGCAGGAGCAGCAGCTGCCTGAGCAGCCAGTTCCTTGGACGTGACATCGCCCTTGTAGATCCAGACCTTGACACCAATACGGCCGAACACGGTCTTGGCTTCGAAGAAGCCGTAATCGATGTTGGCACGCAGGGTGTGCAGGGGCACACGACCTTCGCGGTAGAACTCGGTACGTGACATTTCAGCGCCACCCAAGCGACCGGCACAAGCGACACGGATGCCCTTGACACTGCCAGTGCGCTGTGCGGACTGCATTGCCTTCTTCATCGCGCGGCGGAAAGCCACACGTGAAGTCAGCTGCTCTGCGATGCCCTGGGCAACGAGCTGAGCGTCAGCTTCCGGGTTCTTGACTTCCAAGATGTTCAGCTGAACCTGCTTGCCGGTGAGCTTTTCGAGCTCGCCGCGAATGCGGTCTGCTTCTGCTCCACGACGACCGATAACAATACCGGGGCGTGCGGTGTGGATATCCACACGTACACGGTCACGGGTGCGCTCGATCTCAACCTTGGAAATACCTGCGCGGTCCATGCCCGTGGACATGAGTGCGCGGATCTGGATGTCTTCTTTTACGAAGTCCTTGTAACGCTGGCCGGGCTTGTTGCTGTCCGCGAACCAATGTGAACGGTGATCCGTGGTGATACCGAGTCGGAACCCGTGCGGGTTTACTTTCTGTCCCACTTAGCGAGCCTCCTCTTTCACGGGGGTAGCGACAACCACTGTGACGTGGCTGGTGCGCTTCTTGATCTCGAACGCACGACCCTGAGCACGCGGTTGGAACCGCTTCATGGTCGGGCCCTCATCAACGAAAATTTCGCTGATGTAAAGATCATTTTCGTTGAACGCGATGCTATCGCGATCCGCCAGAACGCGGGCATTTGCCACTGCGGACTGGACTACCTTGAAGACCGGCTCCGAAGCTGCCTGGGGGGCAAACTTCAAAATCGCCAATGCCTCATTCGCCTGCTTGCCACGAATCAGGTTGACGACGCGCCGGGCCTTCATAGGCGTTACGCGCAGATGACGCGCACTTGCCTTGGCTTCCATTGCTATCTCTCTCTCGTCTTTGCCGTATTGACAAGCGCCTAGCGGCGCTTGCCCTTACGGTCGTCCTTGACATGGCCGCGGAATGTCCGCGTTGCGGCGAATTCGCCGAGCTTGTGCCCGACCATCGACTCAGTTACAAACACGGGGATGTGCTTGCGACCATCGTGTACGGCGATCGTGTGACCCAGCATGTCCGGGATGATCATCGATCGACGGGACCAGGTCTTAATTACGTTCTTAGTGCCCTTGTCGTTTTCCCTAGCTACCTTTACAAAGAGGTGCTGGTCAACGAAGGGACCCTTTTTCAGGCTACGTGGCATGTCTCCAGGCTCCTATCGCTTGTTCTTGCCAGTACGGCGGCGACGAACAATCAGCTTGTCGCTCTCTTTGTTGGGACGGCGGGTACGGCCTTCGCGCTTACCGTTCGGGTTAACCGGGTGACGTCCACCAGAAGTCTTACCTTCACCACCACCATGAGGGTGATCGACCGGGTTCATGACAACACCGCGGACGGTCGGGCGTACGCCCTTCCAGCGCATACGGCCAGCCTTACCCCAGTTGATGTTGGACTGCTCAGCGTTACCAACTTCGCCGATGGTCGCGCGGCAGCGCGCATCAACGTTGCGGATTTCGCCGGAGGGCAGACGCAGCTGGGCGAACTTGCCTTCCTTGGCGACGAGCTGAACCGAGGCACCAGCTGAACGAGCCATCTTGGCACCGCCACCGGGACGCAGCTCCACAGCGTGGATAACAGTACCCACGGGGATGTTGCGCAACGGAAGGTTGTTGCCAGGCTTGATGTCAGCTTCCGGACCGGCCTCTACGAAGTCGCCCTGCTTGAGCTTGTTCGGAGCGACGATGTAACGCTTGGTTCCATCAACGTAGTGCAGGAGGGCGATGCGTGCGGTGCGGTTGGGATCGTATTCGATCTCAGCAACGCGTGCGTTTACGCCATCCTTGTCGTGACGACGGAAGTCGATCAAGCGGTACTGGCGCTTGTGGCCACCACCCTTGTGACGAGTCGTGATGCGACCGGTGTTGTTACGGCCACCCTTTTTGGGCAGAGGACGGACCAGAGACTTCTCCGGCGTCGACCGCGTGATTTCAGTGAAGTCGGCAACGCTCGAGCCACGACGGCCCGGGGTTGTCGGCTTGTATTTACGGATTCCCATAGTATATTTCCTCGTTAAAGTGGTCTCCGCTTATGAAAGCGGACCGCCGAAGATGTCGATCGTGCCCTCGCGGAGGGAGACAATGGCGCGCTTGGTGCTCTTGCGCTGTCCCCATCCGAACTTGGTGCGCTTACGCTTACCAGCACGATTGATGGTGTTGATCGAGTCGACCTTGACGGAGAAGATTTTCTCCACGGCCAGCTTGATCTCGGTCTTGTTTGAGCGGGGGTCGACCAAGAAGGTGTACTTACCTTCGTCGATCAAGCCGTAGCTCTTTTCCGAAACGACAGGTGCAAGCACTACGTCGCGCGGATCCTTGATGGTAACGGCGCTCACTTGCCGTCCTCCTTAATGGTCTGGGCAGCTTCGCCGCCGGCCGGGACAAAGCCAGCGGCCTTAGCGTCCTCAACCGTGGTGAACCAAACTTCGGCCTCAGTGGCGTCATACCAGCGTGAACCAGGCACGTGGTACTTCATGGAGTCCTTGTTGCCCTTGATGGTGCCTTCGGCGTCATCGTCGGAATCTTCGGAAACCAGGTCTTCAACCAACAGCATGCTCGAAGCGAAAGCTTCAGAAGCGGCGCGGCCGGAAACGAAAACATCGTATGCAGCCTGAGTGAAGACGATGTCATCAGAAACGAGTACGTCGTAGGTGTTGAGCTGGTCAACATACAGAACGTGCAGGTTGGTGATGTTACGTACGCTCAAAGCGGCAACATCGTTGGCGCGCTCAATAACAACCAAGAGGTTCTTACGTGAGGAAACGCCGGCAAGAGTAGCCATAGCAGCCTTGGTGGAGGGCTTGGAGCCTGCAACCAATTCAGCAATAACGTGGATACGGCCGTTGCGTGCGCGGTCAGACAGGGCACCGCGGAGAGCAGCAGCCTTCATCTTCTTGGGCGTACGCTGGCTGTAATCGCGAGGGGTCGGACCGTGGACAACGCCACCACCGGTCATGTGAGGAGCACGGATTGAACCCTGACGGGCGCGGCCGGTACCCTTCTGTGCATGCGGCTTACGGCCTGCACCAGAAACTTCGGCGCGGGTCTTGGTCTTGTGTGTACCCTGGCGGGCAGCAGCGAGCTGAGCTACGACAACCTGGTGCAGCAAGGGCACGTTGGTCTGTACGTCGAAGATCTCTGCGGGCAGATCTACTTTGACAGTAGTCATTTACTTATGCTCCCTTCACGGCGGTGCGTACGAGTACGACCGAGCCGCGGGCGCCGGGAACGGCACCCTTGATCAGCAGCAGCGACTTCTCGGCGTTAACACCGTGAACCGTAAGGTTCATGGTGGTTACGCGCTCGGCACCCATACGGCCTGCCATGCGCATACCCTTGAAAACGCGGCCAGGGGTGGACGCGCCACCGATGGAACCGGGCTTACGGTGGTTCTTGTGAGCACCGTGTGATGCCGGAGCACCCTTGAAGCCGTGACGCTTCATAACACCGGCGAAACCCTTACCCTTTGAAGTACCGACGACGTCGACCTTCTGGCCGGCTTCGAAGATCTCAACGGAGAGCTCCTGGCCGAGGGTGTAGGTGTCGGCGTCTGCGGTGCGCAGTTCGACAACGTGGCGGCGAGGCGTAACGCCTGCCTTTTCAAAGTGACCAGCCAAAGGCTTGGTGACCTTGCGGGGATCGATCTGGCCGTAGCCGATCTGGATCGCTACATAGCCATCAACCTCTGCGTTACGCAGCTGGGTGATGACGTTGGAGTCGGCCTGGACGACAGTTACAGGAACAAGCAAGTTGTTCTCGTCCCAGACCTGGGTCATGCCGAGCTTCGTGCCCAGGATGCCCTTAGTGTTTCGGGTCGCGGTCATAGTTTCTCAGCACCTCCCTACAGTTTGATTTCGATGTTCACGTCGGCCGGCAGGTCGAGACGCATAAGCGAATCAACTGCCTTGGGCGTGGGATCAATGATGTCGATCAGACGCTTGTGCGTGCGCATTTCAAAGTGCTCGCGGCTGTCCTTGTACTTGTGAGGAGAACGAATTACGCAAAAAATGTTCTTCTCGGTGGGCAGCGGCACGGGGCCTACTACCGTTGCGCCTGCGCGCGTGACCGTCTCAACGATCTTCCGGGCTGAAACATCAATAACCTCATGGTCATATGACTTCAGCCGGATGCGGATTTTTTGTCCCGCCATGGCGTCGTGACTCTCTTTCCTGTAACGAAGCAACCTGTAGTAGCGATGCTGTTGACGTAAACGCTGTTTACTTTTGACTGTTCAATCTGTGGCACTCACAGCCACGCTCCCGATGAACTGAATCCGGATAAATCCGGGTTCCTCAATCCATCGCAGCTCCGCCCCCCGCGGTCGGGCGTGTCGCGAATAATTCGCGCACGTACCCGCACTAGTTATGCAAGGGACTTGTTGCACCTGGTCTTTAACTTGGACCCTGCGACGAGCATTATCTCGACCGGGACACGAAAAAGCACTTGGGCAACTCAATAAGTATGCCGGATTCTGCCGATTAATACCAATCGGGCCAAGGCTGGCGCTGGCCCCGAGCGCGAGAGCAAAGCCCCGACGCCACCGTCATTTAGCGCTCTTGACGACCGTGAGATGCTTCAAGCGTGAGCAATGTCACCGGCGATGCGGGTATCCCCGCTCCCCCAATCCAGGAGTCCTTTGCGGCTGTCCCCACCCGGAGAGTTGGCGGACGGTGGATTTTGTTCTTTGCGTTGAGCTGGTTTGGTGTCTGGATTGCCCAGTTGACGCCTGTCCAGTTGCTGCTTCCTTTGCAGGTGGAGAAGTACCTGCAGGCAACGGACTGGGTGGAGAACGTTCTGGGGTTTGGCCTGATCTCGGGAATCGCCGGAGCCTTCGCCCTGCTCGCCTACCCTCTCACCGGAGCATTATCGGACCGCACCACGTCCCGTTTCGGCCGCCGTCGTCCATGGATCGCTTTGGGCACGGCGGGATTCGCCGCGTCCTTGCTGATCTTGGGTCTGCAGACATCGCTGCTAGGCATCGGGATTTGCTGGGTGGCCGCGAGTACGTTTTTTTGTGTCCTGACGGCAGCGTTGACGGCGGCCATCTCCGATCAAGTGCCCGTGAACCAGCGCGGCTACGTGTCCGGCTGGATTTCGGCCCCGCAAGCCATTGGCATCATTGCCGGCCTGGTTTTAGTAATGGCACTGGGGTTGAGCACCTTTGGCGGCTACGCCCTGATGGCCGGACTCCTGGTTGCCCTGGGCCTACCCTTCTTACTCCTTGTCCCTGACGCCGTGCTGCCCCCGAGGATCGTTGCGCCGCTGACGTGGCGAACGTTGCTGGAGGGCATGTGGATCAGCCCGCGCAAGTATCCGGATTTTGGCTGGACGCTTCTGAGCCGCATCTTGGTTAACTTGGGCAACGCCTTTGGCACCAGCCTGCTGCTCTATTTCTTGATGTACGGTCTCAAAGTGGACGACGCCGAAAGCTCGCTGATAGTACTGACACTCGTGTACATGGTCTTCGTGATCATTGCCTCGCTGTGGCTGGGCCGGCTTTCCGACAAATGGGGCAGGCGCCGGGCTTTTGTCTTTGGCTCCTCGATTCTCCAAGCCGCCGCAGCCCTGATTCTTGCTTTCGTACCCACCATGGGCGCGGCAACCTTCGCCGCCGCCCTTCTAGGTCTGGGCTATGGCTGCTTCCTCTCGGTGGACCAGGCTTTGGCCACGCAAGTACTGCCGGATCAACTCTCGCGCGGGAAGGATCTGGGGATCATGAACATCGCCCTGACGGTTCCGCAGGCCTTCGCCCCCATGCTAGGCGCCCTGCTTGTCAGCGCGGTTGGCGGCTTCACGCTGTTGTTTGTGGTCTCCGGTGTCACCGCGCTGGCCGGGGCTTGGGCTGTCAGCCAAGTCAAGGGTGTCCGGTAAGCACGACGGCGTGTCCCGGCACCCACTGCTGCCCCACCCGGGTGCCGCAAGGCTGGGTGCCGGCGGGCTGGGCGGGATGTTCCGCCGTCTGCGTCCACTGCCACCGTCCACCTTCTCGATAACGGCTACTTCCCGATCAGCGCTGGGACGGCGGCTGCTCTGGCGACCCGGGCTGCTGCCCCGCTGACTGTGGCGGCCCCGGCTGCTGCCCCGGTTGTTGTGGCGCGGACTTTGGCGGGGATGGAGTCTGCTGCCCCATCATCCCCGGATGCCCCGTCTCTGGACGGGCCGTCATGTATGGGGGCGGGGGTGGTTGGATGCCCGGATCCATGGGCATCCCTTCCGTGCCCTGCGGCTTCTTGCGATTCAACCGCCAAATGGCGAAGGCAATCAGGCCCAACGCCAGCAGCGCAAGCAATATGTAGGTGAAGCCGCGCAGGTACCAGATGACGGCGGTGGCAACTCCTACGGCACCCCAGATGGTGAAGACGCGTTCGTCCAGTCCCATGCCAACGGCCAGCAACGCCACGAATACCAGCAGCGAGACGAGCTGCTGCAGGGTGTCGCCACTGAAGATGGTCAGGAAACCGCCCAGGCTTGCCGCAACCGCCGCGGCCATGAGCATTCCCTTGCCGGCGGCTGCCTGCTTGGCCTGATAGCGGATCACGGCTAGGGCGGCCAACGCTAGGGCAGTCCACTGGACGAACCAGAAGAAGCCCAGGTCCACATACACGCTGCAGGCCCAGAACCAGGCAACGGCGCAGGCCAGCACCGCAATGTCCATGACCAAACGGCGGCGCGCGGGTGGAACGTCCACGCAGCCGAGCACCGCAACAACTGTGAAGGCCGTGGCGCCCAGCAGCGCCGTGGAGTCGTATCCCACGGCCCACAAAGCGAAGACGGCTCCGCCGCCGAGTGCCACGGTGAGCAGGCTGCCGCGCCGCACCTGCGGATCCCGGACTAGGGACAGCAGGACCATGCGCACAATGTATAGCGTGCCCACAACCACCACGAATGCCGCTAAGGAAGCGTACCCGGTGCTGTCCACGAGATCGTCCACCTGGATGCCGAAGATGACGGCTGACAACAGCACCATGAGGGAGCCGGGCAGTGTCAGCCACGGGACCTTCATGACATGGGTACCCAGCAAGAGCGCTAGGCCCGCCACCAGCCACATCGCAGCAAAAATGCCGATCGCGGCGGCGCTATCGACAATGGTGGCAGTGACCAGAAAACTGCCCGTGGCCACCAGCCAGTACCAGCGCATCTCAGCTGCGGCGGGCTCGCTGGCGCAGCGCCACGCGATAGCCGCGACGCAGAGTCCAAGGAGTATCAGCGCCGTGGCACCGGGCCACATGACCGGCGCGATCACGGCCGCCCCGCCCATGACGGCAACAATGGCCAGGTATGAGGCGCCGCGCTGCTTCAACCACTGTTGTGCTGCCAGCGCCGAAGCAGCCAGGACCACCAGATCCACCGCAACCACCCAGCGAAGGGCCGTTCCCGAGGGCTGGAATCCTAGGGACAGGACCACATAGGCGAACGGCACCAGCACCTGTGCGCCGAGTAGCAGCCAGAGGCCGGTCCGCAGGAACTGCTCCTGACCCACCGCCGCATTGAACCGCCCCGGGACGCCGGCAACATACTGCAGCCCCAGCTGAAGCAGCAGGACTCCCGTGAGAACCAGCGAAACCACCTCGAGGTTGTCCGTCAGCTCCCTGACCACAATCCAGGCCAGTCCGAATACGGCCGCACGGGCGAGCAGGAAATGCCCTCCTCGGAGACCGCCGGTGCCGGCCCGGGCCGCCAGGAACCCGGATGTGAGCGCAAAGATCCCTACGACCACGGCAGCCTGCGGGCGGTCGGCCAGCGATAGTAGTGAGAGGAGTGCCAGTGCCCCCGGCCCGGCCCACAGCACCGTGGACATGGCGGCGCTGCGCAGAGTGCCGCACGCGGCAAGGGCAGCCACCGCTGCGGCTGCCAGTACCACGGCGGTCCGCGCCGTCCAGAACCCAGCTTCCGGTGCGACGATTCCCGGTGTCGCCATGAGAACAACGGCGGCCAGCGTCAGCCCGACGTCGACCGACAGCCCCCAGACGCGCCGGCCCTGCACTGCCACCACCGTGAGGATCACCAGCTGTGGCAGCAAGGCCAGCAGCATGATTGCGCCAAGACCCACGGGGGTGCCGGCAAGGGCTGTAGCCGGATCGGACTCCCGCCACAGCTGGAAAAGCGCAATGGCCAGCAGCAGGGAAACTGCCCGTGCCGCCCGCCAGTAGGCCCAGCGGTGCAGCGTTTCCTTCTGCCGGCGCAGTAGGCTGCCCGCGAGGAGTAGGTAGGCCAGCCCGGCAGCCCAGGCGACGCTGGCCCCACCGGCGGCAAGGACCGGTCCTGTGCACAGTGCGGCAATGACAAGGTACGACGGCGCCACGACCTCCGCGCGGGAGAACCCTCCGGCATGGGGCAGCTTGGTCAGGGAGAGCACGGCCGCGGCCAGCCCCATGGCAAGGGCCGCAACCAGGAACTCCACCCGCAGCTGGGGCAGTGTGGCTGTGCCAAGGAAGGAAAGGCTGGACTGGCCTGCGTAGGAAACCGAGAGCAGCACCACGAGCCCAGTTCCCACCACTGCCCAGGCGGCGGCCGAATAGCTGGTGGCCGGGTTTGCCGCGCCGAACCTGGCCAGCATGGCATCGGCCAGCAGCTGCAGCGCGGAGACTCCGGCCATGACGGCCAGGATCAAGTGGACCTTGCCCGGTTGGGCGGGGATGAAGTGCGCCAGCGCCGCTGCGGCAAAGGCGCCAACCAGCACCCGGGCCACAATCAGCATGGCATGCCCCAGGGTGGTATTTCTCGCGGACAGGTGCCTGGCGGCCGAGTAGACCACGCCGATCGCCGTGAGGACCATCCAATCCGATGCGGCCAGGAAAGGCGAGCACAGCAGGGTGAGCGCCACGGCTGGCAGCGGCAGCCACTCCCCTTTGGGCAGGAACGCTGGCACCACAGCGGTTGCGGTGACCAGCGCAACCACCAGTCCCAGAGCAGCAAAGGGTTCGTTGCCCGATTCCGGGCCGAAGGGAACGGCCAGCCCGACGGTCCACGCCACAGCGCCTGCGGCCACCACCGGGACACTGGTGAACACGTCACGGTCAACCCAGCGGCTAGCGCCGAGGAAGGTGGCCAGCTGGTCCCGGCGATAGGCCAACACAATAGATTGCAGGGCCAGTCCAAGCGTGAACGCCCCGGCTGACCACGCCAGTTCGGGCTGAATCAGCCACCCTATAAAGGGTGCCGCAAGAGTCACGGAAGCCCTGAGTCCAAGGTAGTTCCACCTGCGCATGACAGGGGCACAGATGGTAACCATCGCGGCGTAATAGATGGTACCCGCGAGCAAAACGAGGGTGTGGTCGGCCGCGTTCAAGGCGAGCGAGAAGACGAGCGAACCGGCAATGCCAACGGGCGCAAACCAGGGTCCCAGATCGGACAGCGGCTTGGCGTACAGGCTGGCTTCGCCCTCGCCATTGTCCAGCAGGTGTCCGGCCAGGGACAGCAGTGCCGAGAAGACAACCAATGCGGCGAAGTACCAGGCCAGAGCCGCGCCAAGGACCGCTACGGAAGACCATGCGGTGGACAGTAGGAATGCTAGGGACAGATAAACAACCAGCCGGCTTTGCAACCGCACGGCCGCGACCACATAAGCCACGGTGCCAATCAGCGACGTCACGAGCCACACGGCTGGGGCGTCGGGGAAGCCGAGGTTGTACATGGCCAGGCCTGCGAAGGGGATGATTGCCAGGGCGGTGCCGGTGAAGGCAACAGCCGCCGGCTTGAGCCTGGCAACCTTGCTGTGGAGCATCAGGCCCGCGGCATAGAAAAGCACCGTGGCCAGCCATACCCCAACGAGCCGGACGGGCACCGGCTGGCTGCTGCCAACGAACAAGGCAGCAGCGGCCACCATCAGCAGGCTGGCAACGTACAAGGTGATGTTGATGTTCTGGGTTTCCCGCCGACCCTTCCGGGCAGCCAAGGCGGCCGGGTCAAGGGGAACCTGCGTCGGACGCTGCGCCATGATCGGCGCGGCCATAGGGCCAGGTTGGCGGCGCACGGGCTGTGGCATGACGTTTGGCGGGGCCATGGCGCCGGCCATGACGGGCCCAGCGGGGAAGGCCTGGCCCTGCATGTGCTGTTGCACTGGCTGTTGCAATGCATGAGGCGGGGGAAGCTGCTGTTGTGGAACCTGCGGCCCAGCAAAAGGCGGCGCAGCGACAGGAGGGGTATCAACAGAAGGTGATACAACAGGTGGCGCCGGAGCGTCCTGTAGCATCTGGGCACCAAACGCAGCTTGGGCTACCTGGGCTGCAATGGCGTCGCGCCAACCGGCAAGGTGGCCGTCCAGGTAGCCGCTGCCGTAGGCCTGCTGAACGGCAGACGGTGCAGGCGGCTGAGCGGGAATTTCAGGTACCCGATGCTGGTTCATGCGACTCCCCTAGTGACTGTAAGTTCTCATCCTAAGCCACCGGACGGACAAAATCGCCATTTAGGCCATCAAATGGATATAACTATCCGGCGTCTGAAATCGACCGCATTTCAGCAATTAGGGCATCGTCTCCGCACGCCGTGGCAAACGCTGAAATACGCCGCTCAATCTCCCGCCCCAGCAACCATTCGCCAACGGGGTGGGCCAGCCACCGCAGCCATCCCGGCCGGCAGGAGAAGGTGTACTTCCAGACCAGGCGGGTTCCGCCGTCGTGCTCGGAAAAACGCCAGCCACCGCCAAACTGATCAAAGAACCACGGCCCGGAAACCATCTTCATGCCGACGTTCCGGCCGGGCACATAGGAAACGTACTCGCTGACCATGAGCAGCCCCATCCTCGACCGCGTCCGGGTGCGCACACCCTTGGCCGCCTGCGTGGCACCGCCTTCCAAATGCTGCGAGTGGATGAACGGGTCCCACTTCAGCCGGAAGTCGCCAGTGGTCTGGGAGAGTTCGAAGGCTGTGGCAGCATCCAGCCGCACGGTCCGTTCGGCAATGACCTGGGGCATGGAATCAGCCCTCCCGAATCCGGCGCATGGCGCGCACTAGGCTCACGGTTCCGCCAACGCCCGCACCAACGCCGAGGACCATGAGCCCCAGGCCCAGATAGTTGGGGAAGCTCCAGCCCGCAGTGACCAGGACCGGAATTTCTCGCTCAAGCTCGACGGCGGGACTCTCACCCAGGCGGTAGCGCACGGGCTGGCCCACGATCTCAGCCTTCGTGGGGAAGTCCTCAACCCATCCTTGGGTGGACGTGCTGGGCGCTGGATCACGGGGAAAGTGGTTGGTAGTGAGCGAGTGCTCCGTCCCGTCGCTGCCCATGAAGATCAGTTCCACGCGAAAGACGTGCTGTAGCCCGTCACCGCCATGGCCCACATTGACCCGGGCATCGGTGACAGTCCCAGGCAGCCCTGACCCCTGCAGCTCCCGGGCAGTACTCCCTGGATTGCTCCCCACCTGAAACATGTTCAAGCCAAACAGCAGCACGGCTGCGGCAAATGCCAAGATGATGATGGAGGCAGTTCGGAGGGTCCCCGCAGGAACCTGTTGCTTGCTGATTGCCATGGTTCAAGCCTATAGCGCGGCTGCTGCCACACCATGGGCACTACTGCCCACCGGAAATTTTGTACATATCTTCTACGCTGGTCATAAGAACTTGTGGCCCCGCACCACCCTCAGCCCAGGCTAGGGAACAGGGAGGCGCCTCCAGTAAAAGCAGGCTTGGCCCCGGCTGCGGAAATGGCGAGGGAAACGCCGGTGGTGGAAACAGTGGCAGCCGCAGCGAGCAGGACGTGCTCGACAGCTAGGACGGTCTCAGCGACATCCAGCAGAAGGAACTGCTGGACGGCCATGATGAATATGGCATCCCCAATACCTACTACTTGGCTGCCGTCTTGGACTGGCCCCCGGAAGACCAGCGCACCATCCGCGAACACCTCGTGGGGGCGGCAAAAAAGTCCACTCCGTGGACTCCCACACCGACAAGATCGGGGTTGACGGGCAGATCGGAGACACTGCCCCCAGTCAATCATGGACGGCATCTCACCCATGCACCAACTGGCGTTGCCCGGGCCGGGACCACCTTGGCCACATCCGCACGGAAGGCCGCATCCGCCGTCGAACATTTCCATCAGCTCCCATTTCCATCAGCTCGGCAGTACGTCGCGAAACCCGCCCAACTGGCATGTCGAGCATGTCAAGCGTGCAGCCAAGCCTTAAACGGGAAGGGCCCCAGCCGAAGCTGGGGCCCTTCCTTATAGATCTAAGTAATTAGAAATTACTTGATGATCTTGGTGACACGACCTGAACCAACGGTGCGGCCGCCTTCGCGGATAGCGAAGCCGAGGCCCTCTTCCATGGCGATCGGCTGGATCAGCGCGACAGTCATTTCGGTGTTGTCGCCAGGCATAACCATTTCCGTGCCCTCAGGCAAGGTGATGACGCCGGTAACATCCGTGGTGCGGAAGTAGAACTGCGGGCGGTAGTTGGAGTAGAACGGGTTGTGACGACCGCCCTCATCCTTGGCCAAGATGTAGACGTTGGCTTCGAAATCGGTGTGCGGGGTAATGGAACCCGGCTTCACGATAACCTGGCCACGCTCTACGTCTTCGCGCTTGATACCGCGGAGAAGCAGACCACAGTTCTCGCCGGCCCAAGCCTCGTCGAGCTGCTTGTGGAACATTTCGATACCGGTAACCGTGGTCTTCTGGACCGGGCGGATACCAACAATCTCAACCTCAGAGTTGATGCCCAAGGTGCCACGCTCGGCGCGGCCCGTAACAACGGTGCCACGACCGGTGATGGTGAAGACATCTTCAACCGGCATCAAGAACGGCTTGTCCTTGTCGCGGATCGGGTCAGGAACGTTGTTGTCAACGGCTTCCATCAGGTCCTCAACGGACTTGACCCATACGGGGTCGCCTTCCAGAGCCTTCAGGCCGGAAACGCGGACAACAGGTGCCTCGTCGCCGTCGAAGCCCTGTGAGGAGAGCAGTTCGCGAACTTCCATTTCGACCAAGTCGAGGAGTTCTTCGTCATCAACCATGTCGGACTTGTTCAGTGCGACCAGCAGGTAGGGAACGCCAACCTGGCGGGCCAACAGAACGTGCTCGCGAGTCTGAGCCATCGGGCCGTCAGTTGCAGCAACTACCAAGATAGCGCCGTCCATCTGAGCAGCACCGGTGATCATGTTCTTGATGTAGTCAGCGTGACCGGGGGCGTCTACGTGTGCGTAGTGGCGCTTCTCGGTCTGGTACTCAACGTGAGAGATGTTGATCGTGATACCACGCTGGCGCTCTTCCGGCGCCGAGTCGATGGAGCTGAAATCACGCTGCTCGTTGAGATCCGGGTACTTGTCGTACAGTACCTTGGAAATGGCAGCAGTCAACGTGGTCTTACCATGGTCAACGTGACCGATGGTGCCGATGTTAACGTGCGGCTTGGTCCGCTCGAACTTTGCCTTTGCCACAGGTTCCTCCTAGAACATTTAGAAAACTTACTCTCAGAGACGCTGTTCGTCACTGAAATCAAAATAAGTCTACTGGGGGCTTTTGATATTTAAGAAATTGCTTCAGATTGGGTCGCATCCAGCCTAATGCCAGATGCGACCCAGTCAAAAGAGCGACTACTCGCCGCGGGCCTTCTGGATGATTTCGTCGGCAACAGCCTTCGGAACCTCAGAGTAGCTATCGAACTTCATCGAGTACACGGCACGACCCTGGGTCTTGGACCGCAGATCACCGATGTAACCGAACATGCCGGACAAGGGAACAAGAGCCTTGATGACCTTGACACCGCTTGCATCCTCCATGGACTGCATCTGGCCACGACGAGAGTTGATGTCACCGATTACTTCACCCATGTATTCCTCAGGGGTGCGGACTTCAACTTCCATCAACGGCTCAAGCAGAATGGGGTTGGCCATCCGAGCAGCTTCCTTGAACGCCATACGACCAGCGATCTTGAAGGCCATTTCGGAGGAGTCAACATCGTGAGACGCACCGTCAAGCAGTGTGGCCTTGATGCCAACCATCGGGTAACCGGCCAGCACGCCATCAGGCAGTGCGGACTGGATGCCCTGGTCAACGCTGGGGATGTATTCACGGGGAACACGGCCACCGGTGACCTTGTTGCTGAACTCGTACATTTCGCCTTCAGAAGTATCCAGGGGCTCAATGGCGATCTGGATCTTAGCGAACTGACCTGAACCACCGGTCTGCTTCTTGTGCGTGTAGTCGTGCTTAGCAACGGCGCGCTTGATGGTTTCGCGGTACGCAACCTGCGGCTTGCCAACGTTGGCTTCAACGTTGAATTCGCGACGCATGCGGTCCACAAGGATGTCCAAGTGGAGCTCGCCCATGCCGCCAATTTCGGTCTGGCCGGTGTCTTCGTTGAGGTTGACGGTGAACGTCGGGTCCTCAGCGGAGAGCTTCTGGATAGCAGTGGAGAGCTTCTCCTGGTCACCCTTGGTCTTCGGCTCAATGGCAACGAAGATCACGGGAGCGGGGAAGGTCATCGACTCAAGAACGATGGGGTTAGCCGGATCGCACAAGGTATCACCGGTGGTGGTGTCCTTGAGGCCAATCACAGCGTAGATGTGACCCGCGTGGATCTCGTCTACGGGCATTTCCTTATTGGCGTGCATCTGGAAGAGCTTGCCAATGCGCTCTTTCTTGCCCTTGGTCGAGTTCATCAGCTGCGTACCGGAAGTTACCTTGCCGGAGTACACGCGGATGAAGTTCAACTGACCGAAGAACGGGTGCGTAGCGATCTTGAACGCCAGAGCCGAGAACGGCTCCGTTTCGCTCGGTTCGCGCCTGATCTCAATGGACTCGTCGCGAGGATCGTGACCGATCATTGCGCCAACGTCGATCGGGTTCGGCAGGTAGTCGATGACAGCATCGAGCATCGGCTGAACGCCACGGTTCTTGAATGCAGAACCACAGAAGACCGGGTAGATCTCAGAGTTGACGGTCATCTTGCGGATGCCAGCCTTGAGTTCCTCGATGGAAGGCTCTACGCCCTCGAGGTACTTCTCCATGAGCTCTTCGGAGGACTCTGCAACGGCCTCAATGAGGGCTGCGCGGTACTCTTCAGCCTTTTCCTGAAGATCAGCGGGGATCTCCTGGATTTCGTAAGCAGCACCCATGGTGACGTCACCCTTGGAGTCGCCGGCCCAGACGAATGCCTTCATCGTCATCAGGTCAACAACACCGGTGAATTCACTCTCGACGCCGATCGGCAGCTGCATAACCAACGGCTTGGCACCCAAGCGGTTGATGATGGTGTCTACGGTGAAGTAGAAGTCAGCACCGAGCTTGTCCATCTTGTTGACAAAGCAGATACGCGGAACGTTGTACTTGTCAGCCTGACGCCAAACGGTCTCAGACTGCGGCTCAACGCCTTCCTTGCCATCGAAGACAGCAACGGCGCCATCGAGAACTCGCAAGGAGCGCTCAACTTCCACCGTGAAGTCAACGTGGCCGGGGGTGTCAATGATGTTGATCTGGTTGTTGTTCCAGAAGCAGGTCACGGCGGCGCTCGTGATGGTGATGCCGCGTTCCTTTTCCTGTTCCATCCAGTCAGTCGTCGAAGCACCGTCGTGCGTTTCGCCGATCTTGTGGTTCACACCCGTGTAGAACAGGATGCGCTCAGTGGTAGTGGTCTTGCCAGCATCAATGTGGGCCATGATGCCGATGTTGCGGACCTTCAGAAGGTCTGTAAGCACGTCCTGTGCCACGGTTTCTCCCTTGTCTAGAGATGAGCTGAAAGCTTGCCGGCGGGTTGAGCCGCCGGCAAGCTATTTGCTCTAGTTACCAGCGGTAATGGGCGAAGGCCTTGTTGGACTCTGCCATCTTGTGGGTATCTTCGCGACGCTTAACAGCGGCACCAAGACCATTGGAGGCATCCAATACTTCGTTGCGCAAACGCTCGGTCATGGTCTTCTCGCGGCGAGCCTTTGAGTAACCAACCAACCAGCGAAGAGCAAGTGCGGTCTGACGACCCGGCTTGACTTCAACGGGAACCTGGTAGGTAGCGCCACCAACACGGCGGGACTTAACTTCAAGGCTCGGCTTGATGTTCTCCATGGCCTTCTTCAAGGCAACAACGGGATCAGCACCGGTCTTTTCGCGTACACCTTCGAGTGCACCGTAAACGATGCGCTCTGCGGTGGACTTCTTGCCGTCAACGAGGACCTTGTTGATCAGCTGAGTGACCAGGGGGGAACCGTATACGGGATCTACAACTAGCGGCCGCTTGGGGGCCGGACCCTTGCGAGGCATATTACTTCTTCTCCATCTTTGCACCGTAGCGGCTGCGAGCCTGCTTGCGGTTCTTAACGCCCTGGGTATCCAATGCGCCACGGACGATCTTGTAACGAACACCGGGAAGGTCCTTAACACGGCCTCCACGAACGAGCACGATGGAGTGCTCCTGGAGGTTGTGGCCAACACCGGGGATGTAAGCAGTAACTTCCACGCCGCCGTTGAGGCGCACACGTGCAACCTTACGCAGAGCCGAGTTCGGCTTCTTCGGAGTGGTCGTGTAAACGCGCGTGCAAACGCCGCGACGCATGGGGCTACCCTTCAATGCGGGAGCCTTGGTCTTTGTGACCTTGGGTGTCCGGCCCTTTCGGACCAGCTGGTTAATCGTAGGCACTTTCGTGTTCTCCGTTGTTTTCTCGAGTGGATTCTCGTGTTGCTGGCCCCGACGCTCACATTAAACAGCCGCCAGGGAAAGCCTTTTACTGGTAGTCGCAGACTTGGCGACTTCACAGCGCCTAGGCATGCAAAAATGTGGCATTCGCTGTACAAGAACCGTACAACCCGGACCCGCATCCACTTCCTCCGTCGAAACGTAAGAAAATTGACACTCTTATCCACTGCCACACTAACAATTACTTATTACATTACCACGGGTTACCCCTCTGGCACGAATCGTCCTCCAGACGCGTACTTGACAGGCGCAGCAAGCAGGCGCACGCTCAAAGATACCCCACGACGCCGTGCGCCGCGCTTGCGACTCCGCGGAGCCTCACTTGTGGGGCGGCTTGCAGATTGAGCGGGTGCGTCATGACTGATGCAGATTTGGTTCTTGAAGGTGGCGGTGTGAAAGGCTCCAGTTTGGTCGGCGCGGTGACCGCTTTGGCCAACCACAGCGATCCATACACTTTTCACCGAATTGCCGGCACGTCCGCAGGGGCAATAGTTGCTGGTCTACTTGCCTCTGGCATGGGTGTTTCACAGGTAAAAACTGTGATGGATCAGCTGGATTTTTCGCGCTTCGAGGATGAGGTGGGGTTCTTTTCACATATCCCCGGGGTGGGTGCAACGGCAGGTTTGCTCCTCCATGAAGGTCTCTACGCTGGTGGATTCCTGCATGATTGGCTCACCGATACCCTCGCCGAACATGGGGTGCGCACATGGGCTGATCTAAAGGAGGACGATCCAGACAGTGCGCTGCCACCGTCCCAGAGATACAAGCTGGTGGTGATTGTCTCTGATGTTTCACGAGGGCTGATGCTCCGCCTGCCATGGGACTATGAACAGCTTCTGGGTGTGGACCCCGACACGGCATCTGTGGCAGACGCCATCCGCGCTTCCGCCTCAATTCCGTTCTTCTTCCGCCCCTGGAAGTTGCCCACCGATGTCAAGACCACAGGCCATGATCACATTGTTTGCGTTGATGGCGGCATGCTCTCCAACTTCCCCATGTCAATCTTTGACCGGCATGACAGCGCACCCTCACGGTGGCCCACACTCGGAGTGAAGCTCTCCGGCCGCTCCACCATCCGATCCGAAGACTGGGTTGCGGATGACAATGGTGTCCAATTAGCCAAGTCGCTGTTGAGCACCATGATTGGGGCCCATGATCGCAGCTATGTGAATGACCCACAAGCGATCTCTCGCACCGTTTTCGTGGACACCTCCGCCTACCACTCAACCGATTTCAAGCTCACAGCCCAAGACAAACGGGACATGTACGCCAAGGGTCATGCCAGTGCGAGCAAGTTCCTTTCCACCTGGGACTGGGAGAAGTGGAAGTCCGGCGACTATTCCCTGTAGTGGTGCAGGAGCGTTTGCCAAAAAGCCGCATTATCTGAGGAAGCGTTACTTAAAGTACGACGGCAGTTGGTGAGTTTCGCAATGAAACTCACCAACCGCCCGTTCGCTGCCTCCCAAACCTCGCAAGCTCGGCTTGGGACCCTCGGCAGCTCTCTTATTCAGCTATATGTCAGCCGGAGAAGTTGGTACCGAGATCGTAGTCATCCAAGGGGATGGCACGGAACTCGTTACCCAAATCTCCTACGCCGCCCACATAGTCAAAGTCGCTGAATGCGCTCGGACCCGTGAACAGGTTGGCCTTGGCTTCTTCCGTGGGCTCCACCGTGACGTTGGTGTAGCGCGGAAGGCCGGTGCCGGCAGGAATCAACTTACCGATGATCACGTTCTCCTTCAGACCCAACAGCGGGTCCGACTTACCTTCCATGGCCGCCTGCGTCAGAACGCGGGTGGTCTCCTGGAAGGATGCGGCGGAGAGCCATGATTCGGTAGCCAAGGAAGCCTTGGTGATACCCATCAGTTCGTTACGACCTGATGCCGGCTTCTTGCCTTCGGACACAACGCGACGGTTTTCCGTCTCGAAGCGACCGCGCTCGGCGAGCTCGCCGGGCAGCAACTTGGAATCGCCGGACTCAATGACCGTCACGCGACGGAGCATCTGGCGGACAATAACCTCGACGTGCTTGTCGTGGATACCCACACCCTGGCTGCGGTAAACGCCCTGAACTTCCTCAACGAGGTGCTTCTGAGCGGCACGCGGGCCGAGGATACGCAGAACCTGCTTGGGGTCAACCGCACCCACAATGAGCTTCTGGCCAACTTCAACATGCTCACCGTCAGCAACCGTCAGACGTGCACGGCGAAGAACCGGGTAAGCGATCTCTTCGGTGCCGTCGTCCGGTGTCAGGATCAAACGCATGGTCTTCTCGGACTCATCAATGTTGATGCGGCCGGCAGCTTCTGCGATCGGAGCAACACCCTTGGGGGTACGTGCTTCGAAGAGCTCCTGAATACGGGGCAGACCCTGGGTGATGTCCTCGCCACGGCTGGCAGAAACAGCACCACCGGTGTGGAAGGTACGCATGGTCAGCTGGGTACCGGGCTCACCAATGGACTGTGCGGCAATAATACCGACGGCCTCACCAATGTCCACGGTCTTGCCGGTGGCCAGTGAACGGCCGTAGCAAAGAGCACAGGTTCCAACAGTTGACTCACAGGTCAGTACCGAGCGGACCTTGATCTCTTCAACACCAGCTGCGAACAGCGCGGCGATGAGAACATCTCCGACATCGGCTCCGGCTTCAGCCAAGACCGTGCCTGAGGAGTCCACTACCTCGGACGCCAAGGTACGAGCGTAAACGCTGTTCTCGACTTCCTCGTGCAGGACGAACTCGCCATTGCTGTCAACGACAGCGATGGGCAGAGTCAAACCGCGCTCGGTGCCACAGTCGTCTTCGCGAACGATGACATCCTGTGAAACGTCAACCAGTCGACGCGTCAGGTAACCGGAGTTTGCCGTACGCAGAGCGGTATCAGCAAGACCCTTACGGGCACCGTGAGTAGCAATGAAGTACTCCAAAACCGACAGGCCCTCACGGTAAGAGGACTTGATCGGGCGAGGAATAATTTCACCCTTAGGGTTAGCCACCAAGCCACGGATACCGGCAATCTGGCGAACCTGCATCCAGTTACCACGAGCACCGGAGGAAACCATACGGTTAATCGTGTTGGATGCGGCGAAGGATGCGCGCATAACATCAGCGATCTCGTTGGTTGCCTGGTTCCAAATGTCGATGAGCTCCTGGCGGCGCTCCTCGTCAGCAATCAGACCCTTGTCGTACTGAGCCTGAACCTTGGCGGCCTTGATCTCGTAGCCTTCCAAGATGGCGGGCTTGGCTTCGGGCACCTTAATGTCCGAGATAGCAACTGTGACACCTGATCGGGTGGCCCAGTAGAAACCGGAATCCTTCAGGTTATCCAGTGTTGCTGCCACAACTACCTTGGGGTACCGCTCGGCGAGGTCGTTGACGATCTCGGAGAGTTGGCCCTTGTCGGCAACTGCTTCGATCCACGGGTAATCCGCAGGCAGAGTCTCGTTGAAGATGACCTGACCCAGGGACGTGTCGATGATGGCGGAATCGCCAGCAACGAAGCCTTCCGGACCCTTGCGCTCGACGCCCGGGATGAAGTTATCCAAACGGATCTTCACCTGAGAGTTCAAGTGCAGCTCACCGGCGTCGTGGGCCATGATGGCCTCGGCAGCGGTGGAGAAGCTGCGGCCTTCGCCAACAGAACCTTCGCGCTTGGTGGTCAAGTGGTACAGACCGATGATCATATCCTGTGACGGCAAGGTCACGGGACGGCCATCAGAAGGCTTCAAAATGTTGTTCGAGGACAACATCAAGATGCGAGCTTCAGCCTGAGCTTCGGGGCTCAACGGCAAGTGAACTGCCATCTGGTCACCGTCGAAGTCAGCGTTGAAAGCACCACAAACCAGCGGGTGAAGCTGGATTGCCTTACCTTCAACAAGCTGAGGCTCGAACGCCTGGATACCCAAACGGTGCAGGGTTGGTGCACGGTTCAGCAGTACCGGGTGCTCGGTGATGATCTCTTCGAGAACATCCCAAACCTGGGGACGGAAACGCTCAACCATGCGCTTGGCGCTCTTGATGTTCTGTGCGTGGTTGAGGTCAACCAAGCGCTTCATCACGAACGGCTTGAAGAGCTCCAACGCCATCTGCTTAGGCAGACCACACTGGTGCAGCTTCAGCTGCGGGCCAACAACAATAACCGAACGGCCAGAGTAGTCAACGCGCTTGCCAAGGAGGTTCTGACGGAATCGACCCTGCTTGCCCTTGAGCATGTCGCTCAGGGACTTCAACGGACGGTTACCCGGACCGGTGACAGGACGGCCACGACGACCGTTATCGAACAGCGAGTCAACAGCTTCCTGCAGCATGCGCTTTTCGTTGTTGACGATGATCTCCGGAGCACCCAAATCAAGCAGGCGCTTGAGACGGTTGTTGCGGTTGATCACGCGACGGTACAGATCGTTCAAGTCCGAGGTAGCGAAACGGCCACCGTCGAGCTGAACCATGGGGCGCAGTTCCGGCGGGATCACCGGGACGGCGTCCAGAACCATGCCAAGCGGGCTGTTGTTGGTGGTCAAGAATGCGTTGACAACCTTCAGTCGCTTCAGTGCACGGGTCTTGCGCTGGCCCTTGCCATTGGCAATGATGTCGCGCAGGATCTCGGCTTCGCCAGCCATGTCGAACGTCGCAAGACGGCTCTTGATGGCTTCGGCACCCATGGAACCTTCGAAGAACATGCCGTAGCGCTCGCGCAGTTCGCGGTAAAGAGCTTCGTCACCTTCCAGGTCGGCAACCTTGAGAGCCTTGAAACGGTCCCAAACCTGCTCGAGGCGGTCGATATCGGCGTCGGCGCGCTTACGCACGTTAGCCATCTGACGGTCCGCGGAGTCGCGAGCCTTCTTCTTATCGGCAGCCTTGGCGCCTTCGCCTTCAAGACGAGCAAGCTCGCCTTCCAGGTCGCGGGCGATCGTGGCGATGTCGCTGTCACGAGTGTCCACCATGCGCTTCTTTTCCAGATCATGCTCGATCTGAAGGTTCGGCAATTCTTCGTGGCGGGCAGCATCGTCGACGCTGGTGATCATATAGGCAGCGAAGTAAATGACCTTTTCAAGGTCCTTCGGAGCCAGATCCAAGAGGTAGCCCAAGCGCGAGGGAACGCCCTTGAAGTACCAGATGTGAGTTACGGGAGCGGCAAGCTCAATGTGGCCCATGCGCTCACGGCGCACCTTGGCGCGGGTGACTTCAACGCCACAACGCTCACAAATGATGCCCTTGAAGCGCACGCGCTTGTACTTGCCGCAGTAGCACTCCCAGTCACGGGAAGGGCCGAAGATCTTCTCGCAGAAGAGCCCGTCCTTTTCCGGCTTGAGCGTGCGGTAGTTGATAGTTTCCGGCTTCTTGACTTCGCCGTGTGACCAGTCGCGGATATCTTGCGCGGTGGCCAGGCCAATCTGCATGAGGCCGAAGGAGGATTCGCTGGACATATGGGTCCTGTTCTCTCTAATTCTCTAAGTCTGAATGTCTAAGCGGGTACGGGAGGAAGTGAAGGTTCGACGGCGGTGGGCTGGCCACCGCCGTCGACTCACTAAACTTCTTCGACAGAGTTAGGCTCGGCCCGTGACAGGTCGATGCCCAGCTCCTCCGCGGCCCGGAAGACTTCTTCATCCGAGTCACGCATCTCAATCGTTGTTCCGTCGGTGGAAAGTACTTCCACGTTCAGGCACAGCGACTGCATTTCCTTGATGAGAACCTTGAAGGATTCCGGGATACCCGGCTCCGGGATGTTCTCGCCCTTGACGATGGCCTCGTAAACCTTCACGCGGCCATGAATATCATCGGACTTGATCGTCAGCAATTCCTGCAGCGTGTACGCCGCGCCGTATGCTTCCAGTGCCCAAACTTCCATCTCACCAAAGCGCTGTCCACCGAACTGCGCCTTACCGCCCAAGGGCTGCTGAGTGATCATGGAGTACGGGCCCGTGGAGCGGGCGTGGATCTTGTCGTCCACCAAGTGGTGAAGCTTCAAGATGTACATGTAGCCCACGGAAACCGGGTCCGGGAACGGCTCGCCGGAGCGGCCGTCAAACAGACGCGTCTTACCGGAGGAATCGATCAGGCGTTCGCCGTCACGAGTCAGCGTGGTGGAATCGAGCAGACCAGTGATTTCAGAGTCACGGGCACCATCGAATACCGGAGTAGCAACCTTCGTCTGACCGATTTCACGCGGCAGGTTCGGCAGGTTCTTGATCCAGTCAGGCTCGCCTTCAACCTTCCAACCAGTCTTGGCAACCCAACCGAGGTGGATTTCCAGGACCTGTCCAACGTTCATTCGACCCGGAACACCCAAGGGGTTCAGGACGATGTCAACCGGGGTACCGTCGGCCAGGAAGGGCATATCTTCGATCGGGAGGATCTTGGAAATAACACCCTTGTTACCGTGACGGCCAGCCAACTTGTCACCATCGGTGATCTTGCGCTTGTTGGCAACGTAAACGCGAACCAGCTGGTTCACACCGGGGGGCAGGTCATCTTCGGAGTCGCGGTCAAAGACGCGAACACCGATGACGGTTCCTGATTCACCGTGGGGAACCTTCAAGGAAGTGTCGCGAACTTCGCGGCTCTTCTCACCGAAGATGGCGCGCAGCAAACGCTCTTCCGGGGTCAGTTCGGTCTCGCCCTTGGGCGTGACCTTTCCAACCAGGATGTCGCCGGCTTCAACTTCTGCACCGATGTGGATGATGCCGCGCTCGTCGAGACCAGCAAGGATTTCCTCGGAAACGTTCGGGATGTCCCGAGTAATTTCTTCAGCACCAAGCTTGGTGTCGCGAGCATCGATCTCATGCTCTTCGATGTGAATGGAGGAGAGTACATCTTCGGCAACAATGCGCTGCGAAAGGATGATGGCATCCTCGTAGTTGTGACCTTCCCAGGACATGAAAGCAACCAAGAGGTTCTTACCCAAGGCAAGCTCGCCCATGTCCGTTGCCGGACCGTCAGCGATGATGCCGCCAACTTCCAGACGCTGGCCCTCAGAGGCCAGAACGCGCTGGTTGTAGGCCGTTCCCTGGTTGGAACGCTGGTACTTGGCGATCGGGTAGCTGATCTCCGTGCCGTCGTCGTTCAACATGACAACGACGTCTGCGGAAACCTCAGAGACCACACCGGCCTTCTTGGCGATGACAACGTCTCCGGCGTCAACAGCCGTTGCGCGCTCCATGCCGGTACCCACAAAGGGGGCCTCGGACTGGACCAGCGGAACAGCCTGACGCTGCATGTTCGCACCCATGAGTGCGCGGTTAGCGTCATCGTGCTCGAGGAACGGAATCAAGGCTGTTGCCACGGACACCATCTGGCGCGGGGAAACGTCCATGTACTCGACGTCGTTGGCCGGGATCAGGACGGGCTCGCCGCCACCACCGCGCTGGCGAACCAGAACAGAATCTTCTTCGAAGTGGCTGTTGGCATCCAGAGGCGCGTTGGCCTGTGCAATGACAACGTCCATCTCGTCATCAGCGGTCAGGTAATCAACCTCGTCAGAGACGAAGCCGTTCTTGACGCGACGGTACGGGGTCTCAATGAAACCGAACGGGTTAATACGTCCGTAGGAAGCCAAGGAACCGATCAGACCAATGTTGGGTCCTTCAGGGGTTTCAATGGGGCACATACGGCCGTAGTGCGACGGGTGAACGTCTCGAACTTCCATGCCTGCACGGTCACGGGACAAACCGCCCGGGCCCAGCGCGGACAGACGACGCTTGTGCGTCAGACCGGCCAGCGGGTTGTTCTGATCCATGAACTGTGAGAGCTGAGAGGTTCCGAAGAACTCCTTGATAGCTGCCACAACGGGACGGATGTTGATCAGTGTCTGCGGCGTAATGGCCTCGACGTCCTGAGTGGTCATACGCTCGCGAACAACGCGCTCCATACGGGACAGGCCCGTGCGGACCTGGTTCTCGATGAGCTCGCCAACGGCGCGGATACGACGGTTACCAAAGTGGTCGATGTCATCGACGTCAACACGGAGGTCAACCTCGGCGCCGTCGCGCTGGCCCTTGGTGGTCTTGTTGCCGGCGTGCAAAGCAACCAAGTACTTGATCATGGCGACAATGTCATCCACGCTCAGGACGGAAGCCTTCTCGTCGCTCAACGGCAGGTCAATACCCAGCTTGCGGTTGATCTTGTAACGGCCAACCTTGGCCAGATCGTAACGCTTCGGGTTGAAGTACAGGTTGTGCAACAGTGCGTCAGCAGCGTCAACTGTGGGCGGCTCGCCCGGACGGAGCTTGCGGTAGATGTCCAGCAGGGCATCCTCGCGGCCTGTGGTGGCATCCTTTTCCAAGGTGGCGCGGATCGAGTCGAACTCGCCGAACTCTTCCAGGATCTGGCCTTCGGTCCAACCCAAAGCTTTCAGCAGTACGGTGACTGACTGCTTGCGCTTGCGGTCAAGACGAACGCCAACCTGATCGCGCTTGTCAATCTCCAGCTCGAACCATGCACCACGTGAGGGGATGATCTTGGCGGTGAAGATTTCCTTGTCACTGGTCTTGTCCGCGGTGCGCTCGAAGTAAGCACCCGGGGAACGAACCAGCTGGGAAACAACAACACGCTCGGTGCCGTTGATAACAAACGTGCCCTTGTTGGTCATGAGCGGGAAATCGCCCATGAAGACAGTCTGCTGCTTGATTTCACCGGTCAAGTTGTTCATGAACTCGGCCTTGACGTACAGCGGTGCGGCGTACGTAGCGTCGCGATCCTTGCACTCGTCAACGGTGAACTTGGGGTCAGAGAATTCCGGCTCCGTAAAGGACAGGGACATGGTGCCCTGGAAGTCCTCGATGGGGGAAATTTCTTCGAAAATGTCGGACAGACCCGACGTGACGGCCACACTGTCATCGCCAGCATCCACGGCACTCTGCATGCGGTCCTGCCAGCGTCCATTACCTACGAGCCAGTCAAAGCTCTCGGTCTGGAGTGCAAGCAGATTCGGCACGTCAAGCGGCTCATGAATCTTAGCGAATGAGATGCGACTCTTTGCACCGTCGGTGCTGTTTGAATCGATAGCGGTTGCAGCGTTATTTACATTAGAGGTGCTCGAGGCGACCAAGAGGGATCCTTCCACAGACCTGCAGGCTTGTTCTTACGAACCCTTACCCGTTTCTCTCCCGGTCATCAAACCCGGAGGAACGCTGGCCAAACAGCCGTGGAAGACGCTTCAAAGTGCAGCAATGCTGCCCTTTGGCGCGTGTTTCCATGACCCTTGACCGAAACAAAGCCCACCGCTATATGAAGGCTGAAGGTAAAGAGGGATACGCAAAGATCTACTCTACTGCATTAAGGGCTCGCGTGTCTACCCCGAGATTTGGAAAATCGCAAGTATGGATATTCTCACCGCCGCTGCACGCTCATAATACCCCGTTTGCTTCGCCGTCGAACAGCCAAAAGGAATTTTCAAAGGGGGCGGTGCTGTTAGATTCTATGGAAGGGATGCACAGTTCAACGAGGAAGTGTGCGGAATAAGATTCAAGGAGCAGTGCGGCCATGGCGTCACAAGCAAATGATGTAGTAATTCTTGCCGGAGCCCGCACTCCACAGGGACGGTTGAACGGTCAGCTGGCGCCATTTACTGGCGCCGAACTTGGCGCAAAGGCTATCGCCGCTGCGCTCACCCGATCGGGCGTGGACGTTGCGGACATCGATCAGGTCATCATGGGGCAGGTTCTCCAGGCCGGTGCCGGTCAGAACCCGGCACGGCAGAGCTCCGTGGGTGCTGGCATTGGCTGGAATGTGCCAGCCCTGACCATCAACAAGGTCTGCCTTTCCGGGCTGACAGCTGTCATTGATGCTGCGCGATTGATTCGAAGCGGGGAAGCTCGCGTGGTGGTTGCCGGCGGGCAGGAATCCATGACTGCGGCCCCGCATCTTTTGCCAGGATCACGCAAAGGCTGGGCCTATGGCGCCATCGAGGCCCTCGACGTGGCGGCACATGATGGGCTGACGGACGCCTTCGACAACGACTCCATGGGCCTGTCCACGGAACGTGGAAACATTCGGCTAAATATCACCCGCACCGCTCAAGACGAGGTGGCCGCAGCCTCACACCAGCGCGCAGCTGCAGCGGCCGCAGCCGGTGTTTTCGCCGACGAGATTGTCCCGGTCATGGTGCCCCAGCGTAAGGGGGATCCGCTGACCCTAGACCAGGATGAGGGAATTCGGCCGCAGACCACCGTGGACACCTTGGCCGGTTTGCGTCCAGCCTTTACCGCCGACGGCGCCATCACGGCAGGAAACTCCTCTCCCCTATCCGACGGTGCCAGCGCCCTGGTTTTGTCATCGCGCGCCTATGCAGAGGAGCACGGCCTGACCTGGCTCGCAGTTGTGGGCGCCCCCGGTCAGGTGGCCGGGCCTGATAATTCACTGCACTCGCAGCCCTCCAATGCCATTGCCAAGGCGCTTTCAACGGCAGGCTGGAATGTGGCGGACCTGGACTTCATTGAGATCAACGAGGCCTTCGGCTCAGTTGCCGTTCAGTCCTTGCGCGATCTGGACTTCCCCTTGGAGAAGTGCAACATCCATGGCGGCGCCATTGCGCTAGGCCACCCCATCGGGGCCTCCGGTGCACGGCTGGCACTGCATGCAGCCATGGAATTGAGCAGGCGAGGGACAGGAAAGGCTGCCGTGTCATTGTGCGGCGGTGGCGGCCAGGGCGAAGCCCTCCTGCTGTTCCGGGACGCACAGTGACCCACGAGTCTTTGCCCGAGGGCCATGCCCGGGTCGCGGCGGACGCAGCAGCACGCGGACTCGCAGTAGAAATCTTTGCCCGCCCTGCAGCCAATTCTTTGGAAGAGGCTGCCACTCTCATGGGAATCACACCACAGGACATTGTGAAGTCTCTGGTGGTCAAGCGAAGCGATGGGACATTCCTGTTTGCCCTGGTGCCCGGCGGCCGTTCCATCTCCTGGCCCAAGCTGCGCACGGTAGTTGGCGTCAACAAGCTGCAAATGCCCAAGGCGGAGGTTGCTTTGGAAGCCACGGGCTACGAGCGCGGCACCATCACTCCCCTAGGCAGCACTACGGCGTGGCCCGTCTATGCCGACGAAAGCATGACCGGGCACAAGGTTGCCATGGGCGCCGGTGAACACGGCTACAGCATGTTCGTCGACGCGGACGCACTTGTAGCGGCCTACGGTGCCGTGGTGGCCGACATCTCCGTGCCGCAATAGCTCGACGCCACCCCAGACGGGCATTCATGGGCAGCGGCCCGGGAATGCCGGTCCACCGCCGGTGGGCACGCGTTAAGACAAAGAAGCCCCGCACCAATTGGTGCGGGGCTTCTTTAGAAGAGCGAGGTGATTACTTGAGGGTAACCGTGGCGCCGGCAGCTTCGAGAGCTTCCTTGGCCTTCTCAGCAGCTTCCTTCGTTGCACCTTCAAGAACAGCCTTAGGAGCCGAATCAACGACCTCCTTGGCTTCCTTCAGACCCAAGGAAGTGATGGAGCGAACTTCCTTGATAACAGCGATCTTCTTGTCGCCGGCTGCTTCGAGGATAACGTCGAATTCAGTCTGCTCTGCGGCTTCTTCAGCTGCGCCACCGGCGGGGCCTGCAACTGCAACAGCAGCAGCAGTTACTTCGAAGGTCTCTTCGAAGAGGGTAACGAACTCGGAGAGCTCGATGATGGTCAGTTCCTTGAAAGCTGCAATGAGCTCGTCGTTGGTGAGCTTAGCCATGAGTGGCGCTCCTTCTGTGTTTTGCCCGCGAGGGGCGAATCCATAAACCTAAACCCTGTTGGATCTAGGGAAATACTAGGGGTGATCACCTGCTGGCAGGCGGCGCGTCCGAAGACGGCGCACGCTATGCTTCGGTGGTCTCGGCTTCTACGGCCGGAGCTTCTTCAGCGGCCGGAGCCTCTTCAGCAGCGGGAGCTTCTTCAGCGGCCGGAGCCTCTTCAACAGGAGCGCCTTCGGCGAGCTTCAAACGCAGGGCGTCGATGGTGCGCACAGCGGCGGCCATCGGAGCCTTGAGGACGGCAGCAATGCGTGCCAGCTGCAGCTCACGAGACTCGAGAGCAGCCAGTGCGGCAACTCCGCTAGCGTCGAGAGCTTTGCCTTCGAAGATACCGGTCTTGATGACCAGCTGCTTGTTGGCTTTTGCAAAATCCGTCAGGCTCTTTGCTGCTGCAACAGCGTCACCCTTGATGAACGCAATTGCGGTGGGGCCGGAGAGCTGACCTTCGAAAGCATCAACACCAGCTTCCTTAGCCGCAATGGCAGTCAGAGTGTTCTTTACAACCGAGAACTTGGTGTCCTGGCCGAGAGAAACGCGCAGCTCCTTGAGCTGAGCTACGGTGAGCCCACGGTATTCGGTTAGGACTGCTGCGGTTGAATCGGTGAAATCTTGCTTGATTTCTGCAACTGCAGCCACCTTTGTTGGCGTTGCCATAACACTCCTTCCGGGAATAGTTGCCGGTCTTTACTCATCCTGCCGTCAACCTGTGAAGGTATCTGGTAAAACAAAAACGCCCCGCACAGATGTACGGGGCGTTTGGTGGCAGTGGATCCATAGGATTTCTCCCGGTTCAACACTGCTACATAAGCTTTGTGCACCTGCGCTGGCCGTCCTATTGAAGGACTTTCGGATGAAAAACTGCCCATATCCAGCGCATCAGAATGCATGCTGCATCATCAAGCTGGGGGTGATTATCATCGACCGACGGTCTTTGGTGTTTTAAGACTACAGGAGCCAGCGCCATGATTCCAAATCGTGGACTTGTGCAGTGGGCCACACTTCCGGCTCACGTAGCTAATCAGCGGCGTTGAAGTCCTTGCGCCACTGCCCCGTTACGCCCGCGCCGACGTACCCCAAGGCTGCGTTGACTGCCAGCATGTATTGGTTCTCCGGAGAATTCCAGGTGTAGAGCGTCCGCAACGCAGGGAAATGCAGTTCCAGCTGTTCCATGTTGGCAACCTTAATGAACAGCCCCACATCCTTGCCCTTGTGGGCTTCCTCCACCACGGTATCGTCCTGGAAAGCTACGTCATCTCGATGCCCCAGCAATGAAATGGAGGTGAAAGCCACTAGCGCCCCTGTTTCCAGGTGCTCGGCCGCACTGACAATGGTGTGCCGGCCACTGAGCCGGGACAGCTCTTCGGCTTCTCGAAGCTGTTTCACATCCCAGGTGCCAAGATCGCCGTCGTCCTCGTTGTGGCCCTTTTCCAGACGGACAAAGTCCGCGGCCCACTCCTCGGGGCAAGAATCCAGCCATTGGTGAACACGGTAGGCACCTTGATGCGTTTCCTCAGCCCGGCGGGCCAGCTGCGCCAGGAGATCTCCGGGAGGGGGCAGGGTGCAGGCACTGAACTGCTCCACACGTTCCAGTGCGTAGCCGGCATTGCTGGCAAAACGAGCTTCGCGGCTCTTGAGCGGGAGATCACTGCCTCCCTGAGCTGCGGGAATCCGTTCCCCAGTGGAGCCGGCAGCTTCGAGATCCGCAGCGGGATGATTGGTCTCAACCACCACAATTTTACGGTTCTCACCCTTCACAAAAAGCTCGGCCGCTTCGAGAAGTTTCCGGCCAATACCGTTTCCTGCCGCCTCGGGCAGCACATCCAAGGTCACGTGAGCCAAGTCGGTGTTGTCATCTAGTGGCATCGCAATACCGGCGCGGCCCATGATCTTTGAGTCATTGCGCGCCACCAGGACCACATACCACTCGTAAGGATCGTGGCACAGAGCGAAAAGCTCTGCAGGCGTATATGCCAGAAGGTCATTGCCCCACGTGTTGATGCGGACTTGTCGGGAGACTTCCACAGCCTCTAGGAAGTCTGCAGCGGAGCTATCCAAAAGATTCTCAGGAACCCGCAATTGTTCGACGGTGGCTTCAGCCATGGCAAAAATACCTGTCTCTTTCTTTCAATCTGACCGCACCATGACGTAATCATGCTCGATCTGTTTCCCCAATTGAAAGCTTCGGGTGCCAACTACGGCGAACCCATGCTTTCGATAAAATTTCTGCGCGCGCTCATTCTCACTGTTGACGCCAAGCCAGGTCTGCTGGCGACCCTGGCTGGCAATCCAATCTAGGCTGGCAGCCATGATGCTGGTCCCCACGCCGTGGCCATGAGTGTCAGGATGTGCGTAACACTTACTGAATTCAATGGCGTCCGGGGCGCTCACGAGTACGGCTACGTCAGCATCGGCAGGGGGCGTGTCTACCAACATGGTGTACGCCAGCAGGCGGTCCGACGACAGGGGGGCTTTGTCTTCGGCGACAAAGATCACCCGCAGCGGGTCTGCCAAATATGCGGCGAAAGTATCAGGCCCAAGATGCGCTTGGACGAACGCTGATATTTCGGCTTTGGGGCTACTGGGAGGACAAGCCAACGGAAAGGTCAGCGCGGCAAGCTCTGCCAAAGCGGGAGCATCAGCTGCGCTAGCCTGACGAATACTAAATCGCATGCGCGCCCCCTCCCCTACGGTTTCAGTCATCTTTCTAACGTACCAGCATGCAAACAAGAAAGGGCTGACGCAGCGTAACGCTGCGTCAGCCCTTTCTCAAGGATTTAGTGAAGCTTAGGCTTCAACCATTACCTTGGTTGCAGCCGGATCCACGGGGATGCCGGGGCCGAACGTCGTGGAGACGGTGGCCTTCTGCAGGTAGCGGCCCTTGGAAGCGGACGGCTTCAAACGAAGCACCTCTTCCAATGCTGCTGCGTAGTTTTCGCCCAGCTTCTCAGCGTCGAAGGAAACCTTGCCGATGATGAAGTGAAGGTTGGAGTGCTTGTCGACGCGGAAGTCGATCTTTCCACCCTTGATTTCGTTAACAGCCTTGGCAACGTCGTTGGTGACGGTACCGGTCTTCGGGTTAGGCATGAGGTTACGAGGACCCAGAACCTTACCCAAACGGCCAACCTTACCCATGAGGTCAGGTGTAGCAACGGCTGCGTCGAAGTCGGTCCAGCCGCCCTGAATCTTTTCGATCAGGTCGTCGGTACCAACGAAGTCGGCGCCAGCTGCGATGGCAGCTTCTGCGCGCTCACCGGTTGCGAAAACCAGGACGCGAGCGGTCTTACCGGTACCGTGAGGCAGGTTAACCGTTCCGCGGATCATCTGGTCAGCCTTGCGAGGGTCTACACCCAAGCGGAAGGCAACCTCAACGGTAGCGTCGAACTTGGAGGGGTTGGTCTCCTTGGCGAGCTTGATGGCGTCGAAGGGTGCGTATACTGTCTCCGCATCGATCTTGGCCTGAGCTGCCTCATATGCTTTACTGCGCTTTGCCATGCTGCGTTTCTCCTTGTGCAGTTGTGGTCGTTAGGACCGCGCGGGCCCTGCCACTACGTCCGCCGTGCCCACTCAAGGTGAGGCATCCGGCGTCGTTCTTAATGAATTGGGTAATACTGTCGGGTCAAGACGAGCTCGACCCGGGTGTTGAGGCTTAGGCCTCGACGGTGACACCCATGGAACGGGCGGTACCGGCGATGATCTTCTCTGCGCCTTCGATGCTCGTGGCGTTGAGGTCAACCATTTTCTGGGTGGCGATCTCGGTAACCTGAGCCTTGGTCAGCTGAGCAACCTTGACGGTGTGCGGCGTACCTGAACCCTTAGCAATGCCTGCAGCCTTTTTGATGAGCTCTGCAGCCGGCGGGGTCTTGGTGATGAAGGTGAATGAACGGTCTTCGTAAACCGTGATTTCAACCGGGATAACGTTTCCGCGCTGGGATTCCGTTGCAGCGTTGTACGCCTTGCAGAATTCCATGATGTTGACACCGTGCTGGCCAAGCGCGGGACCGATGGGCGGTGCCGGGTTAGCGGCGCCTGCCTGGATCTGCAGCTTGATAAGGCCGGTGACCTTTTTCTTGGGAGCCAATGTAGGGTCCTTCTCTCAATATCTTTCCTTGGTCGACGGAGCGCGTCCAAGGTGGGTGGCCAGATGGCGTCCGGCCGAACGTTTCGCAGGGAACTAAGCACGCCCCTGCGGAACGAAATTTAGGGGCAACTAGATCTTGGTGACCTGGTTGAATGCGAGCGTGACGGGGGTTTCACGCTCGAAGATGGAGACCAGAACCACCAGCTGCGCAGCTTCGGGCTTGATCTCGGAGATCGAGGCGGACAGGCCTTCGAACGGACCATCCTTGACGATGACGGCTTCGCCAACTTCGAAGTCAATCTCGGCGTCACTGGGATCGTGACGCAGCGGAACGCCTGTCTCTTCTGCCTGCTGCTCTTCGAAGATCGGAGCAAGCATGGAGAAGACTTCGTCCAGACGCAGCGGAACCGGGTTGTGGGCGTTGCCCACGAAACCTGTAACACCGGGGGTGTGGCGGACAACGCCCCAGGAAGCGTCGGTCAGGTCCATACGGACCAGCACGTAGCCGGGGATGCGGACGCGGTTAACAACCTTGCGCTGCGCATTCTTGATCTCCACGACTTCTTCCATGGGGACCTGAATTTCGAAGATGTAATCTTCCATGTTCAGCGACAGGCTGCGTGATTCAAGGTTGACCTTGACACGGTTTTCGTAACCAGCGTAGGAGTGAATGACGTACCAGTCACCCTCCTGGCGGCGCAGCTTTGCCTTGAATTCCTCGGCAGGGTCAACCTCGGGCTCGGCGTCAGCGGCCGGCTCGTCGGTTGCTGCTTCTGCATCTGCGTCAACTTCTGCATCAACGGTTTCTGCTTCTGCTGCTTCCGCAGTTTCTGCGTCTACAGCTTCCGCGGTTTCTGCGTCAACAGCATCAAGGTCGGCATTGATGGCAGCATCAGCAACCACAGTGTCCTGGTCCTGCTCACTGTACGTTGCCTCGGGCTCCAGCTCAGACACGAATTTCCTGCTTTCCTTGTGCGTTTCTTAAATGGCTCAAACCGACCCATGCCAAAAATTTTCAGCGGGGTCGGCCAGTTTGAGCGTCTTACTGCTCGAGGTTTACGTTTCCACCGAAGATCCACAGCACAGCTTGGCCGAAGCCGAGATCCAGGACGGTAACAATACCCATCACGATAACTACGAATACCAACACGACGGTAGTCATGTTAATCAACTCTTTGCGAGTGGGTGTGACAACCTTCTTCAGCTCGCCGATGACCTGGCGAAGGAAGAGAGCGATGCCAGCGAAAAACCCGGGCTTGCCCGGCTTTACAGCCTTCTTAGCAGATCCCTTGGAGCCGCTTGCCGCAGTTTCGGACACCAGTGCCTCACTCATCGTTCGTTGGAGAACTCGCAAATCCGTAGATTCGGACCGCGCGACGTGCTTAGTATTCGCTTGGAGGCGGAACTCATTTTGCGACGAAGCCGCGAAACAAATGTGCCACTTCCATGCGCAGGGCAGACAGGACTCGAACCTGCAACCTGCGGTTTTGGAGACCGCTGCGCTACCAATTGCGCCACTACCCTTTGGGATTCACACACAAACCGAAACATCATCTGTGTTGAAAGATCCGCTCGGCGTTTGTAAACCATGAATAACCTACAGTCTCAAGGCCGTGATTCCAAACCGGCTTGAAGGCGTGAACCATCATGGTGTTTGAACACCGGTTATCTATTCTACGCATTGATGCGGCGATAGTCGAACCGAGGACCGGATGCACCTAAAGTAGTGGGTGACGAAGTTTGTATTTTGGGCCTCCCACCGAAGAAAGAATCCTGATGTCTGCCGAATTGAGCGCTGGTCAAGTCCCCTCCCGCCGTGTTTCCGCAAGGATCGCAGCGATTGCCGAATCCGCAACCCTGGCCGTTGATGCCAAAGCCAAGGCCTTGAAGGCTGCAGGGCGCCCTGTCATTGGCTTTGGTGCAGGCGAACCGGATTTCCCCACCCCGGACTACATTGTTGAGGCAGCCGTTGCTGCGGCCCGTCAACCAAAATTCCACCGCTACTCGCCAGCTGCGGGGCTTCCCGAACTGCGCAAGGCCATCGCAGAAAAGACCCTGCGCGATTCCGGCTACACAGTAGATCCGGCCCAGGTTCTGGTCACCAATGGCGGCAAGCAGGCCGTGTATGAATCCTTCGCGACCCTGCTCGATCCAGGCGACGAGGTCATCATTCCCACGCCATTCTGGACCACGTACCCGGAGGCCATCCGACTAGCCGGCGGCGTTCCCGTGGAGGTCTTTGCCGGCCCCGAGCAGGGCTACCTTGTCACCGTGGAGCAGCTCGAGGCCGCCCTAACGCCGCGCACCAAGGTGCTGCTGTTCGTCTCCCCATCCAACCCGACAGGTGCTGTTTACTCCCCCGAGCAGACCCGCGAAATTGGTCTTTGGGCCGCGTCCAAGGGCCTCTGGGTTATCACCGACGAAATCTATGAGCACCTGACCTACGACGGCGTTCCCTTCACTTCCATTGCCACTGCGGTACCCGAGTTGGGCGACCGCGTGGTCATCCTCAACGGCGTGGCCAAGACGTACGCCATGACCGGTTGGCGGGTGGGATGGATGATCGCTCCCTTGGATGTCACCAAGGCCGCCACCAACATGCAGTCCCACGCAACCTCCAATGTGGCCAATGTCTCCCAGATGGCTGCCTTGGCCGCAGTGTCCGGACCGCTGACGGCAGTGGATGAGATGAAGGTTGCCTTCGACCGTCGCCGGCAAGCCATGGTTGCCGCACTGAACTCCATCGACGGCGTGGAATGCCCCACCCCGCACGGCGCCTTCTACGCCTACGCAGACGTCCGCGGCCTGTTGGGACGTGAAATTGGTGGCATTCGCCCGGCCACGTCCGCCGAACTGGCTGCTCTGATCCTGGACAAGGCTGAAGTTGCCGTGGTGCCGGGTGAGGCCTTTGGTCCCAGCGGCTTCATGCGTCTGTCTTACGCACTCGGCGATGACGATCTAGCCGTAGGCGTGGCCCGTCTGCAGGAATTCCTAGGCTCAGCGAAGTAATCCGCCCAAGCGTTGACCTTATGCGCACAACTCGACTCGGGTTGTGCGCATAAGTGTTTATGCGCGCAACTCAAGCTGAGTGCAACGCATAAGCGCGGGCCAATTACCTTATGCGCACTACTCAGGGCGGAGTTCAGTGCATAACATCAGAAATCCCTTACAGCAGGCGGCGGTCTGCGGCCCAGCGCGTCAATTCGTGGCGTGAGGAGAGCTGAAGTTTGCGCAGTACGGCGGAAACGTGGGATTCCACTGTCTTGATTGAGATGAACAGTGCCTTGGCTACTTCTTTATAGGAGTAGCCGCGGGCAATGAGCCGCATGACTTCCAGCTCCCGGGCTGAGAGTTTGTCCAGCTCGTCTTCCACGGCGACTTCGGCCGTGCCAAAGGCATCCAGCACAAACCCAGCCAGCCGTGGGGAAAACACCGCGTCCCCTCCGGCCACTCGCCGGACAGCGTCGGATATCTCAGCACCGGAAATGGATTTCGTCACATAGCCGCGCGCGCCGGCCCTAATCACCGAGACCACGTCTTCGGCAGAGTCGGAAACGCTCAGCGCAAGGAACTTGGTGTTGGCCAGCAACGCGGCACAGCCTGCGATGACTTCACGTCCGCCCTGACCGCGCCCGCCTGGCAGGTGCACATCCAACAGCACCACGTCGGGCTGCTCGGCAGTGACGGCAGCGATGGCTTGTTCAACGGTGGCAGCTTCAGCCAGAACCACAATGTCTTGGGCGAGATCGGCCTTGAGGCCCGAGCGAAAGATGGCATGGTCATCCACAATCACAACCCTGATGGGTGTTGGCAGCATTGTCATTTCGCTTCCTCGGTGGCTGGAGTTTCGCTGGGCAGGTGCAGCCGGACTTCGGTTCCGTCTGCCGAACTAATGATCTCAGCAGTCCCCCCGTTGCGCTGCATGCGTCCGACGACGGACTCCCGGACTCCCAGCCTGTCCGCCGGAACCGTCTCGACATCAAACCCTGGCCCGCGGTCCTTGATAAACACATCCACTCCCTGCGCCCCGGATTCAACATAGACCGAGACGGTGGTACCACCGTGCCGCACGCCATTGAGCACCGCTTCCCGGACTGCTTGAACCAGTGCGCCGCCTCGGTCGGTCAGTTCGGCATCCCCCACGGCGACCACTTCCACGGCTTGTCCGTACAAATCCTCCGCTTCAGCGCACACGGCCTTGACCCGTTCCACGAGCGCCCCGGCATCATGCGCGGCGTCCTGATAAATCCATTCACGCAGTTCCCGTTCCTGAGCGCGGGCCAATCGAGTTACATCCGCGGGCGAGTTTGCGCTTTTTTGAATCAGTGCCAGGGTCTGCAGCACTGAATCATGCAGATGAGCGGCAATTTCCGCCCGCTCGGTTTCGCGAATGCGCCCGGCTCTTTCGGACTGGAACTCCCGCCAGAACTTTAGTGCCCAGGGTGCCAGCACCAGGGCCACCCCGGCTAGTACCGCCAAGGACGCCACCACTGAGGACCACACGAGCGTCCAGGAACCGGAGCCGGCAACAATGACAATCACTCCGGCGATGACTAGGGCGATGCCGCCACCCAACCGCAGCAGGGCCATGGGTGTATTCATTTTGGCGGCACTGAGCAGCCCGATCCGGCGGGTGTCATCAAGCTGCATCCACGCAAGCACGGCTCCCAAGACAATGATCAGCAATGGAATGAGGGTGCCCAGCTGAAGATTCCATCCGCTCTGCTGCCCAAAGAGTACGACGGCGGCAATGACCAGTCCGCCGCCGATCGCCACTTCCCGGAAACCGAGTGAGAGACGCTGACGAGTCGGGTTGCTATTACTTTCCTCCCGAGCGCCGGGTGCGGGCCGGAACAGCGCCAGCCGGGGGTTGCCGTCCTCGTCCAGCAAAGCGCCGCGCTCCCGGGCTTCATCCCCCGCCATGGGCACCAGCAACCACAGCCACCCATAGAAGACCAGACCTGCTCCGAAGAAGAAGCTGGAGCCAATCATGATGGCACGCACCAGCCCCACCTTGATGCCGAGGTGTTCAGCCAGTCCCCCGCAAACCCCGGCGACTATGCGCTCCTGGCTGCGATACATCTTTGCGCTCATGGTTCAATCCAAACACGCCCCGGAACCATTCGACCCTCTTTTCGGGGGTGCCTCAGGGTTCTTTCAGGGTCACCCCCAATAGCCGCCGGGGTGCTCCGCGGGACACCATTGAACTATGACTACCCCACATGACGGCCCAGAAGAACCAGCCGGCCCCGCTCCGGAACCGAAAGCACAGGAACCGCAAGACCCGGCCCCGCCAGCACAAGACCCACACGAGGTACCGGTGCAGGAGGAACCCCAAGCTCAGGAACCGGCACCAGCTTTCGCCCAGCCGCAACCGCAATCCGCAAAATTCTTCCATTGGCTCCGAGGGCTGGGCATCCGGCGCGGAAACAACCGCTGGTTGGGCGGCGTCTGCAGCGGCCTGGCCGATAAATGGGGCATTGACCCTGTGATTGTGCGCGGGCTCGCCGTAGTGCTGACACTCTTCTTCGGCGTCGGCTTGCTGGCCTATGGCGTGGCGTGGGCACTCCTGCCCGAGCCGGACGGGCGCATTCATGTTGAGGAGGTGGCCCGTGGACAATGGAGCGCCGGCATGACTGGTGCCGGCATCGCCACGCTGCTGGGCTTGGGCGGCTCCGGCACAGGGGCGTTCCGTGACGGGGACTGGTTCTTTTGGCCCGTCATCTGGGTCGGCGGCATTGCCTGGCTCATCTACTGGGCCATCAACCGCGACAAGACCAAGGATGCCCACCCCATTAACCTCGGTGCCGCACCGCAGCAGGGGGCTCCGGGCCCCGAATCAGGGCAGCAGCCCGGCCAGTCCTGGTACGGCCACAGCGTGAAATCGGCGGACTACAGCCCCAGCACCCCCGCCAACCCGTCAAGCACTGCCAACCCCACTCCCCCGTCCATGTTTTCCGGGCCGGTAACGCCCTACCTCCAGCAGCCATACCTGCCCACTGCGCAGATGTACGTCAAGAAACAACCCGTAAAGTCTAAGCCCCGCCTCGGCGCGGCGGGCAGCTTCCTGGTGATCGGCGCTGCAGCTGTGGTTGGTGCGGCCGTCATGCTCCTGGACGCCGGCAATGTCATCCACCTCGGCGGCTACGAGGCCGGCGTCGCGGCGGCAGCCGCTGCCATCACAGCCGGACTCGGCATTGTGGCCGCAGGAATGAGCGGCCGCACAGCTGGCGGACTCGGGACGTTTGCCGTTCTGGCCCTGATGTTCGCCGGACTGCTCAGCCTTCCCGCCAGCAACACCCCAGTCGACGCATTCAACAACACCAGCTGGACCCCCAGCTCCGTAGCTTCCGCAGAAGGCGGCAGGTCGGTGGTGCTGGGCAATGCCACCTTCGACCTGACCCAGCTCGGAGACGGCACCACCCTGAGCGCCGACGTGGACGTCCCGCTCAAGGCAGTCACCGCCAACATGACCGTCATGGTGCCGGCAGGCATCCCCGTGACGGTGAAGAGTGAGCTGGCGGCCGCCCAGTTCTCCATCGATGGAAAGAACGACGGCGGCGTCCTCACCCAGGATATGACCAGCACCATCAATCCCAGCGCCACAGGCTATGGCCTGGTCATCACTTTGCAGGCCGTGGCAAGCAACATTGACATCGTCACTGTGCCGGCACTTCCGTGACGGACAACAAGCACCTCCCAGACACCTCAGACAGAGTGGAGCACACCGTGAACAATCCAACCGAACCCCTCGAGCAACCGGAGCACACCACGGGTGGTGGCAGTCATCGCCCGCCGGCCGGATATTTCACGGACCCCTCACTCTCTCCGACCCGCGAAGCTGCGGCCGGGAGCGAAACCCCGGAACGCCAGAACTCGCCCGCCGGCACGCAGCCCGGGCGGCACCCGGCCCGCGTAGGCACCATAGTCTGGGGCGCCGTAGTTCTTGTGGCAGGGATCCTGCTCATCCTGGCCACCCAGCTGAACCTCAATCTGGACGCCGGCCTGACCACCATGTGGCTGCTGCTCGGGGCAGGCGTTGCCATGGTGGCAGGGGGCGCCGTCAACCTGATGCAAAGGAAATAGCGAAAGTCCACGGATCGGTCGTGAGGTTGCCGAGATCACATCTACGTCTAGAATGGTCTGATGAGGAGCTCAATGATGCGCTCAACCCACATTGACTCCATCCCTCGAAGGACCTAAATACACATGAAGATTGGAATTCTCACCAGCGGCGGAGACTGCCCCGGGCTGAACGCAGTGATTCGCGGAATCGTTTTGAAGGGCATCAAGTCCTACGGCCACGAATTTGTTGGTTTCCGTGACGGCTGGCGCGGCGTGGTCGAGGGCGATGTCATGGACCTCCCCGCCAGATGGTCCGCGGCATCTCAAAGCAGGGCGGCACCATCTTGGGCACCTCCCGGACCAACCCCTTCGAAGGCAACGGTGGCCCCGACGTCATCAAGGCCAACATGGAACGTCTCGGCGTTGATGCGCTGATCGCTATCGGCGGCGAAGGCACCCTTGCCGCAGCGCGCCGCCTCACCGATGCTGGCCTGAAAATTGTGGGCGTACCCAAGACCGTGGACAACGATCTTGACGCCACGGACTACACCTTCGGCTTTGACACTGCTGTGCAGATTGCCACCGAGGCCATCGACCGTTTGCGCACAACGGGCGAATCCCACCACCGCTGCATGATTGCCGAGGTCATGGGCCGCCACGTTGGTTGGATTGCCCTGCATGCCGGCATGGCCACCGGCGCCCACGCCGTGCTGATCCCGGAGCAGAAGACCAGCATGGACCAGATCGTTGAATGGGTGAAGGAAGCACACGACCGTGGCCGTGCGCCTTTGGTTGTAGTGGCTGAAGGATTCGTCCCAGACCACCAGGACTCGGCACACTCTGAGCGCGGCCTTGACACCTTTGGCCGTCCCCGCCTCGGCGGCATTGGCGACCAGCTGGCACCCGAGATCGAAGCCCGCACGGGGATTGAAACCCGCGCCACGATCCTGGGCCACATCCAGCGTGGCGGCGTCCCTTCCAGTTTTGACCGTGTTCTGGCCACCCGCTTGGGCATGGCCGCCGTGGACTCCGTGGTGGAAGCACGCTGGGGCACCATGGTGGCGCTCAAGGGCACCGAGATTGAGCATGTACCCTTCGAGGCCGCCCTGGGAAACCTCAAGACCGTACCGCAGCATCGCTATGACGAAGCCGCCATCCTGTTCGGCTAAGCCTTGAATCGAGAACGCCCCGCAGCAATTCATTGCTGCGGGGCGTTTGTTTTGTCTTGGGGTTGCTGAGTGTTGGCAGTAGACAAGAAAAGCCCCTCCGGGGACAGAGGGGCTTTTCTTTTCACTGCTCTCCGGGCAGCCGCCTGGGGGTGCGGCTGCCCGGATTTTCCTGGACCTTGGGGGTCTCAGGATTCTGTGCGTTCCTTAGCGCGGCGTCCGCCCACCACAAGGATGGTGATGGAAGCGGCCGCTGCGGTTCCCAACCCGACTGCCCACCAAGGGAAGTCGAGGTCGATTGACGTGCCGCCATTAGCAGTTTCCTGGGGCGGGGTGTCAATCCGTTCGCCGGTCACGACGAGGCGGTGGGTGTTGATGCCGATGGGGGTACAGGTGATCAGGGAGAGCAGGTCTTCGCCTTCCACCGGCCGCAGTGATTCAGTCTCGGTGGGCAAAATGGTTTCAACCTGGGTCACCCGGTATGTGAGAACTTCACCGTAGACTTCCACCGAAATATCCTGGCCAACCTTGACCTTCTCCAGATCGGTGAAGAGGGTTGATTCCGGAATTCCCGAGTGGCCCGTCAGCACCGCATGAGTGCCGACGCCGCCAACCGGAAGGGCGGTGCCAAACAAGTGCCCCACGCCCCGCCGCAGCACCGGATCGCTGGTCCCATGAAGGACAGGCAGGTCCGCCTTGATTGAGGGGATCTGCAGGCGTGCCATCACACCGTCCGAGCTCAGCGAAAGCTGCTTTCGGTATTCCTCACCAGCTTCCGTCTGCTCACCTGCTGGTGCGTTGCTGAACGGATCCAGCAACGCACCGCCGGTCAAGGTCTGGTTGTAGGCCCTGGCCGCGGCGAGGGCCTCGCTGCGCCCTTCCGGGCCAAGAACCTCAACGCTATTGCCATAGGTGGCCAGATCCTCGGACTGCTGCAGCGTGGAGAACCAGCTCGCGGTGGCCGGGTAGAGGAGGACACTCACACCAACGAAGACCAGTACGGCGATGAACACCACTGAACCCGACACCCTTGCCCGCAGGCTCGGTGCCGTGCTGGCCGGTACCAGCGTGTTGTGTCTTCCCATGTGCGGGCGGACTCCTCAATCAAGGTCTCTGGAGGGAGACGCGGCGTGCGCCTCCCTCCAGAGTCATGCGGGTGTTGACTATGCCTGAACCGTGCGGCGAGTGCTGCGCTTGCGCAAGGCCACACCACCGGCAACAGCAAGCAGTCCCAGACCAACGGTCATGAACATAGCCGTGCCGGAGCCACCCGTGAGGGGAAGCGTGAACGGCTTGGTCTGGACGTTCTCAACCTCGATGTCAACGGTGGTCGCGATCTCGGTGTTGACAACGAAGGACTTCGGCGTGGCTGCGCTTACGGAGGTGGAGATGTTGTAGCCGAGGGGCGCCTTGGTCTCTACCAGCCAGTAGGTGATGTCCGCCCCGGCTCCATTGTTCTTGGCCTTCAGGCCGGCAATGTTGACGATGCCGTCAGCGTTGGATGTGAAGACCGTCTTGCCTGACACGGAGATGGCGTTGTCGCCGGCCTTGGCATCAGCTTCAGTTGCGTAGACCTGGAACTCGGCGCCTTCCAAGTTCTTGGTCTTGTCAGCTGCATCGGTCTTGCGGATGATGACGTTGCCCCAGTTGGTCTGGACCTTGTCAGAGGTGGCCTCGTTGCCGTTGACGAAGACGCTCGCATCATTCGTGATGATGCCGCTGCTGTTGCCATCGAGTGTGGTCACGGTGGTGTCCAGGGCTACCTCGACGCTGGTGCCGGGTTTGAGCTTGGCCAGGCCGGAAGCCTTGAAGTTAATCTTGACGGCGCCGGACTCAGGGGTGCTGTCGACTTCGTAGTCAGTTGCGAGCAGGCCGTTGGCCGGAACCAGCGATACAGTGGCGCTGCTGAACGTCAGACGGGGATCAAGCTTGTCCTCAATGGCAAAGCTGGCCAACTTGTTGCCTTCAGATGCGTTGGGCACCTTAGCGGCAATGTTCCAGGTGACCTTGCTGCCAAGTCCCTTGGCAGCCGAGTCGTTTACCGTCTTGGTGATCGAAGACAGTGAGTTCTTCGGGTAGACGTGGACGTCATAGATCCAGGTGTTCTTCGTGCTGTCGGGCAGCGGCAGAGTTACCAAGAACGGCTGGGCTGCGAAGGCGATGTTGTTGGCGCCCGGCTTGGTCTCAGTCACCAGGTAAACGGCCTGCTTCAGGCCGGGGAAGTTAATGACGCCAGCTTCATTGGTTACGCCAGGTACCCCAGCTCCGAGGTTTGCCGGGAGAATCGCTCCGGGGGTCAGGTCCGCAGTTGCTTCCCAACCTTCATTGGTCTTCAAGTTAATGTTGGTCACCTCTTGGATGGTGAATTCAACACCCTTCAGTGGCGTCAGGCCGCTGGTGTCCGCATCGGGAAGCTTGTTGCCGTCCGGGGCAGTTCCCTGCGTTGCCGGCTGCGCGAACTTGTGGATCGTCAGGGACTTCGGGGTGCTCTCATTAATGTTGCCAGCATCTGCGGCGTTAGCCGGGAGCATGCTTCCGAAGAGTGCTGCGGTGGCGAGGGCGGCGATGCCGAGACCGGCGGTGATTCGCCGCTTGAGCGGGTTTCGTCCAATGGACATGGGATGGTTCCTATCGGTGGTGGTGGTGATGATGATGGCAATAATTGTGTGGTTTGGTGGCAGGGCGTGGCGCCCCGCGGTTGCTAGCGGTTGGTCTTGAACTTTCGGACCAGAACCCAAGCAGTGAACAGGATTGCCACGAGGAGGATTCCTCCGCCGACAACCATGTAGGTCCAGTTGCCGGTGCCGCCTGTGAGCGGGAGGGCGAAGGTCGGAACACTGGCGTTGACGAAGCGGTAGACCTCGTGTTTGCCGGTCTGCACCGAGACGGTCGCCGATTCGGCGTCCACCCAGGCATCCGGATTCGCTAGGCTCTTGTCCGCGTTTAGTTTGCCGGTGTAGCGCTGCAGGCTCAGCTGCAGGTACGCGGGCTTGCCAGCGCTCGCTTCGCTCAGTGCATAGTTCAAGCCAGCGGTCACGGACTTGGTGTTGGCATCCGCCACAGTGTTGGCGCCAGCAACCGTCAGGGCCTCCCCCGTGCCGGGCTTGGCCGTCAGGGTGAAGTCACCGGGAACCAGGGTCCCGCCGTTGCTGTTGTCAATGAACTTCAGCAACGTCAGCACCGTGGTGCACTTCACCGTGTTAGTTACGGTGTAGCTGTTGTCACCGGCGGCCAGCACTGCAGCATAGGGAACATTGTTCGAGATCTTCGTTCCATTGGCGAGTGTCACCTTTGAGTCCGTGACCTTGCAGGCCATGGTCGGGTCAATGGTTGTGGTCTCATCGATGGTGACCGTGTTTCCGGCGAAGTATCCGGAGTATACCGTTCCCCACTTCGGCGCGGTGGCCCCGGTGAGGGTCAGTGCAGCAGAGATGCCGGCAGGCTGCTGGCCATTGGTGTATGCCTTACCGTCAACGATCCACTGCTTCTGAACCATAGTTGTCGCTGCTTTGTTCGTATTGGTGAACGCACAGATGACGTCGCTGGCACCGAGAGTGAAGCTTCCCGTCAAGGTTCCTTGAGCCACGGTTCCCGTGGCCGTTGTGCACTTGAGCGTCGAGGTATAGCTGCCCTTGTTGGTGGCCGTTGCCAGTACCTCGGACACGTTCACCGTGCTCCCCTGGGGAAAACTAGCCACAATCACGTTGCCGCTGGCCGGCACTGTGGACGAACCCGTCTCGGGTCCGGCGGTGAAGCTTGCCGTATCGCCGTCGACCGCGTTGACCCAGTTCTTGGTGACCGTCACCTTGGCCACTGGCAGCGGGATCTTTGCGTTGATGACTTCACAGCTGATGGCATCGGCCGGGTTTATCGTCACGGTAAAACCGAGAGTACCTGAATTGGTGACTGGCACATTTGCGCCCGTAACGTTGTTGGTGCACTTGGCATTCTTGGAGTTTTGGAGTTCCAGGACATGCTGCGACTGCTGAACTTCTGCAAATTGAACCGTGCGCCCACTTGAAACAAGGTTATTGACCTTGAAGTTCACGGCTCCGTCAGTCCCGGTGACTGCGTTGAACGGGGAGATGTCGTCCGTTGCCCTGCCGTTGATAGTCCAACCGGCTGCGGGTGCAAGCGTCCCATCCAATTCTCGCACCTGCTTGACGATGCTGACCGTGCCTTGGCAGTTCTTCAGCGCTATCTCGGTGAGCTTGGCCGTCAACTTGTCATAGTCATCGATCTTGAAGTAGTCGGCGCCCGAAACGGGGCCAGAAATGGCTTGAATATTGGCCATGTTGATGTCGGCCCCCACGCCCAGTCCCATGACGAATGTGCCGGAATTCTTCAAAGCGTCCGCAGCGGTCACTGCCGTTGACAGGTCTACGGCATCGGATCTTAGCCCAAAATCAGTGTTGTTCCGGGGGACAGACTGGTTGCCGTTTGAGTTCGGTGTCCCGTAAGCAGTCGGATTACCATCGGTGACAAACAAGACGATGTCATATTGACTCGTGGGGATCTGGCGCAATGCGGCGTCCCAGTTTGTGCCACCTACGCTGGTGGGTACCCGACTGAACTGCCCAATCTTGGTATTAACAGTATTGGCACCGTTCGTTGTCGACACCGATGACTTGGCGATGGACACGTTGGTGCGGTCCGGTGCAAATGTTCCGAAGGTGTAGGCCCCCACGGAAGACGGAGTGCCGCGCAAGCTGTCTACGACGCTCTTTGCTGCAGTCTTCGAAGAAGCAACGTGCGTGTCAAGCAGGGAGTTGGAAAGATCGAGAACAATAGCTATGTTCAGCCCGCATTTGCCCGGAAGTACCGGGTTATTCAGCGCAGTGACCAATGCCTGTGGGGCCACCTTGAGCTGCTGGGCAGCGGGGGCCTTGGGCGCAGCGTCGATGACCGGGGCCTCGGGGGCGGCCTTAGTCGGCGCAACCGGCTCGGAGGTAGCTTCGCCGGCTGTCGCAGGCTCTTCGCTCGGAGCCGCAGCAGCGTGAGTAGTCTCCGCGACTGCCAGGTCCGCTGCAGCGGGAGTGCTTTCCGCGACTGCCGGCGTTGCCTCGGCAGCGGCGGCTGGCAAATCGACGGCGTCAGGAGAGGACGCCACTGCGCCCACTCCGACACTTCCGACCAGTGCCAGGCCCAACATGCCGGCGGCTACGCGCAGCAATGCTGTCCTGCCAGCCGGACCGGATCTACGCCGGCTTCCATGCCGGTGTCGGGCAGACGTGGAAAAACGCATGACAACTCCCCCAAAAACGAACTAATGATTGGCGCAAATGTGCGCATCATTAGATTAGGGAGGTTGGGCTAACAAATACCCGAGTGGTCAACACTCTACTTTTGGACTGTCACACTCTATTTTTATACTATTTCACTCTACTTTTAGACAGTCAGGCTGTACTTTTGGGCAGTCACACTCTAAAAGAGCTACCGAAACACTCGCATTGTGATGTGGATCATGGAGTGTTGCGACGGGGCCAAGAAAGGCGCAGCTCTTTTGCAACGATGCGCACGGTAGCTAAGAGGAGCCCAGGTCCGCCCGCACATGAATAATGCCCGCAGCAATTGTTTGCTGCGGGCATTAGCGTTAAAGCATGACCTTCGATCTGAACTCCGCACCCATTGTTCTGCTGGCCTGGGAACGGGCACTGGCTCTCCCCACGGATTCGCTGCTCTCGGACACCCGGGACGGCCGGATCACCCACGCCGCGGAAACTACTGAGCTGACCTTCCTGCGCCTGTGGAACCAGTCCATCCTCAGCGGTCCGGCACACCTACTGGCTGCCGCGCAGGAGTACAGTGACGACGAACTCAGCGACCACTCCACTATGCTGCGTCTAACAAAGCTCGAAGGCGGCCGCGGGCTGGGCACCCAGGCCCTGTACTACGCCGACGATCTGGAGTTGCATCAGCCCGAGCACACCGTCCATGTTTCCACCGGCACACCGGAGGCCTTGAGGCTTGAATCATTGTGCCCGCCGGACGACGTCAACGATGTGGGCCTCTCCGGCCGGGAGCACAAATTCACTGTCATGGATTCGGGCGAGTCCGACGCCGGCCCCCTCGCCTGCAGCGCCTACGCCGAGCATCAGGGACTACTCGCCCAATTGGGCACCCTAGTGGCGCCGAATGCCCGGCGCCAGGGCCTGGGCCGCCTGGCCACAAGCATTGCTGCCCACGAGGCGCTGGCCGCCGGGCTAATTGTGCAGTGGCAGTCTGATGTGAATAATTCCGCTGCCCATGCCCTGGCCGTTGGTACCGGTTTTAGTGTGGCTGGCTTGCTGACCCGGATTTCTCTTCAGACTGGTCAAACTCGGCATAAATAGCAGTGACATCGCGTGGCTTGGCAAAGAAGATAGCCATGGCAGCGCCCAGCAGCACGGCGGCCGCTGGCAGCAGCGTTGACTGCGCCATAGCGGCGGAGAAGCCTGCATGCAGGAATTCAGGCAACTGGCCCGTTCCACCGGCGGCGCTGCCGGTGGAACCGGCAGGCAATTCGGCCGCCAGGCGGGCGGAGATCAACGCGGCGATTGCAGCACTTCCCAGAACCGCACCAATCTGGCGCGTCGTGTTGTAGATGCCAGCCCCGGCGCCAGCCTCGCGCGGGCCAAGGTTGCGGGTGGCCGTCGTCGACAGTGGAGCCCAAATGCCCGAGCTGGCAATACCAAGAAGGCCACTGGGTAGCAAGAACAGCCAGATCGGGGTGTCTGGAGTCATTAACAGTGCCGTCCAGCCCAGCGAGATGGACATCAGAATAAACCCGACGAAGGCAACATAACGGGGGTTGACGGCGTCAACGAGCTTGCCCACAAAGGGTGCCAAGACGCCCGAGAGCAGCGCCATAGGAATCATCATGAGAGCCGATTGGGTTGGCGTCATGCCGCGGACCAGCTGGTAGTAGAAGAACAGTGGCAGGCTCATGGCCGTCACGCTGAAACCCATCGAAGTGATGGCGATGTTGGCGAGGGAGAAGTTGCGCACCTTGAAGAGGTGCAGCGGGACAAGGGGCTCACCCTTGTTCACTGCTTGCCACCAGACGAACGCAACCAGGAACAGGATTCCGGCAACGATCAGGCTCCAAACGGTGATGGGACCGGCAATGACACCCCAGTCGAAGCTTTCGCCTTCTTGAATACCAAAAACAACCAGGAACAATCCAGCAGAGCTGAGCAAGACACCCAGCCAGTCAAATTTGTGTTCATGGGTGGCCAGGGTGGGCACCAAACGCCATGCCAGCACAAATGCCACGATTCCCACGGGGACGTTGACGAAGAAGATCCATTCCCAGCCGAGACCGTCCACCAGGATACCTCCCGCGATGGGGCCTACCAACATAGCCACACCCGCAGTGGCACCCCACAAGCCCATGGCCGGGCCGCGCTTGTCCGGGGCGAAGATTCGGGTAATGATCGCCATGGTTTGCGGCGTCATCATGGCCGCACCGAGTCCCTGGACCACGCGGGCAATGATGAGGGTCCTAATGTCCCCGGAGAATCCGCACCAGAGGGACGCCAGCGTGAAAACTGTCAGTCCGCTCAAGTAGAGGTTCTTGGGTCCGTATTTATCGCCCAACCGTCCAGTCACCAGAAGCGGGACGGCGTACGCCAGCAGGTAGGCACTGGTAGCCCAAATCACTGAGTTGATGTCAGTGTTGAGGCCTTCCATGATTTTGGGATTCGCCACCGAAACAATGGTTGAATCCACCAGGATCATGAAGAATCCCAGAACGAGTGCCCATAATGCGGGCCACGGTTTTGCCACGACTTCCATGAATGTTCCTTATAACTAGAAAAATAGCGGTTGCGGTTAGTTCACCAGTGCAGTGTTCCGGAGGAAATATCTGCGCAGAGCTCTCGGATCCACTGCATTTCGGCATTTAGCAAGGCCTGTTGGTAATGCAGATCGATCAGGAAACGTGGCTCAACACCCTTCGCCGAAGCGTTGGCAACTCCTGTCTCCAACGCAGCCCAATCCACTTCTAAGGCATCAAGGCGCTGCCCCAAGAGCTCGGTCACGACCGCTGCGGGTAGGTTGTGCGCCTCATCCAAGGCCTGCGGGAAACACGGATATTCGTTGATCGGAGTAGCCAAGATTTCCTTGACACGCTTTTCCAACGCCACTCTGCCCTCGGGCAAAATAGCGTAGGTGGTTCGCTCTGGCCGATTGCCGTCCCGTTCGGTTCCAATAGGCTCCACCAACGCAGCAGCCGCCAAACGGCCCACCGCGTGATAGAGCGTACCTGGACGGACTTTAACAATTCGATCCTCGCGACGCTGCATCAGCACTTGATACATCTCGTAAGGATGCATGGGACGTTCAACAAGAAGCCCCAAAGCGGATATGCCCAATGGCGTCAGGTGCGTAGCCTTTGCCATGATCCTCCTCATTACTATTCCGCATGAATTATTCCATGTGGAATAGTCTCGCACAAGAGCAGCTGCCACGGTGGCGGCTGACCTTTGTTGCGGGTTTTTGTGGTGCCGGATGTATCAGCGCGGTGAGCGCAGGAATCCCGTTTGCCTGCCTACCACTTGGCCAGCATCTGTGGCAACGATGATTTCCTGATTGGCTGGATACTGCTCCCCATCGTCGTTGACGATCAGGACGGCGTCGGGATCCACTGATCGTTTGACCAATGCCAGGGCAATGGGCCCCATCTCATAGTGTTGAGCCGAGGAGGTGACAGTCCCAACTACCCGCTCATCAACGAGTACTTCGCTACCCACAGCGGGCAGGGTGTGCAAGGAGCCATCCAACTGCAAGAACACCAAACGACGCGGGGGCGGCCGAGGTTATGAACGCGCGCAACGGTTTCTTGGCCCTTGTAGCAGCCCTTGTTTAAATGCACTGCAGTGCGAATCAGATCCAACTCATGAGGAATGGTCTTCTCATCCGTTTCCGCACCACGACGAGGCCGCCAAGCCGCCACGCGCAGCGCTTCTGCCGCCCAAGCCCCTGCCAACGGACGCTGCCCTACGGTCTCAACGAGGTCTGCGGCCGGGATGAGGTACTCAAACCACGGGCGCTCCAGTCCGGGGTGTTCTGCATCCGTCACCGCGGCATAGCTGTAACCGCCAGCAGAAATATTGGGCCAGGGATCTTCCCACACGGTCAAATCTGACCATTCCGCAATCCGCGCCACCGAGCCCACCACGGCCCAGTCCGCGGAGACATCCGCAATCTCCACGCGGAGCATGAATTTCATCGAGCTGAGCCACTGGGCGAGCGGAGCTGCTTCCTCGGTCTCCACGATCAGCCATGTTGTTTCGCCGTCATCTACCACCCGTGCGTCGTAGTCGATGCGCCCTTGAATGGTGAGCAACAGCAGTTCGGTGCCAGTATTGGGGGCAAGATTTGTCAGCGCCTGGGAGGAGAGTGTGTTGAGCCAGCTGAGCCTGTCCGGGCCGCTGACGCTCACCACTCCACGGTGGGACAGATCTACGACGGCGCTGGGCGCCTTACCGAGGTATCCGATCAGGAGCCGCTGTTCACGGTTGGGATCCCCATAGTGGGCGGCAACGCCGGCATCGAGGCCGCCTGCTGCCACGGCGCCGGAACGGTTCAATAAAGGACTCAAATAGCTCATAACGGGTGCAACGCCTTCTCTTGGGAGCCTATTCCACCCAGCCCACAGATCCGCAGAATGGAGGCTGCCTAAAGCGGCCGGTGACCGGATCCGCCGTCGTGCTTAAACCAGTTAGGGCTGCGTGGGAACTTTGTGCAAGGCAGCGGAGGCATGTGCGGCCAATGATTTGCCCTGCGCAGCCACATCCCAGCGCCAGTAAAGGTCGCCGTTGACGAGGCCAAAATACGGGTAGCCGCTGTGTAACTCTTGGCACCTGCACCGCGCATGACGGCGTCGGTGGACAGCTGAATCTGCGGGCCCTTGATGCTGCCGTAGTACAGCTCGGAGATGCCTCCGGGGTGCACAATGTTGGCCATGATGTCGAAGCCGCCATCAGCATTGCGGAGGGCTTCGACGTCGTCGGCCGTGCGCAGTGCTGGAACAATATCCGCCGGAATCAGGCCGGGGCCACCATCTGAATCGTTCATGGGACGGTCCAGCTGCCAGAAGCCGGTTTCAACGGATAGGGGTCGCAAAATAGCGCCGTGCTCATCCGTCAGCCAAGACTGGGCCGAGTACTGCAAATACGGCAGGCCATTGCTGCTGAAGGTCACGGTCTGGGTGAAGTATTCCGAGTCATCTTCACCGGTACCAAGACGTCCGGCACCCTTCCAGGTGCCCAGCAGCCACGAAAGAGGAACGAGTTCAGGGGTGAGGTCCGTCGGGATTTCAATAGGCATGACGGATTACTGCTGGCCCTTGAACAGGCGCCACACCACCAGTCCGGCAAACCAGGCCATGGTTATGCCGGCCAAAGCCAGCAGGCAGATGAAGAAGATTTCCAAGGCAAGTACGCTCATGTTGCCATCCTACAATGTTCTGCGCGTGGTTGATTCACTGGCGTGCCCGGGGATCGGCAATTGGCCCTTCGCTGGCACGGGTCAATCGTTTAAGACAAGAGAATTTTCTCCACGAAGTACACAATGGCGCCGATGGACAAGATGGGGGCCAGCGCAGCAGCTGCCGTGCTGATTGCCCGGGCCGGCGCGCTTGCGGGCCGGCTGCTTGGAGCCGAGCTGACTTCGGGGGCTAGAGCTGCTCCTGTTACTGCGGTGTCGGAGGCGCTTGCTACTGCATCAGAGGCGCCCTCTAGCGCACCCTCACCGCTCCCTTCGCTCACAACATCTGCCACATTCAGTGCCGGACTGGCAATCAGCGGCAGCGTGAGTGTTCGCAGGCGTCGGAACGCCGCAATGATCGATGCCACCACGATCGCCAATACGGCAGCTGGAACAATACGGACATCGGAGACCAGCAGAGCGGTCAGCGGGCCCGCCAATGCGGCCAGCACAATGGCCAAAGGCGCAGACAACCGGTCCGGCCACGGGAGCATTCCAGCCAGGAGCGCCACTGCGGCGCTGATGGCAACGATGAATGTCATTCCCGGCTCCCCCAGGAATCTAAAGGAAGCCACCCATCCACAGGCAAACCCTGCAATGGCAACTCCTGCACCGGCGCCCAAGGTGGACTCCAGCCGCCTCTTTTGACCGGTGCCGCGGATGAGTTGAACCACCATGACAGCCCCGAACCCCACCGCAATGTAGATAGGAGTCCACGCCAGATAATCCTTGCCCTCAGCCATGGCGGCAGTCAGGGCGGCTACTGCGCCTGTTGCGGCGATGACAGTACCCAAAGTCTTCTTCGCCGGTATGGCCAGATAGTGGGGCCAGCCGTACCCAAAAATGACGGCAAGGAGAATACTCACTCCCGCCGTGTATTCAAGTCCAAGGTAGTGCCCAGCTACTAACAAAGCTAGAGCGACGATTCCAATAAGTCCGGCTATAGATGACTTCACACATCAATCCTGCCTTATTCTGCCGGTACACTGTGGAACAACCCTGTCGCGGAGCGTCTTAGTTTGTTGTGATGACGCCAGACGGGCTCCGCCGACGGTCCTACGCTCAAAGATGCGCTTTCAGCCACTTTGTTAGGGAGACATGTCGCAGATTTTATTGCTGACCAACAACCACGGTTCATCCGTGGATATTTTGCCTGCGCTGGAACTGTTGAGCCATGAAATCCACATCTTGCCGGCCGTAGCCACTGCCTTACTCGACGCGCGCCCCTCTGAAATCATCATGGTTGATGCACGGACTGACTTGGCAGGTTCGCGCTCCTTGTGCCAGATACTGCGTGCCACGGGCATCAGCATTCCCCTTCTTCTGATTCTGACCGAGGGCGGCATGGCAGTGGTCACTGCTGCTTGGGCTGCCGATGACATGATCCTTGAATCCGCAGGCCCGGCGGAAGTTGAAGCCCGTATCCGGCTGGCCGTGACGCGGGTTCCTGCCTCCGAAGAGGAGGGCAACCAGGAGATTCACGCCTCCGGCATTGTCATTGACGAGGACAGCTACACGGCCCGCGTCCACGGGAGCGCATTGAATCTGACGTACAAAGAATTTGAACTCCTGAAGTATCTAGCCCAGCACCCGGGCCGCGTCTTCACCCGCGCACAACTTCTCAATGAGGTGTGGGGCTACGACTACTACGGAGGCACCCGCACGGTCGATGTTCACGTGCGTAGGCTTCGCGCCAAACTAGGTAGCGAGAACGAAAATCTCATCAGTACGGTGCGAAATGTCGGGTACCGATTAACAGTGTCCCGCCAATCCGAAGAGTCCCTGGCGGAAGCCTGAACAATCCCTAGAACATAAAGTAAGGCCCGTTTCCATGAAGGAAACGGGCCTTACTTTATGAAAGTGGAGGACATACGGGTCGAACGTATCGAGGACACCCCACTGGTGCATCCCCCCAGTTAAGCAGGCGGAACATGTTCATCCATCCTGCTGCCCTCAAACTGTATGCCAGCTCCCCTCTGCCATGCAAACTCACGCACGTGAGCGTGACGAGGCAGTGATGAGAGCGCGCCGAGTCTCGCAATACCCCAGCAGTGCACACTAGGCTGTGAACATGAGCCCCGCAAAGACTGATAGTTGGCCGGTAACAGTACTCTCAGGTGCCCTCGGGCCCCAGCTGCTGCAAGAGATCCAGACCGTGATTGCTGCTGCCGAAGATGCCGACGGCAACCCGCCCTTCTCTGAACAGACCTTGGTGGAGCTGAAGTCCACCGACGCCGGTCCCCACACCGTGCTGACCTTGCTCACCTATGCTCCCGAGGACGCTTCACCCACTGTCGGGGAGGACCTGGCAGGGGTTGCGGTGGTGGTGCTCAATGGCAGTGAAGGCGTTCTGGAGATTGTGGTCCACCCCGCATATCGCAACGACGGCGTTGGCGCCATCCTCGCGGACAAACTGGTTGAAGTGCGCGGGCTGCAGGGAATCAAGGCTTGGTCCCACGGCGACCATGAGGCGGCCGCCGATCTGGCCGCGAGTTACGGCTACCACGCCATCCGGGAACTGTGGCGTATGCGCCTGGTCCGGCAGGCGCCGTCGTCCGCTGACCCACAGGCTGCCGCACACTATGAAGCGCCCGACGGCGTGACGCTGCGGACCTTTGTCCCGCACCACGATGAAGAGCCCTGGCTGGCCGCCAATGCAGCAGCCTTTGCCCATCATCCCGAGCAGGGCTCACTGACCCTGGCGGACCTGCAGGCGCGCATGGCCGAAGAGTGGTTTGATCCGCAGGGGTTCTTCCTAGCAGTGAATGAATCCGGTGAAATCTTAGGGTTCCACTGGACCAAAGTTCATCCTGCCCGTGCAGGCCAGGCCGCCATGGGAGAGGTTTACGTGGTGGGTGTCACGCCTGCTGCTCAGGGGCTGGGCCTAGGTAAAACCCTGACCCGCCAGGGAATGGATTACCTGCAAAACTCCGGGCTGCGAGCAATTATGCTTTACGTTGATGCGGACAATGAAGCGGCAGTGTCGCTTTACCGCAAACTTGGTTTCACCAAGTGGGACTCCGACGTCATGTACGGCCCTCTCTCCGCCTAACCCGCCTGCGGGTAGCGACCAGGCTTGTAAAGTTGATCTACTAGCTCCAACCATGAGGACTTATCGATGAAGCGCGAATACAAAGGCTCCCCGAACACGGCAGTCGCTACCGGCAGGGAACGCTTTATTGCTGGCGAAGTCCCTTCGGCCCGGGCCACCCAGGATCGAATTGAGATTCCGGAGTTCGAGCCCTCGCTCACCCCCGAAGGCGATGTGAGCCCCGACCGTTTCCTTGACCGGGAACTGAGCTGGCTGGCCTTCAACGCCCGCGTTCTGGAACTGGCAGAAGATCCAGATCTGCAGCTGCTGGAACGCGTCACATTCCTGTCCATTTTTGCGTCCAACTTGGATGAATTCTTCATGGTCCGGGTGGCTGGTTTGAAGCGCCGCATCGCCGCCGGTTTGGCTGTCCCCTCCCCCGCCGGGCTGAGCCCCTTGGAGGTTTTGGAACAAATCAGCGACGCCGCCCATGAGCTCCATGCCCGGCACGCCCATGTCTTTGCCAACCAGATCCGACCCGCGTTGGCCTACGAGCACATCCACCTTGTCCACTGGGATGAGCTCGATGACCCTTCCAAGGTTCAGCTTTCAAAGATGTTTGCCGAGAAGATGTTCCCCATCCTCACCCCGCTCGCGGTGGATCCGGCTCACCCGTTCCCGTACATCTCCGGCTTGTCCCTGAACCTGGCTGTGGTGGTTCGTAACCCCGTCAGCGACAAGGAACTCTTCGCACGTCTGAAAGTGCCGGATTTGCTCCCCCGATTGGTGGGGCTCGACGGTCCCCGCGCCGGCACCGTCCCCGGCCGGGTGGCTCGCTTCATTCCCTTGGAAGAAGTTATCGCCCAGCACCTCGACCAGCTGTTCCCGGGCATGGAAATTGTGGAGCACCACACCTTCCGGGTGACCCGCAACGAGGACCTCGAGGTAGAAGAGGACGACGCCGAGAACCTTCTGCAAGCGCTGGAGAGGGAACTGCTGCGCCGCAAGTTCGGCCCGCCGGTGCGCCTTGAAGTGGCCACAGATATCAACCCAAGCATCCTTGAGCTTTTGGTGCGCGAGCTTGATGTTGACGAGTCAGAGGTTTACTCCCTGCCGGCTCCGCTTGATCTGCGTGGCTTGTCCATCATTGGTGGGATCGATAGGCCGGATCTGCGTTACCCCAAGCATGTGGCTCACACGTCCCGTGATCTGAACGCTTCGGAAACCTCAAAGGCGGCGAACGTCTTTGCTGCCATGCGCCGTCGTGACATCCTGCTGCACCACCCCTATGACGCGTTCTCCACCTCGGTGCAGGCGTTTTTGGAGCAGGCCGCAGCGGATCCCAAGGTGCGCGCCATCAAGCAGACCCTGTACCGGACCTCCGGCGATTCGCCCATTGTTGATGCGCTCGTTGACGCGGCCGAGGCTGGCAAGCAGGTCTTGGCTCTCGTGGAAATCAAGGCTCGCTTTGACGAGCAGGCCAATATCTCTTGGGCCCGGAAACTTGAGCAGGCTGGCGTACACGTGGTGTACGGAATTGTGGGCCTGAAGACCCACTGCAAGCTTTCCTTGGTGGTGCGTCAGGAACAGGACGGCCTGCGCCGCTACTGCCACATTGGCACGGGAAACTACCACCCCCGCACGGCCAGGTACTACGAAGACTTGGGGCTGCTCACGGCAGACAACCAGGTTGGCGAGGACCTGTCCAAGCTGTTCAACCAGCTTTCGGGCTACGCTCCGAAGACCTCCTTTGACAGGCTGTTGGTGGCTCCGCGCTCCGTGCGCAGCGGCCTCATCGATCTGATCGATGCGGAAATCGCGAACAAGAAAGCTGGTTTGCCGGCCCAGGTTCGGATCAAGGTCAACTCCATGGTGGATGAAGCCATCATCGATTCGCTCTACCGCGCCTCACAGGCGGGTGTGGAAGTTGGCGTCATTGTGCGTGGCATTTGTTCACTGCGCCCGGGCGTTCCGGGTCTGAGTGAGAACATCACCGTCAGATCCGTTCTGGGCCGATTCCTTGAGCACTCACGCGTGTTCACCTTTGCCAATGGCGGCGGGGACAACAGCATTGTCTACATTGGCTCTGCCGACATGATGCACCGGAACCTGGACCGCCGTGTCGAGGCGCTGGTGAGACTGTCCAACCGTGACGACGTCGCCGAAGTGAACTCACTTTTGAGTCGCTACCTCGATCCGCAAACGGCCAGCTGGCATCTGGATCAGGAAGGCGAATGGAAGCGCCACCACATTGATGCTGACGGAAACCCCTTGCTCGATGTTCAATCATGGCTGCTTGCCAGCCGGTCACGTCCGCGATCTGCACAGCACCGTTAATGCGCAACACTGAACACATTGAAACCCCGGTTGACGAGGGCACGGCTGTCTCCATTTATGCCGCTGGCGCCCTCTGCTGGCGGGTTAAGAAGAAAAAGGTTGAAGTTCTGCTGATCCACCGCCAGCGCTACGACGACTGGTCTTGGCCTAAAGGCAAACTGGACAAGGGCGAAACTCTTCCCGAGTGTGCTGTGCGGGAAGTGTCTGAGGAAGTAGGTCTGGCCATCACCTTGGGCATTCCGCTGCCGTCCATTCGCTATGCCGTAAAACCGGGCTGCAAAGAAGTCCACTACTGGGCTGCGGCCGTGGATGACCTACCAGCACTCCCGGACGGGAAGGAAGTGGATGTTGCTCTTTGGTGCAGCCCCAGCAAGGCCCGTGATCTTCTCTCCAACCCATCAGATCTAGAACCCTTGGAGGCGCTAGTAGCAGCCTATGAAGGTTCCAGACTGAGCACGTGGCCCTTGCTGATCATCCGGCATGCTAAAGCCAAACCGCGTTCATCGTGGACACGGGCGGAGGGCGAACGTCCACTTGCCGCCACCGGCAAACGGCAGGCCCTGTACCTGCAGCGCCTGCTCATGGCATGGCACCCAGGCCGCATCTATACCAGTGATTGGCTGCGCTGTATCTCCACCATTTCCCCTTATGCCCAAGCAACCAAGCCCAAGGTCAAGGTGGTGCAATGGTTAACGGAAGCCGATCACAAACGCCATCCCGGCAAGGTAACCGCGGTCGTGGAAAAGATGCTGACACGTTCATCGGCCACTGCAGCGTGCACCCACCGCCCGGTATTACCTACGGTCTTGAAGGCTCTGGCCGGGCATATGCCCCCAGCGATGCGTGAGTCACTGCCATTGCTGGATCCGCATCTCTCCCCCGGCGAAGTCCTCATTGCGCACGTCTCCTTGGACAAGCCCGGCACAATTGTGGCCCTGGAGCAGCACAAGCCCTACGACGACTGACAGATCCAACCGCGACAAACCCGGCATGACGCGAAAGCGGCGGCAATTTCCAGAAAGGGGAACTAGGACGCACAGTTCCCCACCGGTGACGTGGTTGCAACCGCCATACGGCGACAAGCTCTAGTGCCGATGAATCTTTGTACCGTATGCTCGGTACAAAGATTCATTAGTCATGGGGGAAATGATGTTTGATATCAACTGGATGGAACTGCTGGTCCTTGTAGGCACGGTGGGTGTCAGCGCCGCAGTTGTGGCGTACCTGGCCCTGCGCATGTTCGTGTGGAGCAAAGCTGCATCAAAATCCATTGAACACATCCGCAAGCACGCCCTGTGGACCGGCGTCATTGCTTGGGCGTTCAGCGGCCTGACCGGCGCCAACCGGGCCGGAATTTACAATCCCGACCAACTGCAGGCAGAACCCTGGGCGACAATCCCCTGGCTTGCCATTCTCGGCCCGGTGGTGGCGGTAGTCGCGGTCCACGCCATCGGTCAATCCACCTGGCCCGCACCAAAGTCGCCCCGCCGCGTGGCCGTTCTGGAGTTTCGGAGTACCCGCGACTACGTCAGCCCGGCCCTGGGCTGGACCGTGGCCGGGATCTTCACCCTGACAGCAGCTACTCTTGCATTGCTCTTTTTCGCCCCCGGGTTCATCTCCGCTACCAGTGTCATCCTCGGCGAAAGCGGCCAATCGATTCAGACCCAGCACGGCCGGACGCCCGGATATGTCCTCGCCACGGCACTGAGTGCTGGATTTCTTCTTCTCACCGTCGGTACCGTTTTGGTCATGCGACTCATTGCCTCGCGCAGGTCACTTGAAAATCTGACTCCGGAGCAAAACAACACCCTGCGAACCATCGGGATGAACCGGCTGCTGCGCGTCTCTGCCACCGTGGCATCGGGGCTGGCAGCCGTTGCCGGAAACTATCTGAGCCAACCAGCCCCGGATTCCACTGCAACATCATGGGTTAACTGGCTGGCTATCGTCAACGCTGCGGTCCTGATCGCCATGCTGCTCTGGAAGCCGCCGTTCCTCGATTCGCCCACGGACGACGCCGGATACAACGCTTTGTTCAATACCGGTAGGTCTGCGGCCACGTCCGCAGGAGACGGCCCCGCCGCGGCCAAACTAAGCAATGCGGCAGGTATCACGGCACCCCTCGCTGGCACCCTTGGCCTCGTGGCTGGGTGGTTGGCTACGCCGTGGTTTGGCTGGCTAGGCCCGCTCACACTGGCCTTGGTATTCGTGCTGCTCTCGCACTTGTGCTTGGAGCTCGTGTTGCGAAAAAACTACGCCACGCCCGGCACCACCCGTACCCGGCTCAAAGCTGCCGTTCCCACAACACTCATTCTCGCCATTGCCGTCGGCGGGCTAGGTCTCATTCCCCTGCTCATCATGGTTAGCGGCATCAACAGGGGAGGCATGTATGACTGGCCCGGTTTTGGCAATTCCGCGCCGCACTTCCTGGTTCCCCTTGTCTGCGCTGTGGCGCTCCTGTGCGCAGGCGCAGCGTCCGCATGTGTCGTCCTGCTGCGCCCAGGATTGAGTAATGCTTCGGAGTTGCTGGATAGAACGCTGCGCAGACGGTCATTGTTTAGGATCTACCGAACGGTGGGCGGCGGCCTGTTTGCTCTTCTAGGAGCGGCGTTCCTGGCCGTGGGAACGGAACCAACCTTCGGCACGGAGTCAGCGAATTCTGCGTTCGGGATCGTCGGCGCGCTCTGCTTTGTGGTGGCAGCTACCCTCTGCTTCTACCCGGTACGGGGATTCACGCCGGCCGATTTCATGCCCGCAGCAGCGAAAGCCACTGGCACCACGAGTCTGAAAAAGTAGCGCCATGGACGCTCAGATTGTCATTGACCTGCAAACGGGAACTCCTCCCTACGAACAGATTCAGACTCAGATTTCCTCGCTCGTTGCCGTCGGCGAACTGCCGCTCGGTACGCGCCTACCTACTGTTAGAGCCTTGGCCGCCGACCTTGGCGTCGCCGCCGGCACGGTGGCCCGGGCCTATAAGGAGCTCGAGGCTGCCGGGACGGTCATCACCAACCGGCGGCAGGGCACCGTGGTGGCCGATGGCGTGTCCCCTCCGGACCGGCCAACGGAAGGAAACCAACCGGCTCCGGTGACGAACGCACTGAACGTAATGACCGCCGTCGAACATCTCATTGAAGAAGGCGAACGGGCCGGGCTGGACGGCAAGATGCTCATCACACTGTTGCAGGGACGTCTGAACCAGCGCGCTTCTAAGCCGTAGGTAGACTTGTGCTCGTACCTTTTTGCCCTGCCGCAAAAGCCCTACAAACCATAATGCGAGTTCGCGTGACTATTTTGACCCCTTACGAAGACATGATGCGAGATGTGCTGGCCAACGGCATCGCGAAGTCAGACCGCACAGGCACCGGCACACGCAGTGTCTTTGGCCGCCAGCTGCGCTTTGATCTGAGCGAGAGTTTCCCGCTGATCACCACCAAGCGCGTGCACTTCAAATCGGTCGCCATGGAGCTGCTGTGGTTCCTGCGCGGCGATTCCAATGTGCGCTGGCTCCAGGAAAATGGCGTCAAGATCTGGAATGAGTGGGCGGACGACGACGGCGAGCTGGGTCCCGTCTATGGCGTCCAGTGGCGCTCGTGGCCCACCCCGGACGGCGAGCACATCGACCAGATTTCCGCCGTCATGGAGTCTTTGAAGGAGAACCCGGATTCCCGGCGCCACATTGTCTCGGCTTGGAATGTTGGCGAGTTGAAGAACATGGCGTTGCCGCCGTGCCACGCCTTCTTCCAGTTTTATGTGGCCCCCACCGAGGACGGGCGCGGCAAGCTCAGCTGCCAGCTGTACCAGCGTTCGGCCGACACCTTCCTGGGGGTGCCGTTCAACATTGCCTCCTATGCTTTGCTGACCATGATGATGGCGCAGCAACTGGACATGGAACCGGGTGAATTCATCTGGACCGGCGGAGATGTGCATATTTATGACGATCACATCCAGCAGGTCACCGAGCAGCTTTCCCGGGAACCGTACCCGTACCCAAAACTGCGCATCAACCGTATGCCCGACTCAATTTTTGATTACGATTTTGCAGACTTTGAGCTGGTCGATTACCAGCACCACCCCTCGATTAAGGCGCCGATAGCAGTATGAGCGAGTCCCTTTCCACCTACCGTTTTAGCCAGCCGATCGTGGGCATGATCTGGGCGCAGACCAACACCGGCGTGATTGGGGCCGACGGCGGAATGCCCTGGCACCTGCCAGAGGATCTGGCTCACTTCAAGCGCGTCACCTTGGGCCACCCTGTGGTCATGGGGCGCAAGACATGGGAATCGTTTCCGGATAAGTTCCGGCCGCTTCCGGAGCGCACCAACATTGTGGTGACCCGGCAACCAGGGTGGGCTTCCACGCCTGAGGCTGCTGGCGCCGTCGTGCTTGACTCGGTGGAGGAAGCCCTCGTTGAGGCACAATTCTCCCCCGGCGGCAATGAAGTCTGGGTCATTGGCGGCGGGCAGGTGTTTGAGCAGCTTGCGGAGCATTGCAACGTGGCGGTGGTGACAGTTATCAACTCAGATGTTGCTGGCGATACGCAAGCTCCGGGGCTGGGCCAGGAATGGTCGTTCCGAGGGGCATCGCCCTTGGAGGGCTGGCACACCGGCAAGAACGGGACTGAATACCGAATCACCATGTGGGCGAAGGGCGAGACCGAGTTCGCAGCACCCGAGTAATGACACCCAAAGATGGCGATGGGGAGTCCACCCCATCGCGGTACGGCTGTGCTGTAACTAGGCTCTAAGCAGACTTGTAATACTTCCTCTTCCCTCACACTTCGGAGCGACTATGTCTGAAATGCTGGGTGCAGACCTTGAGGAACTCCGGGCCCTGGCCCGGGACTTCTCAGGTAACTCGCAAAAGCTTGTCCAGGCGCAGAAGATCATCGACGGTGCCGTGAACCAGCTCCCGCGCTATTGGCAGGGTCCGGATGCACAGCGCTTTGCCTCGCAATGGCGCGGTCAACACCGCGGTGTCATTTCCCGCACGGCCGCCATGCTCGATGAGACGGCCGAGCATCTCAAAAAGAACGCGCAGGAACAGGAACAGGCCAGCTCGGCTTCAAGCTTGAGCGGGCCCGGTGGTTCTAGCGGCGGCGGCGAGAAACCCTTCGTCAAGTTTGGCCCGGATTGGCTGGCGGATGAGGACTCGCCGTTCAGGAATGGATGGACGGCATACGGCGCGGCCAAATGGATTCCCAATATGCGCGCCAGTGTCTTCGACATGACTGCAATGCTCACCAAAGCCAACCGCGCAGGATTCTTCAGCGAAGAAGCTTGGAAAGCTCTCCGAGCCCGAAATGGATTCAGCCAGTTCGCTAATATGTCCTCCGACATGTTTGATGGCAATTGGCACAAGGCATTCAGCATGCCTGAGGGTTCCAAGGCCTTCAAGTTTTTTAACGTTGCAGGCAAGGGCGTAGGTGTTTTTGGTGCCGGGCTGGATGCACTGGACAGTTTCAACTACTTTTCAGAAGGGAAAACTGGAGATGGAATCTACTCGGGCGTCAAGGCTGGCCTTGGACTCGCTAGTTTAGCCCCACCACCAATAGGCCCGGCAGCTGCGATTGCTAGCGGCGCCCTGTTCCTCTATGACAACGTGCCCGTTATCCACGACGCGGCCAATGCGGTTGGCAAATCGGTTGCGGACGCCGCCGTGGCAACAGGCAATGCAGTGGCCGATGGCGCAAAAAACGTCGCCAAGTTCTTTGGCTTCTAACAACAAGGAGATAAGACTTTGACACAGACACGCACTGGCCCAGGCGACGCTGCACAGCAAGCCTTTCCTGACGCCATCGGATTTGGATTCGCAGAACTTGTGGCTTTGTTGAACCTTGCTCCCAGCGAGGCAACTACCCGCAGCGCCGCCGCTTTGCGCATTGAAAATGAACTCCACGACGACAAAATCCTCTTCGCCGGCGCTTCTTCACTCGTAGCTCGAGGATTTGCCACCGTTGGCGCTGGCGGTGAGCTGAGCATCAGCGGTCCCGTTGCAGCTGTCACTCACGCACTTTCTACCGCCACGCGCCGGATGCAGATCGACCTGCTGACAGCCGATTCCGTAGACAACGTGATCACGGTGGACGCACCAGAATATGCGATCGTCCTACAACCCCGCGCCTACTTAACCTGGTTCGCCATGGCCCAAAAACCCGGAATCTCCGCAGCGGAAGGGAACTTCTGGATCATGCGCAAGCATCTTCAGGACAATCCTGACGGCGGAGCTAGCATCAAGCGGCTAGAGGACCCGTCAGCGGCTCAACTGTTGCTAAAGCTCGCTGGAAACTCGTGGACCATCGGATATAACACCTCGGGACCAGAAGACATCACTGAGATCTCGGGACTTTCCGATGCCGAAGTCCTGGAAAAGATCCGTCAGATCAGGCAAGACTGACTGTGCCAAACGACCCATACAAAGGTGCAAGGGATGCAGCTGCGACGCTCTGGCATCAGCAAGCAGTCGCAGCCGGTCAAACCGAACGTATGCTGGTTCGCGCAGTCAACGGCGAACTGGTCAGCTATCTGCCCGAGGAGTACGGGGTTGCTCGCATGACCCACGGCAATTCCCTCACATCCGTTGGCGGCAATTGGACTCTTGCCGCTTGTATGTCGATCATTGGGCTGGTATTACCTGCTGGGGTGGCGATCGCCGCCATTGCTAGAAGCGAAAGCCCTCCCGTTGCCTTGTGGATCCTGCCGCTGCTTTTTGTTCCAACGGCGTGGTATTTCATCCGCAGCGCCCGCCGAGAAGCAACAGCGGTGCGCTTGCGCCGCGAGCGTGGCCTACCAGCTCCAACCTCTCAAACAATTGAGAGCAAGTGGAACCGGGACCGATCACCAAACGGCGTCTAGCGGGTTCCTCGCAACTGGCATCCAAGTGAAACCTGCAACAGCGCCAGAGGGCTGCATTTCAACCTAAAGAGATAGCCAATGAACATCAACGAGCAAGGCGCGCAGCGCCAGTTGCAGGACCAACAGACGAAGGCCTGGCACGAGCAGGCGGTCGCCAGTGGCCAGAAACGCTACCTGAAGCGGGCCTCCAACGGCGAACTCGTCAGCTACCTTCCGGAGGAATATGGAGTGGGGCGCACCGGTCTTGGTCCCAAGATCTATACCGTCTGGGGACATGGAATCCTGGTCGCCGGTGAATTGGTCTTCTTGGTCCTCGTCTTCCAAGCCATCAATGTGGGATATGACAATGTCCCTATGGTTGTGTGGTTCACCGTGGCTTTCTTTACATTGGTGATTGCCTACTCCACCTGGAACCTCGTCAAGGAAGCTAAAGCCACACGCCTGCGGCGCCAGCGGGGCCTTCCCACACCGGCAGAATAGTGCTTCATACCCAGAAAGCCCACCCAAAGATCTGATTGGAGAAGATGCTGCCGTGAGCAGGAAGCCACCAAAGCCTGAGGGCGCCCACGCCGCCCAGCCCGGCGACGCCATCTACTGCTCCGACCGGGAACGGCGAAAAGGCTTCTACAAGTCCGAGGTGGAACGCGAGGCCTTCCGCCAAGGCCTGACGGTTGAAGAATACGGTGTTTACAAGGGTTCAGTGGGAAGTTCAGTAAAGCCCGTGAACAGCGCAGGCGGCCTGCTGGCAATCTCGCTGCTACTGACAGCCATCAATGGTGCCGTTTGGGTCATGTTCATCATCCATTGGGTTCAGGCAGGGCCGCAGGAAGCTTTGAAGAACACCGTCCCCTGCTCCTGGCTGGAATGTTTGTTCCATGGAGCTGGGTGTACTTTGCCCGCGAGCACAAGGCGGAGAAACTCCGTAAAGCCCGCGGCATTACGCTGATCCGGCCGGAATAGCGGTGTCGCGGTTGCCACTAATGATCCGATCAACACCTCGAGGGAAGCAAAGCAAGTCATGACCCACCGAACACCGGGGCCGAATGGCCCGAACTACGATCCAAGTCCGTTCAACGTAAACCAGTACCGGGACGAATACGGGCCGGGTGGAGTCCCGTCGGACTACACGTTCCATGCAAAAACACCGCTGCAGAATCCCAACGCCATCCGTATTCTGGGCGTTGTCCTGTTCGTCATTGCCTGCGTGCCGATCTACCCGGCCACGCTGTCTGGCTTCGCCATGCCCGGGTCCCTCTACGCAGGGCTGCTCTTTTTGGGAGCCGCCACGGCAGGCGTCTGGGCCTTCATCATTGCCAACCGCCGGCAAAAATGGCTCATCGCCAAGGGTGTGCCCCGCAAAGACTGGTGATCCCGATTTCATCAGCAGGCAACGCCGTATGCCACCCCTGAGAATTCGTTACTACCTATGAGGAATCCATGTCTCACATGGCCCCGGAGCAACCCTCCGAACCGTATGAACCGCACCCCAACAACCTGATTCGCGACCGCAAAAGGATGCGGAGCCAATACGGCCCGCACGCCTACACGCGCGGCATGTACGTCAACGGAACCCAAACCCCGCTCAAGCCAAGGAACATCCGGATCCAAAGCTCCATACCCATCGTCTTTGCACTAGGGTTCCTTGCCTGCGGTGTCTGGTTCTTGGTTGCCAGCGAATATCCTGTGGGCGGGCCAGTCATGTTCGGGGCCGCCGCCTTCATGCTCTTCCTGAGCTGGATCGGGTTCCGCACCGCCCGTCTCCGCGAGAAATGGGAACGCGAGAACCCAGAGCTGGCCAAGAACATCGACTACTGACGAACACTCGCAGGAATGAGGATATCAATGAGATCCAAAGCTGAGCGGGACCAGCGCTGGCACCAGAAGCAGCGCGAAAAACGCGAGAAGCACGAACAGCGGGAGCTGCGGGACGCCCAAGCCATGGCGTGGCACGATGCAGCAGTTGCCAGCGGCCAAAAACGTTTCCTCGTCCGAGCCAACAACGGCGAGCTGGTCAGCTACCTGCCCGAGGAATACGGTGTGTGGCGCGGTGGACAGGGGCCGGTGATTCAAACGGTTTGGGGCTGGGCTGCACTGACAGTAACCCTGTTGTTTATCAACGCCGTTATGGTCCTGGCAATGCTGGGCAGCGCCAGGGAGAATCCCGGAAGCGTCCACGGGGGCCTGTGGTTCGGGTTCGGGCTCTCCCTGCTCATACTTGTGGTCATTGGCCGTTATCTGGTCATCGAGGCCAAGGCCACGCTCCTGCGCCGTCAAAGGGGTTTGCCCACCCCGTCTGGGACGCCCATGCTTGCCGAGAACCCCCGGCCGGGAAACTACACCCGCTGATCCCGCCGCAAAACGTGCCCCACACACGGCGAAGCTTTCCCGCAAAAGGTGCGAAACGCCGTCGTACGTGTTCATCAGATGACACGGATTTGCTGCCAGTTTGCCCCTCCACCGTAAACTTGAGGCATGACCAATAACAGTGTTCCTTCCGTCGGCCTGGTTGGCTGGCGCGGCATGGTCGGTTCCGTCCTGGTGCAGCGCATGCAGGACGAAGGCGACTTCGGCGATATCAACCCCGTCTTCTTCTCCACCTCGAACGCCGGCGGCAATGCCCCGGCGATTACCGGCGGCGACACCGGCAAGCTTGAAGATGCCTTTGATATTGATACGTTGGCCAAACTTCCCATTATTGTCACCGCCCAAGGCGGGGACTACACCTCCCGTGTACACACCGAGCTGCGCAACCGCGGCTGGGACGGCCTCTGGATGGACGCGGCCTCCACGCTGCGCATGAACAACGATTCCATCATTGTGCTGGACCCCATCAACCGTGCCGTCATCGATGCCGGTCTGGCATCCGGCGTTCGCGATTACGTGGGCGGCAACTGCACCGTTTCCTGCATGCTCATGGGTCTGGGCGGACTGTTCAAGAACGGCCTCGTCGAGTGGGGCACGTCCATGACCTACCAGGCCGCCTCCGGTGGCGGCGCCCGCCACATGCGCGAGCTCCTCAACCAGTTCGGCACGCTCAACTCCGAGGTATCCAGCGAACTGGACAACCCGGCGTCGGCCATCCTGGAAATTGACCGCAAGGTCCTGGCCCACCAGCGCGAAGGCATCGATTCATCCCAGTTTGGCGTGCCGCTGGCAGGGTCACTGATTCCCTGGATTGACGCCGACATGGGCAACGGCCAGTCCAAGGAAGAATGGAAAGCCGGGGTTGAAACCAACAAGATCCTAGGCACCACCGCCGAGAACAAGATCATTATGGACGGGCTGTGCGTGCGCATTGGCGCCATGCGCTCCCACTCTCAGGCACTCACGCTCAAACTGCGCGAGGACCTGTCAGTGGCCGAGATCGAGTCCCTGCTGGCCAACGACAACGAGTGGGCCAAGGTGGTTCCCAACACCAAGGAAGCCTCCATGGCTGACCTGACCCCCGTGGCCGCCTCCGGCACGCTGGAGGTTCCCGTGGGCCGTATCCGCAAGATGGAGATGGGCCCTGAGTACATCAGCGCCTTCACGGTGGGCGATCAGCTCCTCTGGGGCGCCGCCGAGCCGCTGCGCCGCATGCTCAAGATTGCCGTCGGCACGCTCTAACCCGCCGACACACTGACCCGCAGGGAACGCTTTGGCGCACTCTGCGGGTCAGTTATTTAAGTACGCGTATTTAGGTACGCGGCATAGCGTGCGGCTTGTTTTTCCAGAGCCTTCGCTTGTGCTGGCCTGATCTCCCCAAAAAATTCCGGAAGCACGACGCCGGCCAGTTGCCTTTGCTTCTCGGCCGCCCCTTGGGCTTTGCGCCACGTGCCAGCCACTTGTCCGCCGAGCACAACGGTGGCCTTGAACATCCCGTTGTTGCCGGGCACCGTCAGCGGCGCGTGGTGCGGGGCCAGTGCGGCCCCACGGTCCGTGTATCCCAGCAGATATTCGTCGAAGCCAGGTAGCAGAATCACTGATCTGGCCCCGGGCAGTGTCCGTGGCTCTGCACTGCCTGCCTTTTCTGCACCGTCCCGGGTTTCTATACCTGCCCCGAGCAACGCCGCCGTCTCCGGAGCCAGGTAATAGCTGACACCGTTGCAGTCGATCGTTACCAGCTGGTCCCCCAGCTGTGCCATCCCTCTATTGATGTCCTTGAGCGTCAGCTTGGTCCACCATTGGAAGTCCTTGATGGTTGCCGGTCCGTGGCTGCGGAAGTAGCGCAGGGCCAGCTCTGCCAAGGCTTGGTCTCGATCCAACACGCGCGGGTTCTTGATCCATGTCTCGCTGCGGACAAAGAACTGGGTGTTGCCCTTGCCAGCGTGGCTGTTCATGGGGCCTTGCACTAGGGTCCCCTGTAGGCACATCATGAAGATCAAATGGATCCCCCGTTGTGCTTTAGTCATCTGCCCGGCCTGCTCAAAGGTGGCCAGCAGCGCCTCCCGGGACACTCTCCCGACGGGCTGGTCCCCGCCCGACTTGTCCAAGAGCGCAACGGCGAGCTCGCGTGCCTTCTCTACGTCCGGGGTCGTAATTCCCAGCTCACGGTGACGGGCGGCCAAACTGGCGATCATCCGCTCACGGGTGAGTGCCTGAATCCAGCCAAGATCCTCGGCCGTGGTGACATGTAGGGTGCCGCGCATGGGCCACGAACGCACCAGTTCACCGCGATTAAAGGCTGCTTCGATGTCGGCACGGGTACTTCCGGGGCTCCGCAGACCGATGGACCACAGAGCGCCCGGGAAGTCTTGGCCCTGCAGTGCCGTCAATGAACGCACAACGTCCACCGGCCCCTGTGCGGGACTTGTGGACGTTGGCAGGATTCCTTGTGCAGCAAGACGCAGTCTGGCAAGTGTGGGCGGGGTGAGTTTGACGCTCATGCACTCACTCTATGCGGACACCGTACGGTATGCGTCAAACTGCTTCCGAACCCGGCGCAGCTGCTTCACTGGCGCCAAACTGGATACCAGTCCGGTGCATAAGCGAAGCGGGTGCCGTTAGCGGGCGGTGCGCATGCTTGCTGTGATGGGGCACTCGAACGGATCGCGCTGGCCCAGACCTACCTTATTCAGGTAACGCATGACGATCATGTACGACTGTCCCAGCGTGGTTTCCGTGTACGTGATGTTGCGCTCGGCGCAGTATTCGCGGACCATCGGCTGAACGGCCTTGAGGTTCTTGGAGGACATGGTGGGGAACAAGTGGTGTTCGATCTGGTAGTTCAAGCCACCCATGCCAACGTCAACCCACCAGCCGCCGGAGATGTTGCGGCTCATGAGGGTCTGGCGACGCATGAAGTCAATCTTGACGTCCTTGGGAACCAGCGGCATGCCCTTGTGGTTCGGGGCGAAGGCGCAACCCATGTACAGGCCGAGGCCCATGATCTGCACGGCCACGAAGGCCAGGCCAATGCCCCAACCCAGGAACCAGACAGTGAAGGCGGGGAGCAAGACCAAACGGACAACCAGCAAGGCAATCTCAGCCCCACGTTCCGGCACAATCTGCTTGCGGTCCAGCACGCGCTTCACGGCGGCAATGTGCAGGTCCAATGCAGCCAGAGTCAGCAGCGGGAAGAAGAAGGCACCCTGGCGGCGGGCAAACCATTTGGCAAAGCCTGTTCGCTTGGCAGCATTCTCGGGGTCAAACACGAGCGCGCCGGGATCGATGTCACCATCCACGCCGATCTTGTTTGGGTTCAGGTGGTGCTTGCCGTGCTTGTTCATCCACCAGCCGTAGCTCAGGCCCACAAACAAGTTTCCGGAAATACGGGCCAGCCACGCGTTCTTCTTCGCCGAGGCGAACACCTGGCGGTGTGCGGCGTCGTGCGAGATAAACGCAGTCTGAGTGCACATGAAGGCAAACAGCACCGCCGTGACCATCTGCCACCAGCTCTGGCCCAGCGTCAGGAAGAGTGCAAAGACGGCCAGGTAGCCGATGCTCTGACGAATGATGCGCAACACATACCACTTGATGTCGCGTTCCATGTAGCCAGCGGCGCGGACCTGCTCGGTCAACGCAATGAAATCAGTGACGTGCCGATCTCGGGCAGGACGCTTCCGGGCAGGCTTGGTCAGCACTGCTTCTTCGTCCAGTACATCCGGGGTATCAAGTGTTGCCGACGACATGAGGCTCCTCGTCTTGGCCCGCCTGCGAAGGAAGCACCAGGTAATAGAAAAATCTGAATCTTTCCATTAACACTACGAATATCCGTGGCGGCGCACATCACACCCGGGAGCCGTCTTAACCCCCTACCCGGGTAGGGGTGCAGTGCCTCCGAGACAAAAATGCCGCCGATACTGGTGATTGCCGCCCTTGGAACGGCGGCAATCACCAGTAGCGGCGGCATGGGCCCGAACCGGCCGGGATCAACCCCTGATTAGCTGCCATCCTGTGGCAGGCCCGCCCTGCGAAGCAGCGCTGCAAACTGCTCCCGGTTTCGCAGTTCGTGCCACGTCCAGCGCACAAACCCAACGCCCTGGCCACGGATGTCGTCCTCGCGGCGTTTCTCCTTCCACAACCGCTCTTCCATGGAGCCACCGCCCCAATCGGCGCGCAGGTACTTGGTCTTGCCATCAAACTCTCCGGCCAGGTTCTGTTCCTTGAACCAGAAATCAACCGAAGCATCGCTGCCGTCCCGCAAGGTGTACTGCTTCTGCAACACTGGTGCCGGAAATCCCAGTTGGTGCATTTTCGCACGGCTGATGGATTCCCCGGCAGAGCCTGACAATGCAGAAGCGAAGTTGATGACGGCGAGTGTTCTCTCCCGTGCCGCCCTGCTGGCAAGATGCTCTGCGGCGTTCAGGAGATCCCCCACCGGCACAGCCGGACCCTGCGGGCCATCCGTCACCCACAATGGCTGATGAGCTGTGCGTACAGTATCTGCCACCGCAAATTGATTGACGGCCTGCCTGTCGTCGGGGTTGCGGAGCGCCGAATCGCAGACAGCAACGGCATATGGAAACGAGAGCTCCTTGATCAGCGCCATGGTTGTCACGGCCTTGTTGGTCAGCAGAAACGGCCCGCAGCGCACCGTGTTCTGCTCCAACGATCCAACATGCCGGATCACGCCATTCTTACTGCGCCCGCTTGTCACCACGTCAGTGACAACGTGAAGCCTTCTCGGCACTCCCACAATCCACAACCCCCACAGCAGCGCTGCGGATGCATGGGTGAATACCGGCTGGCGCGGTGTCAACGCTTGAAAGGCCGCAGCTTGTAGTCCGTATCGGGACAGGAGACCCAGTTCGTTCCAATCTGTGGATTTTGTGTAGGCCCCGCGCCTGACACGCACCAGCTCACCCTTGTTGCAGCGTCTGACCAGCACCGTTGGATCTTGTCCAATAAGCCGCAAGTCAGCGGGCAAAATCAGTCGCGGATTATTCATGTGCCAAGCCTTGCACCCCAAACGCCAACTCAAAAGGGGCAATTTCGCACCTGTGGATAAGCCGACTTCGAACTTCAGAGCCGCACCCCTCAGCGCCCCACCAAAAATGCCGCCGCTACTGGTGATTGCCGCCGTTCCAAGGGCGGCAATCACCAGTAGCGGCGGCATGGGCTCGAAATCGGGAGCCTCGGATGGGCCCACGCCTGCGAGGGGCCCCGGCCGAGGGACGAGGCTGCGGAGCGGTGGATGGGCCCACGCCTGCGAGGGGCCCCGGACGAGGGACGAGGCTGCGGAGCAGGTGGGGAGCAGGTGGCTACAGCGTGCAGCCCACAAGAACAGGTTCGGGGACTAGCGTGATGCCGAATTCACGCAGGACGCCGTCCCGCACCGAGCGCGCAACCGCCAGGATGTCCTGGGCGCTGGCCCCGCCACGGTTCGTGATGGCGAGGGTGTGCTTTGTGGAGAGAGAAGCGCGTGGCGGGGTCCCGGCGTCGTACTTCCCAACTGCGCCACCAGCGGCCGCTGCGGAAAGCTCACCGGCCAGTCCGAAGCCCTTGGAGAACCCTGCATGCTCAATGAGCCAGGCGGCGCTGAGTTTGACCAGTTCGTCTACGGGCCAGCGCGGTGCGTCGGCGGGTAGGGTGGCGGCAGTCTCAGCGGAAACGATGGGGTTGGTGAAGAAGGAACCGGTGGAGAAGGTGTCGCGGTCGGCCGGGTCAAGGACCATGCCCTTGGATGCGCGCAGGGCCAGCACGGTGCGGCGCAGTTCCAGCGAATTGGCGCGCTTGCCGACCTCTACCTCGAGGCGGCGTGCCAGCTCTGCGTACTTCACGGGTGCACTCATACGGCCAAGAAGTAGCTGAAATTCCACAGTCAGGACCACGTAGCGCGGGGACCCGTTGACGGTGGCGGCCTTCAACAGTGAGTCGCGGTAGCCGAAGTTGAGCTCATGATTGGTGAATGTGTGGACGGCGTTTTTCTCCCTGTCCCACGTGCGTACGGCGGCAATGGTCTGCGCCACCTCGCAGCCGTAGGCGCCCACATTTTGCACCGGCGTTGCCCCTGCACTGCCGGGAATTCCGGATAGCGCTTCCAAACCGCTCCAGGCGTGCAGCACCGTTTGGTGAACAAAATCGTCCCAGTTGTGACCGGCCTGGACAACCACAGAGGCGCCACCGCAGGAATCTTCTGAGTTCGCCGCGTATCCCTGGCTGGCAATCTTCAGAACCGTGCCAGCGAACCCGTCATCCGAGACCAGCAGGTTGGACCCGCCGCCAATGATCAACAAGGGGGCCCCTGACTCATCCGCGGCCCGCACGGCGGCAATGATCTCCGCCTCCGTGGTGGCCTCAACATAATTGCGAGCTGGGCCTCCCACATTAAGGGTGGTCAGGGAACTTAGAAGCTTTTGCTCATTCACCAGTCCAGACTATCGCTTGAGAGCTGGCTCGTTCATGTCCAGATATGCCGGCTTGCGCACCACAGGTGTCAGGAAGAAGGCAATGACCAACATGGCCAGCACCGCCAACAACGAATGCAGCACCCCAACATGCTCTGCCAGCAGCCCCAACAACGGCGGTCCGCCTAGGAAAGCGCCGTAGCCGAGAGTGGAGACCACCGAGACGCGGGCGGCGGCGTGCTCGGGATCGTCGGAGGCAGCAGACATCGCCACCGGGAAACCGAGCGCGGAACCAAGTCCCCAGAACACCAGTGCCGCCAAGGCGATCTCTACGGTTGGCGCAAAGACAAACAGACCCAACCCAATGACGGCCAGTGCGGCACCAACCCGCAAGACGCTGACGCGGCCAAACTTGTCCAGCACCACGGTTCCAGCAAAGCGGCCAATGGTCATGGCTGAGACGAAGATGCCATAGCCCACGGCGCCGATCGCGGCGGTTGAGCCATAGCCGTCAACCATGGCAAGTGCCACCCAGTCGCCCGCAGCACCCTCAGCTAGACCAAGGCCCAGCACCAGGGCGCCGAGCAGGAGCGTGCGAGGATCACGCCAGGCTGCGGCGATTTTAGCCTTCCCGGCCTTCTTATCAGCAGCAGCCTTGTCCGTGCTAAGACTTCCGGCGGTGCCGGCGCTGATGATCGGAATGGGACCAGTGCCCGGAACTGCGCTGGAATCACCGAGGTCAACCAGGACGCCGGAGGAGTCCAGCTTGTCGGCCTGGTAGTGGCCGGCGCCGATCAGCACGGCAATGCAGACGGCAACCGCCACGAGGGACAGATGGATCGCCACCGGAACATGTACGGAGGCGGCGAGGGCCCCCATCCCGGCGCCCACCACGGTGCCGATACTGAAGGCGCCGTGCAGGCGCGGCATGATGTGCCGGCCCAGGGCGCGTTCCACCGCGGCACCCTCAATATTTGAGGAAGTGTTCCAGCTACCCGTGCCGAGTCCCACCAGCACCAGCCCGGCACCCACCACCAGTGGATCCGCGAATACGGTGGCACCAAGGCCTACGATCAGGACACCGATGGTTTGGATGACAATGCTCACCCGAGTGGTCATTTTGGAGCCAAGGCGCAGCACCACCAGACCCGACGCCGCCACTGAGACAAAGGAGCCCAGGGACATGCATAAGAGCATGAGTCCTATTTCCCCAGGTGTCAGCCCCAGGTCATCGCGAATGGCGGGAATGCGTGAGACCCAGGTGGCAAAGACCAAGCCGGAACCAGCGTAGGCGGTGACAACACCGTTTCGCCAGGCGGAAACCTGACTCACGCCACGCGAACGGTGGCTTGCGCCTTCATCAGCACCTTTTGGCCGTCCAGCGTTACCGTCAAGTCAACACGTGCGGTGCCGGCTTCGGCATCCAGCGCACCAACCACTCCCACAACTTCCACAACGGCACCCGGTGCGCCATCGAGATCAGCCACAGGAACGGGCTTAGTGAAGCGAGTTCCATAAGATACGACGGCGCCCGGGTCACCGATCCAGTCAGTCACCAGCTGCACTGCCGCACCCATGGTGAACATGCCGTGGGCAATGACGCCGGGGAGATCAACCTCGCGGGCGAAGCGTTCGTTCCAGTGGATCGGGTTGAAGTCGCCCGAGGCACCGGCGTACTTGACCAGATCGGCACGGGAAATCTCCAGGGTGCGTGAGCCGATCTCGGCGCCGACGGCCAAATCTGCCATATCAACTTTTTGCTCAGTCATTACTGTCCCTCTCCGCGCACCAGGATGGCGGACACTGTGGTGGCGATAGCAACGCCGTCGACCGTTGAAATTTCTGCGCGAGTGGTGATCATAGCCCCGCCACCCATGGCGCGGACGGTGTCCACGTGCAGCGCGGCAAGCAGCTCGTCGCCGGCCACGATGGGACGGTGGTGGGTAAAGCGCTGTTCCGCGTGCACCACACGGGAGAAATCAATTCCGGAATCGGAGTCATTGATCAGCAGGGCATCGGCACGCTGCGCCACGATGATGGCGTAGGTTGGCGGTGCAACAAGATCGGCATGGCCCAAAGCCTGAGCTGCGGAAACGTCAAAATGGGCTGCATGAGTGGCTTTGACGGCCCTGGCGAAGTCACGAATGGACTCCCTGCCAACACTGTACGGTTCACCTAATGCGTAGCTGCGCCCCTGCAGCTCTGGGTTGATGGTCATAGGCTTAAGCCTATAGGGCACATGCCGGGTGACGCACCCTAGGACCGCGCGTTGGACTTCATTTTGGCGACGACCTCCAGGAGCGAAGCGACGTCAACCTGCTCTTGCGGATTCGCGGAGCTTGCGCCCCCCGTTTGGAAGCCAAAAATTGTTGCGTTGAAGTACAACCCGTCACCCAGGAGCATGACGGCCCGTGCCACTGCGGGATCGGCAATATCGCTCAGAATCAGGTCAAACCATCGGGAATGAATTTCTGAGAAGACGAGCCGAACCACGTCTTCATCGCTTTGAATCAGGCGGTGGGCGGCCACAATGGCACGGTCAAAGGGCGAGTCGCCAAAAACACTTGTCCGCACGTAGTAGCTGGCGCATCCGGCAGGGTCCTGGGCCATGGCCGCGAAGTCCAGTTCGGCATACGCACGCAACTTCACCAGCAAAGCTTCGGTCAGAGCTTCCTTGCTCTTGAAGTGATACAGCAAGCCGCCTTTGGAGACGCCGGCGGCGGCGGCAACGGCATCTAGGGTGGCCATGCGGGGGCCGTCAACAATAAGTAGATCCTCATAGGCGCCAAGGATCCGCTCACGCGTGGAGGTCTGTGTAGTCATAGCTCCACACTACGAGGTGATGTAGTGCACCGTCCAGACGGTTTACTGTACCGGCTGGACGGTATAGAATTTTGATATGGCGTCAATTTCAACCTTCAGCACATCGACTCACACCCCTCAACGCGCAGGACTCCGCACCTGGATTGCCTTGGTTGTGTTGATGCTGCCCGTTTTGCTGGTCTCGGTGGACAACACGGTCTTGAGCTTTGCGATCCCCTCCATCTCCCTGGCACTGACACCGTCGGCGTCCGAGCTGCTCTGGATCATTGACGTCTACCCGCTGGTCCTGGCGGGCCTGTTGGTGCCCATGGGTAGCATGGCTGACAGATTTGGCCGCCGCAAGATGCTCCTGATCGGTAGCATCGGCTTCGCCGCGGTCTCCATTTTTGCGGCCTTTGCCCCCAACGCCACAGCCCTCATTGGCTACCGCGCCCTGCTCGGCCTGTTCGGCGCCATGCTCATGCCCTCCACGCTGTCGCTGATCCGCAATTTGTTTTTGCACCCGGCCCAGCGGAGAACAGCCATTGCCGTTTGGGCAGCGGGATTCTCCGGCGGCGCCGCCTTGGGCCCCATTGTGGGTGGCTTTATCTTGGAACATTTCTGGTGGGGCGCCGTCTTCCTGATGGCAGTTCCGGTCCTGATCCCGTTCCTGATTCTGGCCCCAATCTTTGTCCCCGAATCCAAGGATCCCAACCCGGGCAAGATCGATGTGTGGAGCATCCTGTTGTCCTTCGGCGCCATGGTCCCGGCCATTTTCGGCATCAAGGCGATCGCCGAGTCCGGCGTGACCTACTTGAACCTTGGCTTCATTGTTGTTGGTTTGACCCTCGGTGTGGTGTTTGTGCGCCGGCAGATGCGCCGAGAGAATCCCATGATGGATGTTTCCCTGTTCAAGAACCCGGTGTTCAGCGGCAGCGTGAGCGCAAACTTGCTGAGCATCTTTGCTCTGGTGGGATTCCTGTACTTCATCACCCAGCACCTGCAACTGGTGGTGGGCCTCTCCCCACGCATGCTGCTTATGTGCTGGTTCCGGGCCTGGCCATCACCGTTGTCTTTGGTCTGCTGGCGGCAAATCTCGCGAACCACTTCCGGCCGTCCTGGCTGGTGGTGGGCGGTCTGCTGCTCAACGCCACGGCCTTCTTAATCGTGTGGCTGAACACCGACGGATCAGTTCTAGGCATCATCATTGCCTTCGCCGTGCTCGGCGCAGGTGTGGGCACCGCCGAGACCATCTCCAACGACCTCATCCTCTCGGCAGCCCCTCCCGCTAAAGCCGGAGCGGCCTCTGCCATCTCAGAGACGGCCTACGAGGTGGGATCGGTTCTAGGAACCGCCGTCCTGGGCAGTATCCTGGCCGCTTCCTACAGGATGAATGTGGTGATTCCGCAGGGCGTCTCGGCTACTGATCACGAGACGGCGTCGCAAACACTGGGCGGGGCCATTGATGTGGCAGGCGCGCTGCCCGCCAGCCAAGGCAACGCGCTTCTGGAATCGGCCAAGCACGCCTTCGATTCCGGCTCAGGAACCGTCGCCATGGTGAGCGTAGTCGTCATGCTTGCAGCGGCGCTGATGTGCATGTGGACACTCCGCAGCGCTGTCACCGCACCGGAACCTGTGGACCACTAGGCAGGCCTGCCGGCCATCGATCGAAAAAGACGGAGCTTGCGGGTTCGGATGGGCTTAGACGGCCATCTTTTCCCGCAAGCTCCGTCTTTTAACGTGACTGCGTCCGTGTCAGCGTCAGTAGGTTATTGGTTTCCGGCTTTGCGAGCGGCTTCGCGCTTTTCCGCAGCCTTGAGTTCTTTGCGGATGTTGCGTCCGCGCAAGCCCATGGAGACCATGTGGGCCAGAAGTCCGACGCCGATGATCGGCAGGGCGATGAAGGTCATGGACGGCGTGGTTGTCACAGCACCGATCACAATAATGATGATGCCGATGAAGGTCAGCCCCATGCCCGCAAAAACAGTGTATTTGTAGGCCGGCGGAGCGGTTTCCCAGAAGTCGTTTAGCACAGGGCTAAGTCTACCGGCCGAGGGGCCCAAGTCGAACGGAGTGAGATTTTGGAGGCAGGGAGACGCTACCGACCGAGGGGCCCAAGTCGAACGGAGTGAGATTTGGGAGGCAGGGAGACGCTACCGACCGAGGGGCCCAAGTCGAACGGAGTGAGATTTGGGAGGCAGGGAGACGCTACCGACCGAGGGGCCCAAGTCGAACGGAGTGAGATTTGGGAGGCAGGGAGACGCTACCGGCCGAGGGGCCCGAATGGGCCCACGGCCGCGAGGGCCCCGCTGCGAGCTTGCGAGCAGTGGGAGCGACTGGGGATCAGAAGAGGGATTCCTGCAGCGCCGGAACCTCGGTTTGGTACTCACCCAGACGAATTTTGTGCCCTTTGAGTGCGCCTAAATCCACGAGGAACGCCCCGTCCGTTCCATCCAATTCAGCCAAGGCTGTGGGGCCGAGAAGAGAGTTCAGCCTGAGGCCGTGCGTCCCCGAATCCAGCGGCTGCGGGTAGGCTGTCCGCCGCCCTGGCGTCGCCACGGCATCGGAGAAGCTGCTTCTGAGCCACTGTTCGTCGGCGGTCTCGAACCCTTCTAGCGGCAGGTTCGCCACGAAACCACGTACGACGTCGGCCATCGCCTTGTTCGTCTGCTCCACGTGAAGCGGTGGCCGAGGATGCAGGAGTGCTGCGAACTTTGCGGCACCACGCACAAACTGGGTGGGCGGTAGATTGGTGGAAACGGCGTCTTCCAAGTGCCGCACCACCGAGCCGTCCTGGGCCCTGGCCACGTAACGGGCAACGAGCGCGCCTTGCTCGGCAAGGCGGCTCCACTTACTCCGTTCAGACGCTGTGCCCACCTTTGTGGTGCCGTCCGCAAACGTGGCAATGTACAGCCAGTGCTGCGTCGACAAGTACGCCTTCAGGCCCGGTGAGCCCTGACCGCTGCGATGGAAGTCATGCATGAGCCGCATCTGGTCCTTGGCAAAGCAGGCGCCGCACTGGAAGCCGCGCTCGGCACCCTGACCCGAAGGGCACGGGAAGTGTTGCGGCTGACCCGACTCCTCGACCCGGGAGAAGCCCAGACAGTATCTGGCCGGTACTCCATCACCCGAAAGCACCTCAAACCTCAGCCACTGCCCGGGCACAAGAGGCAGCCGCGCATCGCCGTCGTCCGTGGTGAGGGACAGCGCCGGCCCCTCAGGGGTCCACGTCACGCCGCGGACCAGCCCACCCAACTGCGCCACGACGGCTAGAGTGCGGGCTGAACGCCGTAGGCCACGGCCAGTTTCATGATCTTCTCGGCGCGGCCCAGGCGCGGCAGGTCGGAGCCGTCGCGGATGACGCCGCCACGGGCGTTGAAGTCGTTCATGAAGTCCGTGGCCCAGGCGACGTCGCTGGGGGTGGGGCTGATGACTTCGTTGATGATGGTGGTCTGATCGACGGCCAGGCATAGCTTGCCGGTCATGCCCATGGAGACGGTGATGGCCGATTGTTCACGCAGGATCGGGTGGTTGGTACCCACTGTGGGGCCATCGATGGGGCCGGGCAGGTTGCCGACGCGGCTCGCGACGACGAGCTTGGCGCGGGGGTAGGCCATGGCTTCGCGGTCCGCGGCCATTCCGGTGTCGCGGCGGAAGTCGCCGGAGCCGAAAGCGAGGCGGAAGGCCCCTTCGGCGCGGGCGATGTTGTTGGCTTCTTCGATGCCGAGGGCGGACTCAACCAGTGCCAGCACGCGAGTCTTGCCGTCGAGGCGGTGGTACGTTTCCTTGACCTGCTCGGCCTGTTCGGTCTTGGCGAGCATGACGCCGAGCAATCCGGGGACGTTGCGCAGATTGGCAACGTCGTCGGCCCAGAACTTGGAGTGGACATCGTTGATGCGAACCCATGCTTGGCCGCCGTTACGCAGCCAGTCGATGACGTCGGCACGGGCCGCATCCTTCATCTTGGGATCAACGGCATCTTCGATGTCCAGCACAATGGCGTCGGCGCGGGAGCCGGCTGCCTCGTCGAAGATCTCGGGACGAGTTGCCGGTACTAGAAGCCAGGAGCGGGCAATCTCTGCGGGGATGTTACGAGTGCGGACAGGTGTGGAAGCGGCTTCATTGCCAACGGTGCTAGACATACCTCTACCGTATACGGCGGGGCCACCGGATTCCTTGTGGTCTGCCACAAAGTGACGAAACTTTTACTGGCGAATTACGCCACATTCGCTAACCCCGCAGATACACCAACAGCTTGGCGAAAGATTGCATTCCAGTGTCATCGCCGGTCACGAGCGCTTCCTGATCCATGGCTTCTGCAAGCTGGCGCTGGCTCATATTCGACAACGACCATCCGAGAGGCGCCGCCAAGGCTGGCACGCTGTTGGTGGCAACCACCACGACGGACCGGTCCCCCAGCGCTGCCCGGACGCCGGCCGTGGCGTTCACACACTCATTGCTTGCCGAGGTCGAGGGGCAGGCAACAGCACCCGCTTCGAGCCGCTGGATCCAGGCCGCAGAGCCGCTCTGTAGTTTGGCCGCCTTGAGGCCAGCTAGGGGGACTGCCAATTCACCCGCCGCCTGCGGCGGCTGGCCAACAATATCTGCACCCGGGGAGTTTTGCAGGAACAAGAAGATGGGAACTACTAAATCCGCGGCCGCATCCACCCCCGCACAGGGATCCTTAGCAGTTCCGCCCTGGCCTGCCGGTCTTACGGCTACTGCCAGAACGCAGGCGTTGTGGTCAATGATCTCCGCTTGAAGGCTGGGCCAGAGATCACTGATGGTCCCCAACGCCGACCCTTCCGAATACCCACCATCGATGAGCTGGAATCCTTGCTGCATGCGGCATTGGGGCCCCTCACCCGGGCTTGCCGTCACCGCTGGCGCCCTGCCAGCTGGGGAGATAATGGGGAACCGGCCCGAGAGCAGTGTGGCCGTGGACCAACGGAGCTCGAGAGGACATTGCACCTGTTGGTCGTAAAGATCCACGGACAAAGGGAAACCCTGCCCGGAAACACAGGACAACCCATTTGCCGAGCCCGTGGTTTGAGTATCCCTCGCACTGGGCAGGTCAATCTGGCTGATGACGACCCTGCAGCCGGTTCCCGTGTCTGTTGAATTGAGCACAAGAGCCCCGGTGGGTCCAGAAACCGTGGGATCGAATGGCTGCGCCAATTTGCCCGCAGACTCCTCCCATACAGATTCCACCAGCCCGGCCCTATCATTCCAGGCAACGTTTTCAACGCCAGTGACCGGGTCTTTGAACCGTGTGGGGATCATGAGCCCGGTGCCGGAGGCAACAATGTCGCCCACCATAGCACCGGCAACGGCAGCACCCAAGGGATCTGGCTGGGCCAGTTTTTCCATCATTGGCACGGCGTGCTCTCCGTAGAGCCGACTCAGTGTCAGGCCAAGCGAGCCACCGCTAACACCCGAGGACACGAACACCGAATCACTCCCGCAGGAACCTGCGCTGGATAACTTCTCAAACGCCCGCGCCGTCCAACTGGCCGCGCGAATTCCGCCACCCTCCGCGGCAACGAGGATCATTGGCCGGACCTGATGCGCACCCTTGACACCCTCCACTGAGGTGACATCTATGCCGCAATTGGCATCTCGCGTCAGCCATGAGTCAAAGGCCTCCGCCAGGCTCGGTCGATCCGCTAATCCTGCCTCGATCGCGGCGGAAGCAGCCTTTTCTCTCACATGGTGCAGTACCGGATTTCCACCGTTCAGGGACCCCACAGCAAGCACCACTGCAAGCAAGCTGATGACAGGATTTGCCCGCAGCCCTATGCGCTTAAACAACTGCAGCGGCACCTGACGCTGCAGAGCCACGACGCTCAGCCCGATCACCATGACCCACGCACCCATGGTCAGAAGCGCCGTTCCTGGAACTCCCGCAAATTTGCTCATGGCCACGGGGTTCATGGCAAAGGCAAACCCCGCCCCCATAAAAACAAGGGCCACGATCACGGTGACCTTTTTCGTCGTGGTTCCGGCGATCACGCGGGGGTCAAGAATTCCGCCCCAGAGGCACCTCACCAGAAACGCGCCCACAGGGAAAGCCAAGGCCACGATCAGCATGCCCACCACGAAGTAGCGGAAGCTGGCCCACAAGGACGCATCGAAGCCCACGGCACCGACCAGACCCAAGGCCAGCGGAGCTGCGAATGCTCTGACAAGCGCCATGCCGGAAACTGCCAAGAGCACGATCGCCAGCACATCACCACACCGCCAGGCATCCATGGCCCGCTGTGGGTTGGGTGGCCGTGGCGTGATTGGCACCCCGGGCCCGGAAAAAAGGACAAGAAGAATACTCACCGTTGATACAGCCAACGGGATACCCCCGGCCACCGCCGTTTGCCGCCCCAGAGGGACCACAAGCCCCGTTGTCATGGCAACAATAATGCTGGCTATCCCCAGCAGCGCAGGTGGCAACGCCCACATCCAGTACTTAGGTGGCTCGTTGGGCGGATCCGGCACCCCAAAATACAGCGACCACGCCAACTCGCTGCGGCGCCGCCCCAGATAAAACAACCCTCCTGAAACTAAGAGCGCTGCACAACTGGTGACGACAAATTTGTTCGATCCCGCATCAACCCATGCCCTTTGAGTATCAGGCATCTGATCGTTCACCCCCGGGATGGGCACCAGGGCCAGGGCCCCAATCACCACAATCATGGCAACGGAGAATCGGTGAAAGAACAAGGCTCGCCAGGCCCGCCGCAAACAGCTCCCCGCCGAAGTTCGGAAACTTGGATAAATAAACACGAACAACAGCAGCGCAGCCAGGCCCACCCATTTCACGCCGGAAGCAATGAGTGCGGAGCCCAGAAAATCTGGCAGTGTGCCTAGCCGCAGTTGGCGGATGCCTTGCCCTTGCAAGATCAGCTCCGCTAACTCACCGGCGGCCACGGCTCCAACTGCCAGCCTTGCCATGAACTTGGAGGAAAAGAAGCTGTACAGCAGCGTGATGTACAAGATGGCAAAAACGGCATCCAGCGCGGAATAGATAACCAAGAGTCCGCAGACTTGTTGCCGGATGTCCTCCGGCAGGCTCAGCCAAAGACCCCAGTTTTCCTGACCCAGCCGGGGATCCAGGGCCTGCAACGAGCTGGCCGAGGCGCTCCTCCCGGTGGCCGTGGCGGAGTCGGCGATCAGCCTGTCCACCTCGGCCATGGCAATCCACAGCGTCACCGCCAAGACCGCCAATGTCCCTGTGCGCCAGTATGTCAGCCGAGTTCGCTGGGCAAGCTCCGCTGGATCCGTCGGCGCTGCCGGAAGGATGCCTGTAAACCATGCGAGAACTGAACTCATGACCGGCTCCTGACACCGACGCGTTACCCAGTAGAACACGATGCCTTCATTGGACGCCGCTGCCAGCACCAAGTCAAGGAGTCTTCGATTAGAGGGCGTATTAGTGCCCCGGACGGCGTCTCCGTCAAGACTTTTTGTCACGGCAGGAAATCAGGCGTCACAAGCGAAATATGACACCGTGCAGCCCTTCATTGCCCCACATTTCCCGCAGTGTCCCTCGGCGTCGAAGATGATTGCACCCGTCCAAGAAGTCCGTTTACATCGTTCACACCACCGAAAATCCCCTGCAACCAGCGAAAGCTGAAACCTTGAACGAGGTGCAGGACCAACTACAGGACTGGACACCATGAAACGCTTCCTCCCACTGGCCACCGCAGCGACCGCCATCATCCTTTCGATGACTGTCTCTGCCTGCGGCGGCCCCGCAACGGCCAGTGGTGGCAGCACCGAGGTCACCACCTTGAAGTACCAAGGATCCGCAAATTCGGTCACCCTTCCCGAACTCGCCGCGGATCTGGGCTACCTTGACGGCCTCACTCTGGAATGGGTGGGCAACACCATCAGCGGCCCGCAGGACATCCAGTCGGCAGCCACCAATCAGACTGACTTTGGTGGCGCCTTCACCGGAGCCGTGGTCAAGCTCGCCGATGCCGGCGCCCAGATCACCGGTGTTGTGAACTACTACGGCTCAGATGACAAAACATTCACTGGATTTTACGTCCTCAAGGACAGCCCCATCCGAACGGCCAAGGACCTGATCGGCAAAAAGATCGGCGTCAACACCCTCGGCGGGCAATCAGAAGCTGTCATCCGCACCTACCTCGCCAACAACGGACTCAGCGAGGCCCAGATCAAACAGGTGCAGTTGGTGGTGTTGCCTCCCAATGACACCGAGCAGGCTATCCGCAGGGGCCAGATCGACGCCGGATCGCTTGGCTCCGTGCTCCAAGACAAGGCCCTGGCCACCGGCGGCCTCCGTGCTCTCTTTACCGATGTGGAATTCTTCGGTTCATTTCCAGGCGGGCAATACGTCTTCCGCGATGACTTCATCAAGGAGAACCCCCCCACGGTACGAACCTTCACAACCGGTGTGGCCAAGGCCATCGAGTGGGAAACCACCACCCCACGTGCGGACGTCATAGCCCGATTCACCAAGATCATTCAGGCCCGAGGCCGCAGCGAAAGCACCGATGCCCTGCAGTACTGGAAGAGCGTGGGCGTTCCCAACGCCGGAGTTATCGAAGACAAGCACTTCACGCTTTGGGCCGGCTATCTCAAGGACGCCGGTCTCATCAGCGGGGAACTCCAGCCGAGCAAGTACTACACCAACGATTTCAATGACCTAGCGGGCGCCGCCACTGCTACTGCTTCAACACCGGTTTCGAAGGGATAACCATGACCGCGAAGATCAGCCTCCGTCACGTTCAACAGTCTTTTACCGTCCGTGCCACGAAAAGCGGCCCCACCACGGGCCGGCTGCCACCCGGCACCAGCTCTCTGGTGGTCCTCGACGACTTCAACCTCGATGTCCGGGCCGGAGAATTCTTGACGATTGTTGGCCCCAGCGGCTCCGGCAAAACCACTCTGCTTGACCTGCTGGCGGGTTTGACCCGCCCGGTCTCCGGCCAGGTCCTTGTGGACGGCAAGGAGGTCACTGGGCCCGGTCAGGACCGAGCCGTGGTCTTCCAGCAATACGCCTTGTTCCCCTGGCGAACGGCGGCAACGAATGTCTCCATTGGTTTGGAAGGCACCGGACTAAACCGCCGCCAGCGTGCTGCCAAGGCCAACGAGTACCTTGAACTGGTGGGCCTGACAGGCTTCGCGGAGCGATACCCGCATGAGCTTTCCGGCGGCATGAAACAGCGCGTCGCGATCGCCCGAAGTCTCGCCTACGAGCCGGACATTCTCTTGATGGACGAACCCTTCGCGGCACTGGATGCCCAGACTCGCGAACAGCTTCAGGATGAGCTGCTGCGGATCTGGCGGGAGACCGGTAAGACCATCATCTTCATCACCCACGGGATCGATGAGGCCGTCTATCTGGGCCAACGCGTCGCCGTCCTAAGCGCCAGGCCCGGCCGGCTCAAGGCGGTCGTTGACATTGATTTGGGCGACCGGTCAGAACAGGAAGACATCCATTCCACCACAACCTTCATCGAGCACCGGCACAAGGTCTGGTCTCTTCTTCACGACGAGGTTCAGGCCGCCCAGAACGCCGGCCACCGCAAAGTCCTCCCCGATGGCACTGCCCCGGATGAAGTACCTACCCAGCAAAGGAGCGTCGCCTGATGAGTGCCCTACTGACGCAAGCAACGCCGACACCGCCGACAACTCAGCGCACCGAGGTCGCACCCGCTCGCCTCCCCGAAAAGCCGCGGACGACGGCGGCACGACCTTGGCGCCAAGCCGTCACCGCTGCCCGTTCCTGGCTATGGAAATCGGCGGCAATCCTGCTCTTTCTGGCTTTCTGGGAGTTGGGCCCGCGTTACCTAGCCAGCGATTCCACTCGCGTCTTCCTGCCGCCGTTGCACGAAGTACTGATAGCCGGCGCTGACCTCATCGCCACAGGAGCCCTGCAAAGCCACGTGGCGGCCAGCCTCACGCGATCAGGAGCTGGCTTCAGCATCGCCGTCGTCCTTGGCATTTCCTTGGGGCTGGTCATTGCCTGGTACCGTCCGCTGCATTCCTTCCTCAACCCGCTGCTGGAGCTGTTCCGCAACACCGCGGCCTTGGCGCTGCTACCAGTCTTCACACTCCTGTTGGGGATCGGTGAGGAATCCAAGATCACCATTGTGGCCTTTGCAGCTTTCTTCCCCGTGCTCCTGAACACCATTGCGGGGGTGCGCACCGTAGATCCGCTGCTGGTGCGCGCCGCCAGATCGCTGGGGCTGCGCAGTCCAGCCCTCTTCCGCAAGGTCATTCTGCCGTCCGCCGTCCCCACCATTTTCACTGGGATCCGCATGGCCGGCACCTCAGCCATTCTGGTGCTGATCGCCGCCGAGATGGTGGGTGCCAAGGCCGGTTTGGGATATCTCATCACGAATGCCCAAAACAGCTTCCTCATTCCGCAAATGTACGCAGGCATCCTCACCGTCTCCTTGCTGGGCCTGCTGGTGAACGGACTGCTGGTCGGCGCCGAACGACACTTTTCCCGATGGCGCACCACCTTCAACTCTTGAACACCCGTAACAACCCATACCTGCACACCAAACCCGAAGGAAATTTCCATGTCAGTCATTACAGATACACCCGTTTCAACAGGAATCCTGTCCTTTACTAAACTCGGCAGCCGGATTGGCGCCGAAATTCGGGGTCTGGACCTTAGCGCTCCGCTCAGCCCTGCCCAGGTCGCCGCGATTCGCTCGGCGCTCAATGAGCACAAGGCCCTGGTTTTCCGTGAAGCCAACATCACTACGGATGAGGCCCAGGTCCGCTTTGCCAGCTACTTTGGCCCGCTAACCACCGCCCACCCCACCGTGGCCCCGGTAGATGGTGCCGCAAACGTCCTTCCCGTGGACAGCGAAAACGGCTCAGCCAACACCTGGCACACCGATGTCACGTTCGTCCACAACCCCCCGCAGGCATCCACCCTGCGCAGCATCACGCTGCCCCGTATGGCGGTGAGACTCTGATTGCTTCCTCGGCGGCGGCCTATCAAGACCTACCGGAGGAGCTCAGGGCGTTTGCCGATACCTTGTGGGCCGTTCACACGAACGATTACGACTACTCGGTACCCAAGAATCTTGAGCACGCCAATGCCTCCGAGCGCCGGGCCGAATTCACGCGTGAGATCTATGAATCCGTCCATCCGGTGGTCCGGGTTCATCCGTTGACCGGTGAACGGGGCCTGTTCATTGGCGGCTTTGCCCAGAGGCTGCGGATCGTGGGTTTGTCCAACACGGAATCAAAGGACATCATCCGGTTGCTGCAGGCCTATGTGATCCGTCCGGAGAATATTGTGCGCGTGAATTGGGAGCCAAACCAGCTGGTGCTCTTTGATAACCGCATCACGCAGCATTACGCCCCTGATAACTACGACGGCGCCCCGCGGACCCTGAACCGAGTCACGATTGCCGGTGAGATCCCCGTGAGCATAGCCGGACTGCTCAGCCAGTCGGTGCAGGGCGATTCCCGTTCCTACTCCGTGATTGCACCGGTGAACTAGCCATGGCTACGCAAAAACGCGAACTGCACCTGAATGCTTTTGTCCACGGCACAGGCCATCATGAAGCCTCGTGGCGTCACCCGGACGTGGACCCCGCCGCAGAACAGGATATTGCGCACTACATCAACATCGCCAAGACGGCCGAGCGCGGCAAGCTCGATTCCTTGTTCCTTGCGGACGGCCTCGCTATCTCGAGCAACATCCGGTACAACGCCTATAGCTCCTTCGAGCCTCTGACACTGCTCTCGGCGTTAGCAACAGCCACTGCACGGATCGGGCTGATCGCTACTGCCTCGACCACCTACAACCAACCGTATTCTCTGGCCCGGGCACTAGCCTCTGTGGATCGGATCAGTGCCGGCCGAGCCGGCTGGAATATTGTCACCTCAGCCGGGCAGGGCGAAGCGAAGAACTTCAATCTCACGGACCGCCCCGCCCATGCGTTGCGCTATGAGAGGGCCCATGAATTCCTTGAAACGACCAAGGCCCTCTGGGACAGCTGGGCCGACGATGCCGTAGTAGCCAACAAGGAGACCGGCATCTACAGCGACGCGGAAAAGATCAACACGATCGACCATCATGGCAAGCACTTCCAAGTCAAGGGTCCACTCAACCTCCCCCGCCCTGTTCAGGGCCATCCCTTGCTGGTCCAGGCCGGTTCCAGCGAGGCTGGCAAAGAGTTCGCCGCCCGGCATGCCGAAGCAGTGTTCACAGCCCATTTGAGCGTGGAATCTGCCCGGGAATTCTATGCCAATTTGAAAGGCCGTTTAGGTGCCTTTGGCCGCTTCCCCGAGGAACTGTTGATCCTGCCCGGCATCAGCGCCTACATCGGCGACACGAAGGAGGAAGCCCAGGAGAAATATGACTTCCTCAACTCCCTCGCCAACACCGAGTATGGCGTACAGCAACTCTCGCAGCAACTGGACTTTGATTTATCTGGATACCCGCTCGACGGCGAGCTGCCGGAGCTTCCCGCAGGAACGGACGGAGCGCAGAGCCGGAAGAAATTGATTGTTGACGTGGCCAGGAAGGACTCGCTGACCATCCGCGCCTTGACCGCAAAGTTGGCCGGCGCCCGAGGTCACTTCACCTTCATCGGAACTCCTGCCCAGGTGGCCGACGAGATTGAGTTGTGGTTCACCACTGGTGCCGCGGATGGTTTCAACATCATGCCACCAACGTTCCCGGCTGGGCTGGACGACTTTGTGGACAAGGTGGTCCCGCTCTTACAGGAGCGAGGCTTGTTCCGCACCGAGTACAGCGGGCAGACGTTGCGGGAGCACTACGGCCTGACCCGGCCGGAGGTGCAGCTGGCTGAACAGGCGCAGTCAGCCTGACACCTGCCGTTGGGGAGGGACCAGTTCAAGATGGGCCCCAGCGGCAGACGCACCAGCGGCTGTCACTGGGGAGGGTCCAGTTCATTGGGCCCACGCGCCCGAGGGGCCAAGACACGTTGGGCCCCCGCACTTGGGCCCACGCGCCCGAGGGGCCCCGGCGGCAGACGCGCCAGCGGCTGTCGTTGGGGAGGGCGTGGGGACTAGTCCGGCATGATCATGGTGCGCAGATCCAGTTGGCGCAGCACCCGATCCGCGACTTCAGGATCAGTGTCAGGTTCGTTGCGGGCCATCAAGATTTCGGCACGGGCAGCATCCAGGGCAATTGTCTGTACGGCGATGGCCAATTCACGGCCGCGACGGCGGCGCTCGGCCTGGCCTTCGTTCTTGAGGCTGCCGTCCAAAAGCTCGGCCTGCAGACGCTGCATTCGCGCCTTGACGAGCGCCGTCTTTTCCGGCGGCAGGTTCTTGATGATGTCGTTGTCCCGCAGCGCCGCCACAGCAGCGTCCTGAGCACGCAGCGCCATGAGCTTGGCCGCCTCACGTTCCTCCACGCCGTCGTCCGTTGCCTTCAGCACCCGCATGAGCCATGGCAGTGTCAGGCCCGGCAGCACCAGAGTGGTCAGTAGGACCGCGCAGGCTGCCACGATGATCTCGTGGCGACCGGGAAACGCCTCTCCTGTGGGCAGCACGGTGGGAAGCGCCAGGGCCAGAGCCAAGGTGGCCAGCCCGCGCATGCCGCACCAGCTCAAGATGATGACATCCTTGATGCCAGTGGGTGGTAAATCGCCGTCGCGCTTCTTGGACAGCATCGCCATCATGCCAAACCACAGCACGCGCACCACAATCACCAGAATGCTGATGCCGATGGCCATGGGCAGCATGCCCCAAATGGCCGAGCCCTCCACACGGATGACTTCGCGAACTTCCAGCCCCACCAAGCCGAAGGCCAAACCTGTCACCAAGAGTTCCACAACGTCCCAGAAGGCGGCACGGGTGATCCGTTCGGTAGCATCCTCGGCACGGGCGTGACGTTTCATTTCCAAGGCGGTCACCACCACGGCAATGACACCGGAAGCGTGGAGTTCCTCGGCCAGGATGTAGGCGGCAAAAGGAACCACTAGGGTGACAGCGCTTCGGGCCACGGGGGACGTGATCAGTTTGGTGATCAGCCCTGTCACCCAGCCCATGAACATACCCACGATGATGGCGAGGGCGGCGCCCAAGAGGAACTTGCCCACCACGCCGAATCCGAACGGTTCACCGTCGACGGCGGCAGCCACTGCCGCCTGGAAGATCACAATGGCGGCAGCGTCGTTGAACAGCCCTTCGCTTTGCAGCACGGTGATCAAGCGTCGGGGCATGTGGACCCGGCTGGCCACCGATTCCACGGCTACCGGGTCCGGAGGAGCGGCCATGGCCCCCAGAGCGATGGCCGCCGGAATGCCGATCCCGGGGATCAATAACCACGCGGCTCCGGCCACCATAGCGGTGGAGACCACCACGAGTGCCACGGCCAGCATGATGATGGTGCGCCATCGGACTCTAAAGACTGACCATGAGCTCTTCTGCGCCGTGGCAAACAGCAGCGGCGGCAAGAAGATGGGCAGAATCAGCTCAGGATCGATCCGCAAATCAGGGAAGCCTGGAATGAACGTCAGCGCCCCAGCCATGATCAGCATCAACACCGGATAGGGCAGCCGGAGTTTATCCCCCAAACCGACGGCAAGTACGGTGGCGAATAAGAGTCCGATAATTAATACGAGCTGTTCCACTCGCTCAATTTTACGTTGTCAGCGCATCCTCAATGGACATGGTTCCGTCGCTGAACTCAATGGTATGCATGATGGTTTCCGGGTGCGCCAGTGTGGCGGCAGCGACGAGAGCAACATTGGCTCGGGATGTCTTTGTGGGTTCGGCCGCATCGCGCTCCGCTGCCGGCCTGGGGTCAATTAACCCCGTGGCAGGCTCCAGCGTCAGGGCTCCCGGGGCAAGAATGGTCCACGCAAGCGCCCCGGTCTGGCGCAAGTGTGCGTCCGCGGCTGCCTTAGCTTCGGCATAAGCGAAGAAGCTGTTCTCAGGCGGCACACCATGGTCTGTGCTGGCACCAAGATAGGAGACCATGACATAGCGCTCCACACCTGCGGCCACGGCGGCTTCCATGGACGCAATGGCACCATCACGATCCACGGCATAGGTGCGCTCGGGGGCCCCTCCCCCGGCCCCAGCAGACCAGACGATGGCGTCCTGGCCAGCGAAGAGATCGGCGAGCTCGGCAACCGAGGAGGAAACGACGTCGTGCACCACGGGGGTAGCCCCTGTAGCCGCCACATCGTCAATGTGGGCTGCGTTGCGGATCACCGAGGTGACTTGGGTGCCCGCCGCCGTCAGCAGCGGTGCCAGCAAGAGCGCGATCTTTCCGTGCCCACCAATAATCAAGACCTTGTTCACTTGCGACTCCTTCTCGTTGGGTAGCTTGTTGGGCCAGCCTACGCCACGGATCCGGACGGCAGCTGAAGGCGCTTAAGGGCAATTAGCGGCGAGTCCAGGCAAGAAAAAACCCGCAGCTCCTCTGCCCTTGCGGGCTGGGAACTGCGGGTTTCTCTTGGGTAGCGGCACCGAGACTCGATCTCGGGACCTCACGATTATGAGTCGTGCGCTCTAACCAACTGAGCTATGCCGCCATAAATGAGAATGGCCCGTGCCGCACCGGTCAAAACCGTCTTGACACGAGCCTACTCATTTCCGGGCCCCCCACCGGAATCGATCCGGTGACCTCGTTCTTACCAAGAACGCGCTCTACCACTGAGCTAGGGGGGCAACGAAGAAATACTCTACCAGCGCTTTCGGCGGATGCGAAATCGGCCTAGTCCCAGCATGCCTATCTTGGTCCAAATAGGGACTTTTCACTCGTAATGAAACGCTCTATTGGTGCAGAAAAACCCTAGAACTCAAGGTATTTTGGCCTCTACATTGAATCTCCATGAGTTGCGTCACATGGAAACTTTATTGGTAAAAAGAAATCAGAAAGAGCACAAAATGAGCATAAAAATGAGGCCGGTCACCGCAATGGTGACCGGCCTCATTAGTGCCTTAGGGCGTGGTATTTACCACTTGCCCTTGCTGTTGAAGCTCTGGCCACCTTCGTGGCGGGGACGGCGGTCGCCGGCTCCGTGACCGGTGTGACCCTGGCCGCGATCGCTGCTGAAGCCGCGGTCAGCGCCACGGTCGGCGTTGCGGTCAGCACCGCGGTCGTTACCGCCACGGTAGCCGCCACGGTCGCCGTCGAACTTCTTCTTGAAGCCGCCCTGGCCGCGGTCATTACGCTCTTCACGGGCCTTGTACGGGGCGCCTGCACCTGCACCGGCACCTGCACCTGCGGGGCGGCGGCCGTTGTCCAGCTCGAGGTTGATGAGCTCGCCGCTGATCCGCGTACGGCTCAAGGCCTTCCACTGATCCTTGCTCAGCTCTGCAGGCAACTCGACCAGGGTGTGGTCTGAGCGGATGTCGATGCCGCCGATCTGCGAGGAGGACAGGCCACCTTCGTTGGCAATGGCACCAACAATGGAGCCGGGCATGACGCGCTGGCGACGGCCTACCGAGATGCGGTAGGTGGCGTTGCCTTCGGTCAAGGTGCGGGTCGGGCCACGTGAGCCGAAGCCGTCCTTGGCACGGTCCTTCTTCTGGTATTCCGGAGCTGCCGGCAGGTCGTTGACGAGCAACGGCTGGCCGCCCTGTGCCATAACAGCCAAGGCTGCAGCGATTTCCGAAGCGGGAACGTCGTGCTCCTGCTCGTAGGAAGCAATCAAGTCGCGGAACTTGGCAACATCCTTGGTCGCAAGGGTTTCGGTGATCTTCTCAGCGAACTTGCCCAAGCGCAGCGAGTTGATGGTCTCTGCGGAAGGCAGGTGCATCTGCTCCACCGGCTGGCGCGTGGCCTTCTCGATGGCGCGGAGCAAGTACTTCTCACGAGGAGTCATGAACAAGATCGCGTCACCCGAGCGGCCGGCGCGGCCTGTACGGCCAATGCGGTGCACGTAGGACTCGGTGTCATGCGGGATGTCGTAGTTGATGACGTGGGTGATGCGCTCAACGTCAAGGCCACGGGCCGCAACGTCGGTAGCAACCAGGATGTCGATCTTGCCGTCGCGCAGGGCCTCAACGGTGCGCTCGCGCTGCTGCTGCGGGATGTCACCGTTGATGGCTGCAGCCTGGAAGCCACGTGCCTTGAGCTTGTCAGCCAAGTCTTCGGTTGCCATCTTGGTGCGAACGAACGCGATAACGCCTTCGAACTTCTCAACCTCAAGTACGCGGGTCAGCGCATCGAGCTTGTGCGGGCCCATGACCTGCAGGTAGCGCTGGCGGGTGTTGGCACCGGTGGTGGTCTTGGACTTGACCGTCACCTCGGCCGGGTTGTTCAGGTACTGCTTGGAGATGCGGCGGATCTGGCTAGGCATGGTGGCGGAGAACAGTGCAACCTGCTTCTCGGCCGGCGTCTGGGCCAGGATCTGCTCAACGTCTTCGGCGAAGCCCATGCGGAGCATCTCATCGGCTTCATCCAAAACCAGGTACTGCAGGTTGGAGAGGTCCAACGAGCCCTTGGAGAGGTGGTCGATTACACGGCCGGGGGTACCGACAACAACCTGTGCACCGCGGCGCAAACCGGCCAGCTGGGGGCCGTAAGCGGATCCACCGTAGACGGGGAGAACGGAGAAGTTGTCCATGTGCTTGGCGTAGGACGTGAATGCTTCAGCAACCTGGAGCGCGAGCTCGCGGGTCGGAGCGAGGACCAAGATCTGGGTGTTCTTGGTGGGACCGTTGAGGTCCATCAGTTCAGCCATACGAGACAGGGCGGGAACGGCGAATGCTGCCGTCTTACCGGTACCGGTCTGAGCCAAACCAACAACGTCACGGCCTTCAAGGAGCAACGGAATCGTTGCAGCCTGGATGGGTGAGGGCTTCTCGTAGCCAACGTCGTTCAGGGCAGCCAGCACGCGGCCGTCAATACCCATATCGGCGAAAGTAACTTCGTTTTCTTCCTCCACAGCGGGGGAATTTTCAGTCAAGTTTTCGGGCACAGTCAAAATGTCCTCATTCATAGGGCCAGGCGGCGGGTGTCGCCGCGGTGAGGAAATCCAGCCGCTTCTCGGCATCCCGGGCAGGATCTCGCGCCATGTGCGCACCATTGGTGCGGCTGTCAGTGTTGAAGTTTCTCAACACTGCATGGCGTTTCTTTGCCGGCAATCCCCTATGAACGCTACTTGCCCGCTAAAACGATGCGGGCCCCAAACACTTCAGGCTCCTGCCTCAAAAATTGGGCAGAAAATAAAAGGAGATACCGGAGTGGGGGATATTTAAATTGTAGGGCATACAGTACCGCTGCACTATAGGGAAAGTCGATACTGCCCCGTGAGGTTCGGCACACAGGCTGCGCCGGGCACGTTTGAACCCACCCTTGCTAACTCTCAGCACTCGTTGCCCGCCGCGAGGATTCGGCGGAAATAGGGCCAGTAATGCGCCCCCAAGGTGAGCTCTCCGGCGTCGTGCAGGTCTTGCAAGGTATGCACATCCTGGGCCGTGGCGTCGCTGAAGAATTTGCCCACAGTGATGCCGTGATGGGGCACATGCTCAACTACGACGGCGTCTCCCGCACTAGCCTTGCCGTGTTCCAACACGCGCAGATAAGCACCCACGCGCCCGGCTGCAGTGAAACGCTTGACCCACTGCGGCTCGCCCATCCGCTCCCCGAAGGTGGCGCACGGAACCCGTGGCGAGGTGACCTCAAGCAGCGCTTTGCCGATGCGCCACCGCGTACCGATCACGGCGTGGGTGGTTTCGATGCCCTGGGTGCGCAGGTTTTCGCCAAACAAGCCAGGGGTGATGGGCCGGCCAAGTTCGGCAGACCAATAGTCGGCGTCCTCTTGCGAATAGGCGTAAATGGCCTGATCCGGACCGCCATGGTTTTCGGTGTCCGCCTGCACATCACCGAACACGCCGTACTTGCGCAGGCTGACGGGTCCGTCAACGGCACGCTTGTCAATGGCCGTCACCCCGAAGCCGGTCTTGGTGGTGATCAATTGGTGGACCCGGCAAATGGCAAGAATGGTGCCAGCCTGTGGCGCTGCGTCAGTCATGGTTAAACACTATGACAAGCGGGGTCTGCCTAACCCCAGCCGTTCCACTCGCCGGCATCTGTGCCACTGCTCTATGCGCCGAACCCAGGCTGAGTCTGTCGCATAAACGCTGAGCCACAGCTTTATGCGCCAAACCCAGGCTGGATCGGACGCATAAACGCTGTGCCACTGCTTTATGCGCCAAACCCAGGCTGGATCGGACGCATAAACGCTTATGCGCCAAACCCGGGACGGGTTCGGCGCATAAGCGACGCAGCGGGGTGCACCAACACTGCAGGTCAAGCGGGGTCCTGCTCAAGCGGGGTGCTACTCAGGCGGAGTGTTGCTCAGGCGTCAACCAAGTCCACGGGCCCGGAAACATCTGAATCGTTGGCCCAGCGTGGCAGGAACGACGCCGCCAAGGACGCGAGCACCATGCCTGCGGCCATGATCCACATGGTAAACGTGAAGCCGTCGATGAACACTGCCGACTGGCTGGTGCCGGTGCTGGCTTCGAGCGAGTTGAAGTAAATGGTGCCGATGATGGCAACACCCAGGGCACCGGCGAGTTGGCTGGTGGTGTTAAACAGGCCTGAGGCGCTGCCGGCGAACTTGGTTGGAACTTCCGAGAGCACGAAGATACCCACGGGTGCCACGACCATACCGAAGCCGGCGCCACTGAGCGCCAGACCAGCCAGCAGGTGCCAGGGAGTGACGGTGCCGCCCACGGACTGAACAGTGAAGATCAGCACGATGAATCCGACGGCGATGACCAGCGGCCCCAGCTGCAGCACCACACGACCAATTTTCTTGGCCAGAATTGCAGCGGAGATGCCAGCCAGGATCGGCACCATGATGGAGAACGGGATCATGGTCAGCCCGGCCTTCAGGATGGGATATTCCAGACCCACCTGCAGGAACAGGGTCTGGATCAAGAAGAAGCCGTTCATGGGGATGAAGAACAAGAACATCATCACAATACCGGCGGCAAACGGGCGGCTCTTGAACAGCGAAACAGCTACCAGCGGCTCGCCGCCACGCTTTTCCTCGCGGCGCTGCAGCAGCACAAATCCCGCCAGCACCAGCACACCAAACACCATGGAGAGGTAGGTCCACAGCGGCCACCCTTCCTCGCGTCCCATGGTCAGCGGATAGAGAATCGCCATCATGCCCACCGCCAGAATAACGACGCCGGACAGGTCAAGTTTGTGCCGCACCGGCGCCTTGGACTCTGGAACGAATTTGATGGCGCAGATGACGGCGAAGATTCCAACGGGGATGTTGACGAAGAAGATGGTGCGCCAGCCCCAGCCGAAGATATCGGCATCTGTTAGCACGGCACCCAGGATGGGTCCGGAGACGGCGGCAACGCCGGCAAGTGCGGAGAACCCTGCCATGGCCCCGGCCCGCTCGGACGGCTTGTACATAACCTGCAGGCTGGAGAGCACCTGCGGAATCATGGCCGCCGAGGCGAAGCCCTGGAGGGCACGGGAGGCAATGAGCATTTCCGGGTTCATGGCCGCTCCACACAGCACTGAGGCCACAGTGAAGGCAACAAGACCGATGATGAAGATCTTTTTGCGCCCGTAAATGTCGCCCAAACGGGAACCGGTGATCAAGCCAATGGCCAAAGCCAAGGTGTAGGAAGCCACCATCCACTGCAGTTCGGCATTCGCAGCGCCCAGAGCACGCTCGATGTCCGGCAGTGCGACGTTGACGATGGTGGCATCAAGGAGTTCCATGAACGAGGCCATGAACAAGGAGATGAGGGCGATGGTGCGTGCCTTGCCGACGGGCGGGGCAGATTTCATGCAGTTTTCCTTGGAAAGTTAGCTAAAAGTAAGTGGGCCATTGGGGTCGCTCAGTGCTGGCGAACCGGGCCAATGGCGCCCTGCAATTCTGCCACTAATTCTCCGGGCCCACTCGCTACGCTGCGGCCCACAGTGCAGACCTAAAATGCCGTCCTATGGAGCAAAGCGGTATCCCATGCCCGCCTCGGTCAAAAGGTGAACCGGTGCTGCGGGATCGCGCTCAAGTTTCCGTCGGAGCTGGGCCATATAGACGCGCAAATAGTGCGTTTCCTTCGCATAGGCTGGCCCCCACACCTCGGTGAGGATCTGCTGCTGGCTGATGAGACGGCCAGGATTGCGGACCAAAAGTTCCAAAACGCTCCACTCGGTGGGCGTCATCCGCACCGGTTCACCGTGCCGAAACACCTGTTTATTGGCCAGATCCACGGTAAATTCAGCCGTCTCCACCCGCGGCTCTTCGGTCTGTGCACCGGAACGCCGCGTCGCCGCCCGCAACCTGGCCAGCAGCTCATCCAAGCCGAACGGCTTTGTCACGTAGTCGTCGGCTCCTGCGTCCAGCGCCTCCACCTTGTCGTGGGATCCGTGCCGGGCGGAGAGCACGATGATGGGCACCTCGGTCCAGCCGCGCAGCCCCGCGATGACCTCCAGACCGTCCATGTCCGGCAGCCCCAGATCAAGCACGACGACGTCAATCGCCTGGGTTTGGGCGGCAGCCAATGCCGTGGTCCCGTTCGGGGCCGGCACCACCGTGTAGCCGTGGGCGTGCAAGTTGATTTGCAGGGCCCGCAAAATCTGGGGCTCGTCATCAACCACTAAAACTGTTGTCATGGCAAAGTCCTCAAAGTTCTCTCATGATCCCGGTGGAAAGCGGCATGCGAATGATCATGGTCAAGCCTCCACCAGGAGTTTGTGCCGCTTCCAGCACGCCGCCCATAATTTCGGTAAATCCCTTGGCAACAGCTAACCCCAAACCCACACCTGTGCCGCCCTGCGGACCGTAAGAGACGTCGTCGAGCCTCTGAAAAGGCCTGAACATGGCCATGACCTCGGCCGCCGGAACACCCTTGCCATGATCCACAACGCGCAACTCGCTGGCGGGGTGGCCGTTGATGGTGGCACTGCCGCTGCCGCCGATGGAGCCCACCACCAAGATTTCCGAATCCGGTGCGTACTTCACGGCGTTCTCCACAATGTTGGCAATGACCCGCTCCAGCAGGCCAGGGTCGGCGTCGATCGCAGGCATGTTGGGTGGCAGTTCCCGGCGCACCCGATCCGAAGGGACCCCGTGCAAGGCGGCAGGAAGCACCTCTTGCCAGGCCACTGGCCCCACTATGGGCCTGACCATTTGGGCGCTCAGGCGGGACATGTCCAAAAGGTTGCCCACCAGCGCATCCATCCTGTCCGAATAGTGCTCAATGGTGCCCAATAGCTCGGCTTCATCCTCGGGGCTAAAGGTCACCTCGCTCTGGCGCAGGCTGCTCACGGCCAACTTAATGCCGGCAAGAGGCGTGCGCAGATCATGGGACACGGCCCGCAAAACAGAGGTCCGGATGTTGTTGTCTTGGCTCAACTGCAGGTTCTCACGTTGAGTGACACTGAGCGCCTCGCGTTGTTCCAGGGCCAGCAAATGTGCACCAAAAGCACTCAGTAGCCGCCTGTCACTGGCAGGCAGGATCCGCCCGGAGAGGCCCAACATCCAGTACTCGGACACTTCTTCAAGGGTGTCGGCCTGCTCTGGGACAAGCGGTGGCTCATCACCCACGGAGGCCTCCAGGTTCCAGCCGTTGCCCTCGTGGACCCCGGCCGGGGCGCCGGGGTGGGTACTGCGAAAAAGGGTCACCGAGCGCATGGAGAAGTGCTCCCTTACTTGTTCCAGCAAGACCTGCACGGTGTCCTTGGAGGCAAGGATTCCACGGGCCAGTTCACTTAAGATGGCGGCCTCGGCCCCGGCCCTGATGGCTTCCCGGGAGCGCCGCGCAGACTGATCGACGGCGAGCGCAACAGCCACGGCCACGAGCAGAAACACCAGGAGTGTCAGCAGGCTCTCGGGGTCTTTGATGCGCAGCGTTCCCACCGGTGGTGCGGAATAAAAGTTCAGTATCAGGATCCCCCACACGGCGGCCAGCACGGCCGGCCAGAGTCCCCCGACTAGGGCAACGGCAATGGTTGCCGCCAGTTGGACCACCATGATGGTTTGCAGGCTTAGCTGCCCCGTGCACAGCTGCACTAAGATCGGCAGCGCCACGGCCAGCACGAACCCCACAAGGACGCGGGTCTTGTTCAGCTCGCCACGGGTGCGCACAGCCCGCCCCGAACCATTCAAAGGGTGCGGGACCATATGCACATCAATGTCCCCAGCGTCCCGGACAACCCGGGCACCCACGCCGGGGCCAAAGAGAAAACCCAGGCGTGGTTTGCGGCGTGAGGAACCGATGACTATTTGGGTGGCGCCCACGTTCTTGGCAAAATCCAGCAGCGCCGCAGCAGGGTCCGCCCCGCCCACAAAGTGGTATGTTCCGCCCAGGTCCGTGACCAGCTGGCGCTGCCCTTCAAGGGCCGACGGCGCGTCCCCGGCCACGCCGTCGGCCCGGGGCACGTGCACGGCGAGGAGTTCCCCGCCACTGACCCTGCTCAGGATTCGGGCGGCACGGCGCAACAGTACTTCGCCAACTGGTCCGCCCGGAAGCCCAACGACAACACGTTCGCGGGTGGGCCAGCTGGTCGCAATGCCGTGGCTTTCCCTATAGGCAGCGACCCCCTCTTCAACCCTGTCGGCGAGCCACAGCAACGCCAGTTCGCGCAAGGCCGTGAGGTTCCCCAGCCTGAAGTAGTTGGCCAGCGCGGCATCCACTTTGTCGGCGGCATACACATGGCCGGTGCTGAGCCGCTGGCGCAACAGTTCCGGTGGGATGTCCACCAGTTCTATCTGATCGGCCCTGCGGACCACGTCATCCGGCACAGTTTCTTGTTGGCGGACGCCGGTGATGGTTTCCACCACGTCCCCGAGCGAGGCCAGGTGCTGGACGTTGACAGTGGAGTACACGTCGATGCCGGCGGCCAGGAGCTCTTCCACATCCTGCCAACGCTTGCCGTTGCCTGCCCCGGGAATGTTGGAGTGGGCATATTCATCCACCAGGGCCAGGGCCGGACGCCGCGCCAACACGGCAGCGACGTCCAGCTCCGCAAAATCGGTGCCTCGGTAGTTGATGGTCCGGGCTGGCAGGACCTCGAGTCCGGCCAGTTGCGCGCGTGTTTGTTCCCGGCCATGGTCCAGGACAATGCCCGCCACCACGTCAACACCTGCCGCGGCCTGGGCATGACCTTCATCCAGCATGGAGTAGGTTTTGCCCACCCCGGGAGCCGCACCGAGGAAGATTCGCAATATGCCGCGCGTCATAGTTTATTCTCGCAGGCCTTTGGCTGTTTTCTGCACAGCCGTCAGGGCTGCGTTCAAGGTGGTGGTGTTCACCGACGACTGGCCCAGAAAAGCGCTGATCCGCGTGCTGCTGTTCGCCGCAATCAGCTCCCGCACGGCTGCTTCGCTGAGCCCATTGGCGGCGGCCACACGCGGCACCTGCAGGGCTGCGTACGCCGGAGAAATATCCGGGTCCAGCCCCGAGCCACTGGCCGTGACCGCGTCAATGGGCACGGCACCCATGGCTGTCTTCTCCCGTACCGCTACCTCTGCACGGTTGGTGGCCATCGCCTCCACCAGCGCGGTCTGGTTGGGTCCCAGATTGCTGGCCGAGGACGTCGCCGGGTCCCAGCCCACAGCAGAGGGCCGCGGGAAGAAGTAGGCAGTGCCGGTCACCGGCTGGGCCAACAGCGAGGACCCTGCAGCCTGCCCGCCGGAGGTGATGATGGAGCCGTTGGCCTGAGCCGGGGCTACGAGCTGGCCCAGCCCAAAGACCAGCGCGGGGTAAGCCAGCCCCAACAACAAGGTGGTGCACAGCAAAAATCGCAAAGCCGTGAAAAGTTGACGTCCATAAGCGTTCATTGTGCTGTCCTTAATTTAGCGCTGGGCAATCGTGGGAATGAGAGAGACCAACAGGTCGATGAGCTTGATACCGATAAACGGGGCAATGACGCCGCCCAGGCCAAAGATGAGCAGGTTCCGTGACAGTGCACGGGCCGCCGAGACAGCCCGGTACTTCACACCGCGCAGCGCTAGGGGTACGAGTGCCACGATGACCAAGGCGTTGAAGATCACCGCTGAAAGGATGGCGCTCTCGGGTGAGGCCAACCCCATGATGTTCAGCAAGCCCAGCCCGGGGAACGTTGCGGCAAACAAGGCCGGCACAATGGCAAAGTACTTGGCCACGTCGTTCGCCACCGAAAATGTGGTCAGCGATCCGCGCGTGATCAGCAACTGCTTGCCGATTCCCACAATGTCAATGAGCTTGGTAGGGTCCGAATCCAAATCCACCATGTTGGCCGCTTCCTTGGCTGCACTGGTGCCCGAATTCATGGCCACACCCACATCCGCCGCGGCGAGTGCCGGGGCGTCATTCGTGCCATCGCCTGTCATGGCAACCAGCCGCCCGGCGTCCTGCTCCGCCTTGATGACCGCCAGCTTGTCCTCCGGGGTGGCCTCGGCAACAAAGTCATCCACGCCGGCCTCGGCGGCAATCGCGGCGGCCGTGATCTTGTTGTCGCCGGTGATCATGATGGTTTTGATGCCCATGGCCCGAAGTTCGGCGAACCGTTCCTTCATGCCGGGCTTGACCACATCCGCTAAATGAATGACGCCCAAAGCCTGTGCGCGCTCGCCGTTGTACGTGGCCACCAAGAGTGGCGTTCCGCCGGTCCCGGAAATCTCCATAACCGCGTCTTCAAGTTCCTGGGGCAGGAATCCACCGCGTTCGGTCACATAGTGTTCGACGGCGGATGCGGCACCCTTGCGTACCTCCAGTACTGTCTGCCCCGAGTTTCCAAGGTGTCCCACGGGCAGGTTGAGCCCGCTCATGCGGGTAACGGCACTGAACTCAATCACATCAACATCAACGCTCAGTTGAGCCGTGACATCCTGAACTGCCGACGATCCGGCATCTCCAAGCGCCAGCTCAACGATGGAGCGACCTTCGGGTGTCTCGTCCGCCAAGGAGGACAATCGTGCCGTCTCGACAAGCACCTGCGGGTTCACGCCGTCGGCCGCTATGAAGGCAACGGCGCGGCGATTGCCATAGGTGATGGTCCCCGTCTTATCCAGCAGGAGGGTGGTGATGTCACCGGCTGTTTCCACGGCGCGGCCGGAGGTGGCCAGGACGTTGCGCTGAATGAGCCGGTCCATGCCGGCGATGCCGATGGCTGGCACCAGTGCGCCGATGGTGGTGGGGATCAGGCAGACCAGCAACGCCACTAGCACCACGGGTGTGGGGAGCGCGCTGGCGAAGTTGGCCATGGGGGCCAGCGTCATGACGGCGACCACGAACACAATGGTCAGCGAGGCCAGCAGTACGTTCAACGCGATTTCGTTCGGTGTCTTTTGCCGGGTGGCACCTTCCACCAGGGAGATCATCCTGTCCAGAAACGTCTTGCCGCTGGCGGCCGTAATCCGGATGACAATCCTGTCCGAGAGCACCATGGTGCCGCCGGTGACGGAGCTCCTGTCCCCGCCTGATTCACGGATGACAGGGGCGGATTCGCCGGTGATGGCCGATTCATCCACGCTGGCCAGACCCTCGATGACGTCGCCGTCGCTGGGGATGAGGTCCCCCGCCTCGCAGATGACAATGTCACCCACCTCGAGGTCGGTGCCGGGCACCAGTTCCTCTTCATACACCGTGTTTCCGTCACTGTCCCGGCCCGCGCCCGACTGGCCGGAGGGCATCAAGGCCCGGGTCCGGCGTCGTGCCATGACTGAGGTGCGGGCGGCACGGAGACTGTCAGCCTGCGCCTTGCCACGGCCCTCGGCAATGGCCTCGGAGAGATTGCCAAACAGCACCGTCAACCAGAGCCAGACAGTGACAATGATGGAAAATACTGCCGAGTCGGAGCCAATGGCCAGCTGCTGGATGCTCACGGCGGTGCAGACGATGGAGCCGATCAGCACTGTAAACATGACCGGGGAGTGAATCATTTGGCGGGGATTGAGCTTGCGGAAGGCTAGGGGAAGCGCCGCAAGTAGTGTGTCTAGCTTCATTTCAGCAGTCCTTCAGCAGCCGGGCCCAAGGCGAGCGCGGGGAAGTAGGTAAGTGCGGTCAGGATCAAGGAGATGCCGCCCAACAGAACGGCAAAGAGCGGTCCGTGCGTGGCGAGCGTTCCGGTGGTGGCGGGGATTTTGCGTTGCTTCGCCAGGGAGCCTGCGAGCGCCAGTACCAGCGCTATGGGCAGGAAGCGGCCAATGAACATGGCCAGCGCCAGCAGGGTGGAAAGCCCCGGACCGGAGCTGGTGAGGCCGCCAAAGGCCGAGCCGTTGTTGTTGGCCGCCGAGGTGAAGGCGTACAAGATTTCGCTAAAGCCGTGCGGGCCGGCGGCGGGTGCCGCCGCTGCTAGTGCTGGTATTGCCACGGTGATGGCCGTGCCCAGCAGTACCAATGTGGGGGTAACCAAGATGTACAGGGCCACGAGCTTCATCTGGGGTGCGCCAATCTTCTTGCCCAGGAACTCCGGGGTGCGCCCCACCATGAGACCACCAATGAAGACAGCCACCACGGCCAGGATCAGCATCCCGTACAGGCCTGAGCCCACTCCCCCGGGAGCAATCTCACCCAGCATCATGTTCAGCATGGCCAGTCCGCCAGCCAGCGGTGGCAGGGAATCGTGGGCCACGTTCACAGCCCCGGTTGAGGTCAGGGTGGTGGCGGTGGCGAACAAGGCGCTGGGGGCAACTCCCAAACGCTGCTCAAATCCTTCGCCCACGCTGGTGCCGCTGCCGTTGAAGGCGCCGATGGCCCATGCCATGAGGGAGGTGGACGCCAGCCAGAATGCCGCCATGACGGTGAGCACTGTGTAACCCTGGCGTTTGTCGCCCACCATGCGCCCGTACATGGCCGGCAGAGAGAACGGGATGACCAAGATCAGGAACACCTCAAACAGGTTGCTGAATGCGGTGGGGTTTTCAAAAGGGTGCGCAGAGTTGGCGTTGAAGTAGCCGCCGCCGTTGGTGCCCAAAAGCTTGATGGCTTCCTGCGAGGCAACCGGCCCGCCGGGAACGGTTTGCTGTGCACCGGTGACGAGGGTGTGAATGGTGGTGCCGCCCCAGTTTTGGATGACGCCGGTGATGATCAGGACAACCGCGCCAACAATGGCCATCGGGAGCAGGACTCGCAGGGTGCCGCGCGTCAGGTCGACCCAGAAATTGCCAAGATTGCTGGTTTGGGCCCTCGTGAGGCCGCGAATCAGAGCCACCACAACTGCCAGCCCCACAGCTGCACTGAGGAAGTTCTGCACAGCAAGGAGCATCATCTGGATCCCGAAGCCAAGAGTGGTTTCCGGGACATAGGTTTGCCAGTTGGTGTTGCTGACGAAGGAGACCGCCGTGTTCATGGCAACCCACGGGTCCACGGCCCCCATCCCCTGGTTGAAGGGCAGGATTCCCTGCAGCAGCTGGGCCAGGAACAGGACCACGATGGACACCACGCTGAACGCCAGCAGCGATCGCAGGTATACCTTCCAATGCTGGTCAGCGTGGGCGTCAACGCCGGAGAGCTTGTAGAGACCACGTTCCACAGCCAAATGTTTGTGGCTGGTGAATGTGTTGGCAAGATATTTGCCCAGTGGCTGGTGCAGGGCAGCCAACACAACGACCAAGACGGTCAGCTGGGTGGCCAGCGAGAAAACGTTCAGATCCATGGTGGCCGGTCACCACTTCTCGGGGCGAATGAGGGCGGCCAGCAGATAAACCAGCAAGGCCAGTCCCACCAGCCCCAAAATTAGCCACGTCACTAAATCCACAGCAAACCTACTTTCACAATGTGCGTTGATGTCTTGACTCAATCGCACACCCGTGGCGTGGGCTTGGAGCTGGTTTTTACGTGTTCTTTACGCTGCCTGCGGCAATCTTGACGCCTTCCTGACAGGAAGTCACTTTGCGTCTGCGCGTGGTTAACAGTGAAGGGTACGCAGCTGAGCAAGTGGCGCAGGATTCACACTTAACCGTGCGCAGACGCAAAGAGCTTAGGCGGAGAAACCGCCGTCGGCCTTGATCAACTGCCCGCTGACCCACCGCCCACCCGGCGACAGCAAAAAAGCGACAGTGGGAGCCACATCTTCGGGTGTGCCGAGCCGGCCACCCGGTTGCAGGGCGGTCATCGCCGTGCGGGTTCCCTCATCCATCCAGCCGGTATCCACGGGGCCGGGGTTGAGCACGTTGGCGCTGATGCCCTGCCCGCCCAATTCACGCGCGGCCGCAATCACCACCCTGTCGAGGGCACCCTTGGAGGCCCCGTACGGCAGGTTGAACGCTGTGTGGTCACTGGTCAGCGCAACGATCGCGCCGCCGTCGTGCTTCACTTGGCGGGCGAACGCGGCAATCAACTGCCAATTAGCGCGGGTATTGACGGCGAAATGGCGCTCAAAACTCTCCAACGAGGTGTCCAGAATGCCCGAATCCACCGATTCGCAATGCGACATAACCATGCCCGTGAGCGGTCCGGCCTCCTGCGAGATTGCCTCCATGAGACGGTCGACGGCGGACGGGTCACCCAGATCTGCCGGGAACGCCCACACCCGGGCACCTGCCAACTCGAGTTCGGCGGTGAGCACTGTGACGTCGTCGGGCTGGACACCCCAGGGCATGCGCGCGTCGTAAGCCTGCCAATAGTTCAGGACCAGGTCCCAGCCGTCGGCGGCGAGTGCACGGGCAACTGCGGCGCCAATGCCCACGGTGCGGCCCACGCCGGTGATGAGAACTGTTTTCTTATGCATCGCACCAGCCTACGGTCACGGGCCTACTGGGTGCTGTGCGCAGTGCACGTGTGTCGCGCGCCGTCGGTGGCGAAAAATACGCTGTAGCTTGGAGGAGTCCTTACTTGGCACGCGAAAGGTAGTCATGAGCAGCTCTCAGCCCACCCCCACTCCCGGTTTCATCCCAGGTCGCGTTACCCGCAGGGCGGCCTCTCCGGCGGGCAAGCCAGGCTCTGTTCCAGTCAAGGCTCCAGTCAAGCCGGGCGCTGTTACAAGTAAACCGGGCAAGGGCGGGAAGAAGCCGGTGGCGGCTGTCCCCAAGCCCGATACGGCAAGCATCAGCGCCGCCATTCGGGAGGCCGCTGCGGCGGCGAAGAAGCGTGTCTTGGCCATCACGAACGCCCATGTGGTGCCGGTGGAGGGTGAACCGTTTGACGGTACCGTACTGGTTGAGGGCGGCAAGATTCTTGGCCTGGGCGCTTCCGTTGCAGTTCCTGAGGGTGCCGATGTGCTGGATGCGAAGGGTCAGTGGCTGCTCCCCGGCTTCATTGACGCGCACGTGCACCTCGGCATGGATCCGGAGGGTGAGCTTGGCTCCACAAGCGACGTCAACGAGATGACCCATCCGGTGATGGCAGGCGTGCGGGCCATCGACGCCGTGGATCCCTTCGATCCTGGTTTTGACGATGCGTTGGCTGGCGGCATCACCACTGTCAATGTGAACCCGGGCTCCGGGAACCCCATCGGCGGGCAGGCCATTGCCATGCACACGCACGGGCGCTACATAGAGGAAATGGTGCTGCGCTCCCCCAGCGGCGTGAAGTCGGCACTGGGAGAGAATCCAAAAACCGTTTATGGGGACAAGAAGCAGACCCCATCCACCCGTTTGGGCACCGCCTTGGTGATCCGCCAAGCGTTCATGGACGCCCAGAATTGGATGGCCAAGCCGGAGCCGCGCCCCCGCGATGCCCACATGGAAGCACTGGCCATGGTGCTGCGACGAGAGATACCGTGGCGCCAGCACTGCCACCGCGCTGACGATGTTGCCACCGCTATCCGGCTGGCCGATGAGTTCGGCTACGATCTGGTCATTGACCATGGAACGGAAGCCCACGTTTTGGGCGATGTGCTGGCCGCGCGTGGCACTCCGGTGTTGATTGGCCCGTTGTTCACGACGAAGTCCAAGCCTGAGCTGCGCGCCCGGTCCATTGCCAACCCGGGCAAGTTGGCGGCGGCCGGCGTCGAAATTTCCATCATTACCGATCATCCGGTGGTGCCCATTAACTTCCTTGCCCATCAGGCCAGCTTTGCGGTCAAGGAAGGCTTGGACAAGGACACTGCCCTGCGCGCCATCACGATCAACCCCGCCAAGGTTTTGGGGCTTGCGGAGCAGATGGGCTCACTGAAGGTTGGCAAGAACGCTGACCTGGTGCTGTGGAGCGGTGACCCGTTGGATGTTATGCAGCGGGCCATGAAGGTCTTCATCGGCGGTAAACCTGTTTACAGCTACGACGCCACCACCCGGGTAGGCGCCGCAGCCTCACGCGTGTAACCCCCACTACCAACGCGGCATCACTTTACGGCTATTAACGCCAAACGCGGCATCACTTCTTGTGAAGTGATGCCGCGTTTGCGTATTTAGGCCGTAAAGTGATGCCGCGTTGGGCGGTGGTGCTAGGCCGGGAGCTGGAGTACTGCGCCTGTGAAGATCAGGTCCGGGTGGATCACGGTGTCCACGTTGGCCTGGTAGAGGGTTTCCCAGCCACCTTTGATGCCGAGCTTGTCGGCAATGATGCTCAAGGTGTCGCCTGATTGGATCGTGTAGGTCTCGCCACTGAGCGCTACCTGAACTGCAGCCGGAGCCTGCTCAACAGGGGCCTGCTGAACTGGACCTTGCTCTACGGGCGCCTGCACTGGAGCTTGCTGAACCGGGGCTTGCTCTACGGGCGCCTGCAACGGAGCCTGCTCAACCGGGGCAATCTCAACCGACTGAGCCGCTACAGGAGCAGGAGCTGCGGGAACTGCCGCCGGAGTGTAAGCCTGTCCGCCGCCACCACTCAAACCGAGCTGAGCTGCGCATGAAGGCCATGCGCCCCAGCCCTGACCGGCCTGGACGCGCTCGGCGACGGCAATCTGCTGCTCGCGTGAAGCACTTTCCGGAGATCCGGTGCCACCAAAGGCAGCCCACGTGCTAGGGGTGAACTGGAGTCCACCGGAGAATCCGTTCCCCGTGTTAATGGCCCAGTTGCCGCCACTTTCACACTGAGCTAGGGCGTCCCACGTGCCGCCGTCGGCCGCGTTGGCCCCGGTTCCGGCCATAGCCATGCCGCCACCGGCGATAGCGCCAATGACCAATACGCGGCCGATATTGCGAGTAAGTTTAGTATTTTTCATCGATGCGTTCTCCTGAAGGTCACCTGCGCTCCATCCGTCCCCGGACATCTGCGCGCCACCGTCCAACCTATAGATATGGAGGTTGTTTCCGGAGCCTTCCAAATGACGGTGTTTGGTGATGGAAGGCCCGGGCAATCGTGGGGGCAAAAAGTGCCGCCCGCCCAGTAGGGCATAACTAAGAGTAAAGCGATACCAAATCGATATGCAAATCAGCTAACTGTTACCTTACTGACATATATTTTAACAGCTTGATAGTGTATTTAAGTGAAGAGCCTCTTTTGGGCGTTCTGTCCGGCGTCGTGGCGCCGCCTCACGGCTCCATCTCTGGGGCCAGCTCCGTCCAGGTTTACGGATCGGGGCAGTAACTCGAGCTCGAGTGTGCAGTAATTGTCGTTATCCAGCACAGAAACGGCCGAATGCGTACATTATGTGGACACTCAGGGTGCGTTGGTGGCAGTGCTGACAGTAGCCAGGCGGACGGCGAGCCACTGCTAGCCCCGCAACCAAAAAGCGCTCGCTCACCGGAGTGAGCGAGCGCCTGAGAGGGGAGGCTAGGACAGGGCGTTCAGGGCCTGTTCCAGATCGGCCAGCAGATCAGCCACGTCCTCGATGCCCACGGACAAACGGATCAGGTTTTCCGGCACAGCCAGCTCGGTACCCTTCACGGATGCGTGTGTCATGTCCGAAGGGTAGTTCATGAGCGATTCAACGCCACCCAGCGATTCCGCCAGAGTGAACAGGTGCGTGGACTCCGCCACCTTGCGTGCAGCAGCCTCGCCGCCCTTGAACTGCACCGAGATCATGCCGCCGAAGCCGCGCATCTGCTTGGCAGCCAGCTCGTGACCGGGATGATCGGGCAGGCCCGGGTAGAGCACCTTTTCAACCTCGGGCCGGGTCAGCAGCCATTCGGCGATGCTCTGGGCGTTGGCGCAGTGGCGGTCCATGCGGACGCCGAGCGTCTTGAGTCCGCGCGTCGTCAGCCAGGCTTCCATGGGTGCGGAAACGGCACCCACGGCGAACTGGACGAAGCCGATCTTCTCAGCAGCTGCGGCGTCGGAGAGGATGATGGCGCCACCGGAAGCATCCGAGTGCCCACCGATGTACTTGGTGGTGGAGTGCACCACAATGTCGGCTCCCAGTGCGAGCGGGTTCTGCAGGTACGGCGAGGCGAAGGTGTTATCTACAACCAGCAGCGCGCCCGCGGAATGAGCCACTTCGGCGAGCGCAGCGATGTCGGTAATCTTCATCATGGGGTTCGACGGCGTCTCTACCCAGAGCATCTTTGTCTTGCCCTCCGGTCCGCCGGCGGCGACAGCGGCAGCCAGCGCCCCGCCGTCGTTCATGTCCACGGCAGCACTGCTGATGCCCCAGATCGACAGGACCCGGGTGATGAGCCGGTAGGTGCCACCGTAGACATCGTTGCCCATGATGATGTGATCTCCGGGGACCAGCAGGGCGCGGATCAGGGCGTCCTCAGCGGCCAGGCCGGAGGCGAAACTGAACGCGAATTCGCCGCCTTCCAGAGCTGCGAGCTGCGTCTGCAGACCGTCGCGGGTGGGGTTGGTGCCGCGGCCATATTCGTAGCCGTTGCGCAGCTGGCCAATCCCGTCCTGAGCAAACGTGGTGGTTTGGTACAGGGGCGGAATAACCGATCCGGTGGTGGCGTCGGGGGTCTGCCCGGCATGGACGGCGCGGGTGTTAAAGCCTTCAGTCATAGTGTTCTCCTAGCGAATCAGTCGTTGAGGTAAGTCAGTAGATCGTGACGTGTCAGCACACCAACGGGCGCCCCCACAAACGTCACCATCAGCGCGTCCACATCCTGCAATTTGGTGCGGGCGGCAGAGATCGGTTCCAGCGAGCCGATGATGGGCAGCAGCGGCTGCATGTGTTCGGTAATGACGTCCGTCAGTTTGGCCTCGTGCCTGAACAGCTTGCCGGTCAGGGTGCGTTCATCGACCGAGCCAATCACCTCACCCATCACCACGGGCGGCTCGGCGGAAAGCACGGGAATCTGGGAAACGCCGTATTCGCTCATCAAGTTGATGACATCGCGCACGGTCTCGTTCGGATGAATGTGCACCAGCGCGGGCAGCTGACCGGTCTTGGCCTTGAGCACATCGCCAATGGCGGGTTCGTCAGTGACCTTCAAGAAGCCGTACGACTGCATCCACTTGTCATCAAAGATCTTGGCCAGGTAGCCGCGTCCACTATCAGGCAGAAGCACGACGACGACGGCCTCAGGTCCCAGATCCTTCGCAGCTTCCAGCGCGGCGACCACGGCCATACCGGAGGAACCTCCCACGAGCAGGCCCTCCTCGCGTGCCAGGCGGCGCGTCATGGCGAAGCTGTCGTTGTCCGTGACGGCGATGATCTGGTGAGGCACGCGCTTATCGTAGGAGTCGGGCCACATGTCCTCACCCACGCCTTCCACAAGGTACGGCCGGCCTGTGCCACCTGAGTAGACGGAGCCTTCCGGATCGGCACCGATGATCTTGACCTCGCCGCCGTCGGACTCGGGACGGTTCGCAGAAACCTCACGCAGGAAGCGGCCCGTGCCGGAGATGGTGCCGCCGGTGCCAACCCCTGCCACAAAGTGGGTGACCTTACCGTCGGTATCGCGCCAAATCTCGGGGCCGGTGCTTTCATAGTGGCTCAACGGGCCGTTCTGGTTGGAGAACTGGTCCGGCTTGTAGGCGCCGGGAATCTCCCGGACCAGACGATCCGAAACGCCGTAATACGACTGCGGGCTATCGGCAGCAACCGCCGTGGGCGTGACCACTACCTCGGCCCCGTACGCCTGCAGCACGGCGCGCTTGTCCTCGCCCACCTTGTCCGGAACCACAAATACACACTTGTAACCGCGGGCCTGAGCCACCATGGCCATGGCCACGCCGGTGTTGCCGCTGGTAGGTTCCACCACGGTGCCGCCGGGCTTGATTTTGCCTTCTTTGGCAGCCTCATCGAGCATCTTGACGGCGATGCGGTCCTTTGCGGAGCCGCCCGGGTTCATGTACTCAAGCTTGACTAAAACGGTGGCGGCGATGCCCTCGGTCACCTTGTTCAATTTCACCAAGGGGGTGTTGCCAATAAGGTCCAGGACAGAGTTCGCATACTTCATACACCAAACGTAGTACCCCGCCGCGGAACTGGCCAAGACAGGTTACTCTTTAGGGCTGTGGGCGCAATAAACTGTGGAGCATGTTCACAGTCTCCGATCCGCTCCCGGAGCGTCCACGACGCATCCTCGTTGCGGGGGTTTCCGGAGCAGGAAAGTCCACCCTGGCCCGGCGTCTGGCCGCGCTGCTCGGGATTGAGTACACCGAGCTGGACAGTCTGTTCCACGGGCCCGACTGGGTGCCGCGCACGGAGTTCATGTCCGACGTCGACCGTCTCACCCAGGAGCCCATCTGGGTTTCGGAGTGGCAGTACGCCACCGTGCGCCCCATGCTGGCGCAGCGTGCTGACACCCTCATTTGGCTGGACTACCCCATTCCGTTATCCATGGTGCGGCTCATTCGGCGCACGGGTCGGCGCCGGCGCCAGCGTGAGGAACTCTGGAACGGCAATTACGAGGGCCCGCTCTGGAGGATTTTCACCGACTCCGATCACATTATTCGGTGGGGTTGGCGAACCCGGAACAAGCTCAAGGCTCTGGTGCCGACGCTGGAGCAGAAATATCCAGGGCTTCACGTGCTGCACTTGAGGTCCCCGCGCGAGGCTGATGTGTGGCTGAACCGCTTGACCCAACAGGTCGATGTGAGCCGGGTTCAGCCCTGGCAGGACCAGCCATGACGGAGCCCGCCACAACACCGCCAGTCATGACACCGGAGGAGCTGGTCACGCTCACGCTGCTGCGCAAGGCCCGGGACATGATTGACCGGGACTATGCCCAACCACTGGATGTGCCCACCATAGCGGCGAAAGCGTTCATGTCCCCCGCCCACTTTTCTCGGAAATTTCGGGAGGCCTATGGGGAATCCCCGTACAGCTACCTTATGACGCGGCGGATCGAACGGGCCTCGGCCTTGCTGCGTGCTGGCGCCTCTGTGACTGACGCGTGCATGACAGTAGGCGCCACCTCCTTAGGCTCCTTCAGCTCCCGGTTCACCGAGATCATGGGCGAGACTCCCAGCAGCTACAAGGCCAGGGATCACAGCGCCATTGAAGCCATGCCGCCGTGCTTTGTCAGGGTGACCACCCGGCCGGCGCGCGATGGCTCTGGAAAGTCGAGCAGGAATCAAGAAGCGCTGGGGCACACCGGGCCATAATCTTGGTGCCATGACTATTTCACTGCAGTACACGCACCTGACCGTCCACAACCCCGACGAGGCCATCGCGTTCTACCGCGACGCCCTGGGCTTGGAAGTCCAGAACGACGTGCGCAACGGCGACTTCCGCTGGGTCACTCTGGGCACCGCGGCACAGCCGGGACTGGGGATCGTGCTCTCCGAGCCGCACGCCGGCCGGTCCAAGGAGGACGGTGACGCCTTGGCGAAACTGCTGGCCAAGGGCGTGCTGCCCATGCTCAACTTCACGGCCAGCGATCTTGACGCCACCTTTGAGCAGGCAGTGAGCGCCGGCGCCGAGGTGTTGCAGGAGCCCATTGACCAGCCGTGGGGACCCAAGGACTGCGCCTTCCGTGACCCGTCCGGCAACATGGTCCGCGTCGCCCAGGCCTGACTTCCCCTCCCCTGTCACCTCCCTTAGCCCGCCAAAGGTGAGTAGTGAGCAATGTTTGCTGAAAACATTGCTCACTACTCACCTTTCGCGGAGCGGGGGCGGAGTGGGGGCGGGTCAGCGGGGCGCCGGGTCGGGTCAGAACTAGATCAACCCGTCCGAGAGGTTGTTGGGCGTTCCGAAGCGGTGCGCCGTGATACTGACGGCCTGTTCGTGCAGGAACGGCAGCATCTCCACGCGACCGGCCTCGGTGACCTCACCGTGGTAAATGGCCAAGTCAGGACGGCCGCCAGTTGCCTCATATACAGCTGAGGCGTCGCCACCAATGAGGCGGATGCGCCCGGCACCGAAGCGCCGCGCATGAGCCAGCCAATCGGCGTCGTTCTCGGCGGTAACGGTAATGCGCAAGCTCAGTAGTAGTGCCTTCAAAGCGTTGGGAAGTTCGACGCCGGAGGAGACTTCCGGGGTGGCCCCGGCGAGGATTCCTGCCGCGAGTACGCGCATGAGCTCGGCCATGGAAGCACCCTCAGCCAACCGAACCAGGGGGTTCAGCGGCAGGTAGCGGAACACGTTGCGCTCGGCCGACAACGCCGAAACATCGCGGGCTATACCGAACTCCTGCCCCCATGCCGCGGCGTCGCTGTGGAGCGCGCGCGTCAGAAATGCCAGCTCGTCGGCGGACAAATCCGAAGCCGCATTCAGCATTTTGCGGGCGGAATCGCCCAACGGCGCAGTGGCCTGGGATTCGGCCGAGGTCCAGGACCCCAGACCCACCAAGTAGTTGGGCCCGCCAGCCTTGGTGCCCGCGCCGACGGCCGACTTCTTCCATCCGCCGAACGGCTGGCGCTGCACAATGGCACCGGTGATGCCGCGGTTGACGTAAAGGTTTCCGGCCTGGACGGTATCCAGCCAGAGGCCAATCTCGGCGGAGTCTAGGGAATGCAGGCCGGTGGTGAGGCCGTAGTCAATGGCATTGACCATGGCGATGGCCTCTTCCAACGTCTCAGCCGCCATGACACCCAGGACGGGGCCGAAGAATTCGGTCAGGTGGAAGTTGGAGCCGGCTTTGACACCAGTGCGAACGCCAGGGGACCAAAGCTGGCCGGTTGCGTCCAGCTGACGCGGTTCAAGGGCCCAGCTCTCGCCGGCGTCCAGGGTGGTCAGCGCTCCCAACAACTTGCCGGAGACCGGTTCAATGATGGGCCCCATCTGAGTGGTTGCTGTTTCCGGGTAGCCGACGCTTAGGCTGGAGGCCGCGTCCATGAGCTGGTTTCGGAAGCGGTTGGACTTGGACACGGAGCCCACCATGATGACCAGTGAAGCGGCGGAGCACTTCTGCCCGGCGTGGCCAAACGCGGACTGCACTACGTCCTTGGCGGCCAGGTCGAGGTCGGCGCTGGGGGTGACGATGATGGCGTTCTTGCCGGACGTCTCGGCCAGCAGTGGTAGATCAGTGCGGAAGCTGCGGAACAGTTCAGCTGTCTCGTAGCCGCCGGTAAGAATCACGCGGTCAACGCTGGGGTGGGACACCAGGGCCTTGCCGAGATCGTTCTCACCGAGCTGGACCAGCGCCAGCACCTCGCGGGGCACACCGGCATCCCACAATGCTGCCACCATGAGAGATCCGCTGCGCTGGGCCTGCGGGGCGGGCTTGATAACCACGGCGGAACCGGCGGCCAAAGCGGACAAAGTGGAGCCAGCGGGGATAGCCAACGGGAAGTTCCACGGCGGGGTCACCACGGTGAGCTTCGCTGGGACGAAGGTTGCGCCGTCGACCGTTTCTAGATCTTTGGCACGCTCGGCGTAGTAGTGGGCAAAGTCCACGGCTTCGCTGACTTCCGGGTCGCCCTGGTCCAACGTCTTGCCGGTCTCGGCGGCCATGACCTCCATCAGTTCGGCACGGCGGGACTCCATGACGTCGCCGGCGCGGTGCAGGATTGCGGCGCGCTGGGCACCACTCATGGCACCCCACGCTGCACCGTGTTCAAGCGCGGTGGTCACGATGGTATTCAGCTCGTCCAGCTCGGTGACAGTGGTCTCGGCGACCAGGTCATTGCCCAGTACTGAGCCGGGGATGCGGGCCAGGATCTCCTTACCCCAAATCTGGTTGGGCACCAGCGACGGGTCGGTGTCCGGGGTATTAGCGAACCCGGATGCAGCCGCGGCAGCAGGTAAGTTACGGTCTTGGATGCGGTTGGTGGGCGGAACCGTGGTGTCCAGGTCCTCCAAAGAGGCCAGGAAACGCTGCTGCTCGCGCTGGAAGAGTGCCTCGTTCTCGGAAAGCTCAAAGACCGCGGACATGAAGTTGTCTTGGCTGGCGCCTTCTTCCAAGCGCCGGATCAGGTAAGCGATGGCGACGTCGAATTCGCCCGGGTGAACCACGGGTGTGTACAACAGCAGCGAGCCGACATCCTTGCGGACGGCTTCAGCCTGGCCGGTGGCCATGCCCAGCAGCATCTCGAATTCCAACTGCCCGGTGGTGGTGTCAATTCCGCGTTGTTTGGCCAGGAGCCAAGCGTGGGCCACATCGAAGAGGTTGTGCCCGGCAACACCAACGTGGACGTTGTTGATGTGCTCGGGAGTCAGCGCGTAATTCACGATCCGCTTGTAGTTTGTGTCGGAATCCTGCTTGCTGCCCCAGGTGGCCAGTGGCCAGCCAAAGACTGAAGCTTGAACCTGTTCCATGGGCAGGTTAGCGCCTTTGACGATGCGGACCTTGACGGCGGCACCGCCCTCGACGCGGCGGGTGGCGGCCCACTCTTGCAGATCGATCATGGCTGCAAGGGTGTCCGGCAGGTAGGCCTGAAGCACAATCCCGGCTTCGAGGTTCTTGAACGCCGGCTTGTCCAGGATGCGCTTGAACACCGCGATGGTCATGGTGAGATCCTTGTACTCCTCCATGTCCAGGTTGATGAACTTGGGCTTGGCGAAGGAGTTGGCCAGCGTGTAGAGCGGGGTGAGTTTCTTCACGATGTGATCGACGGCGTCGTCGAAGGCCCACGGAGAGTGGGGCGCCACAGTGGAGGATTCCTTGATGGAGACGTAGTCGACGTCGTCCCTAGCCAATAGCTTCAGGGTCCCCTCGAGGCGGCGGGCGGCTTCATTCTCGCCCAGCACGGCTTCTCCGAGCAGGTTCACGTTCAAATCAACGCCGTCCTTGCGGATCTTGGCGATGGCCGGGCCCAGCTTGGCGTCGGTGGCATCCACAATCAAGTGGCCCACCATCTCGCGGAGCACCTTGCGGGCAATCGGGATGACGATGCCCGGGAGGATCGGGGCCATCACGCCACCGAGCCGAACGGCACTGCGCATGTACCACGGCAGGAAGGCCGGAACCTTGGGCGCCAGTATGGCCAGGTTGCGGGCAGCGACGGATAGGTCCTCGGGACGGACCACGCCGTCAACGAAACCAACCGTGAAGTCCAGCCCGTTGGGGTCCTTCAAGACACCGGCCAGACGCTGGGCCGAAACATCGGCCGGGAACGTGGCGGCCTCGCTCAGCCAGTGCCGGACAAGTGCAATGGTTTCCTGGGCAAGATCATTGCTGGGAACCGGAATGTTTGCGGAGGTGGCCGCAGAGACGGTGCAAGTCATAGTTGTTACGGGCTTCTTTTCTGCTGGTGTCCAATAAGCTCAGGTGGCCGCTCGCACCGCCTCTTGCAGCTGTGTTTCGCGTTCCCTTTAGCTCCAGTATGAGACCAATGTTCAATTAGCAAAAGTGGTGTTTTATGATGATTACTCAACACTTTTTCTTAACAAATCTGGAGGGGCAATGCTCGAGCTGAAACGGCTTCGGCTGCTGCGCGAATTGCATATTCGCGGAACCTTGGCCGACGTGGCCGCAGTGATGCAATACAGCCCCTCTGCCGTGTCCCAACAGCTGGCCCTGCTCGAGAAAGAAGTCGGTGTCCCACTTTTCCGCAAGGTGGGCCGCCGCGTACAACTCACCGCACAAGCAGAAATTCTGGTGGAGCACACCGCCGAGCTTTTGGAAACGTTGGAACGCGCCGAGGCTGACATGTCCGCTTCTTTAACTACCGTAACGGGAACCGTAAAGCTGGCTGTTTTTCAGTCGGCAGCCCTGGCCCTGATCCCAGCCATGCTCACCTCAATGGCGCAGGCCTACCCGGATGTCCGCATTGAGATGGTCCAGCGGGAACCCGAAACCGCATTGCATGAGACCTGGGCCCGGGACTTCGATCTAGTGGTTGCCGAGCAATATCCCGGTCATGCGGCACCCCTACATCCGGAACTGGACCGGGTGGTGCTGACCACCGATGCCATCCGTCTGGCAGTCCCCGCCGACGGCGTGAGCGGCGGCATGAGCCGGTTGCACACCGAGCCCATCACCAGCATCGCGGACACTGCGCAGCTGCCATGGGTCATGGAACCACGCGGCGCCGCATCGCGCCATTGGGCCGAACAAACGTGCCGGCAGGCAGGTTTCGAACCGGATGTGCGGTTTGAGACGGCAGATCTGCAGGCCCAAATCAGGCTCATTGAATCAGGCAATGCCGTGGGACTCATGCCGGATTTGATGTGGACGGGGCGCCCAACGCCGGTGTCCCTGATCGATTTGCCCGAAGCACCCCGGCGCACCATTTTCACATCAGCCAGACGGTCCAGCCGCCGTCGTCCGGCCTTGCTAGCCTGCCGAGATTTACTCCAGCAGACAGCCGAAGAGCTCGCCGCCGAGGATCGAAGCTAACCATGAAAAAACTGGCAGCCGCCTCGGGTGCCCCCGCACTGTTTCTTGTGGGGCTGCTTCTGCTCGTCACTGGCGTGTTGAGCCCGGCGTCAGCGCTAGACCTTGCCACCCGCACGGTGCCGATCTTGCTCTTTGTTGTTGCCATGACGCTCGTGACGGAATTGGCGGAATTGGCAGGGCTATTTCGATTCGTCACCGCACGCATGGTCCGCTGGGGTGCCCGGTCGACATCAGAGCGGCCCGCCGGTGGGCGAGTCTTTGTCCTCTGGCTGCTGGTGGTTGCGCTGGCCACTCTCAGCACCGTCTTCTTATCCTTAGATACGACGGCGGTGCTGGTCACCCCGGTGGTGGTGACGCTGGCCCGGCATGCCCGCATCCACCCTCTGCCATTTGCGCTGACCACCGTGTGGTTGGCCAATACGGCGTCGTTGTTCCTACCGGTATCAAACCTGACGAACCTGTTGGCTCAGCATCAATTGGACCTTCGCCCGCTCGGATTCGTGGAGCTACTGTGGGCACCGGCTGTGACGGGAATTGTGGTGCCCATGCTGTTCCTGTGGCTGCTGTTCCGCAAAGATCTGCACGGCAAGTATCAGGCTCCGGCAGTTCCTCCAGTGACAGACAAGCGGCTTTTGGTACTCAGTGCCATCACCGTGGCGCTCTTGTTGCCAGCCTTGGTGTCCGGTGTTGCGGTCGCCATTCCAGCCAGCATTGCGGCGATTTTCCTGCTGATTGTTTTCATGACCCGGCGTCCCTCGGTCCTACGGTGGTCCATGGTGCCGATCCAGCCGTTATTGCTGACCGTTGGCCTATTCATGGTGGTTGCCGCCTTCCACGATCATGGATTTTCACAGGCTCTGGGCCCGGTTGCTGGCACAGGGAACGGATTCCTGAGCCTGCTCCAGCTCGCCGGGGCGGGTGCGTTGAGCGCTAACGGTGTGAATAACCTACCGGCATATCTGGCCCTGGAGCCTTTGGCCGACACCCCTGTCCGTCTCGCGGCGCTGCTGATCGGCGTCAATCTGGGTCCATTGATCTCTCCATGGGCATCGCTGGCAACCTTGTTGTGGCATAGCCGCCTCAAGGCCATGGGCGTCAACATCTCTTGGCGCTCCTACGCACTTGCCGGCCTGTGCCTGGTGCTGGTGCTGCTCCCCACAGCTGTTCTGGCGCTGTGGCTGAGCAATGGATTACCAAGCTAAACCGGGCCACGATGGCTAGGCCACCTCCAGCAGATCCCCCACCTCACACTCGAGCGCGCGGCAAATAGCCACGAGGGTGGAGAAGCGAATGGCCTTAGCTCTGTCATTTTTCAGGACGGAGAGGTTCACAATGCTAATGTCCACCAGCTCGGCGAGCCGGGTCAGAGTCATGCCACGCTCGGCCAGCAGCTCATCAAGACGGCAATGGATCCCGGAATCTTCCTCATCTGCCATCAGATGAGCCCTGCCGTATCCTTTTGGACCTTGCTGCCCTGGCGGAACAGCTCAGCTAAGACCATGAGGACCAAGGCAATTCCAATGGGCCAGAAATTGAATTCCCAGGAATATGCGATCTGTGGCAGGCCAATGATGTCGTGCAGATCGGTCCACTCAATGGTCGCCCCGGACATGCCCCACGCTGTGGCGCCGAGGACCTCATTGGCAGCCATGGTGCCTCCGAAAATCTGAGCAATCTGCCACACCATTCCACCGAGCATGACGACGCCGGCAACCTGCTGAACGCCTCTGACGAGTTTTGATCCAAAGAGTGTCTTGTTCATAACGGAGGAACACATCCTGATAATGACCAGACCAGCTACGGCAAACAACACGGTTTGAGCCAGCGCTGCGACCATCAGCATGATGCGCGTCTGCATGGCGAGCCCACTCACGCTGACGTCGGCCCAGGTGAATCCGCCGCCCCGAACCATGGCCAATGGAGTTTGGACCTCCACGGATTCCGGCAGCGACGGCCAGAACTCTTCCACAGGCAACCGCACGGTGACGGCGTCTCCCCACACGGTGGTCACGGCAGCGCTCAACCCACCCACCACACACGCCGCTACATAGAGCCAGGCGATACGCCGCGTGGCTCGGACCATCATGCCACCTGCCACGGCTTCAGGGTCCTTGACCGTGCGCCTGCCCATGAACAGGATCATGGCCACGACTGCCAGAACCGCCACCACTATCAACCATGACCACCATGTTGAAAACACCATCAAAACACCCCAAACTTAACGCTGATCGATAATAACGATAAACGTTAACATAGCAGGATTCTCCCGCTTGCACACCCCCTAACAGGAGCGCATGCGACCATGGATCTATGACCACCACCGCACGCCAGGGACCTATCGCCGTTTGGGATGCCGGCGCCCCGTATTCGCTGGCGCAGACGTTGGGCATCATTGGGCGCGGCGCGGGCGATCGAACCATGCGGCTCACTCCAGACAACGCCTGGCTGGCTTTCAACACACCCACCGGCCCTGCCACCTTGGGCATTACGCAGCGAGGCACCGAGCTGCATGCCCGGGCTTGGGGGCCGGGCGCCGGCCATGCTCTGGAATCTGCCCCGGCACTGCTGGGCGCCCAGGACGACTGGTCCACTTTTGACTCCCCCGCTGTCACCGAGACGCTCCCTCCCCGCGTTCGGGACGCACGACGGCGGCACCCGGCACTGCGCCTGCCCGCCACGGGGCGCCTGGTTGACGCCCTGGTGCCGGCCATATTGGAGCAGAAAGTCACATCACTTGAGGCACGCCGCGGCTACGCGATCCTGTTGCGGAGGTTCGGCTCGGCAGCCCCGGGTGTTGGAACAGACGCAGCGGTCCCGGCCGATTTGCTCGTCGCGCCGACACCCGCCCAATGGGCAGCCATTCCATCGTGGGAATGGCACAAGGCTGGCGTTGGACCACAGCGTTCGGCCACGGTCCAGCGGATGCTGCGGTCGGCGTCGGGCTTGGAGCGTTTGAGTGTCCTCACGGCAGCGGAGGCGGGCATGAAGTTGCAGAGCATTCCTGGCATTGGGGCCTGGACCGCAGCAGAAGTCACCCAGCGCACGCACGGGGATGCCGACCAGGTGGCGGTGGGCGACTACCATCTGGCCGCATATGTAGGCTGGGCCCTGGCCGGGAAGCCCGTGGATGACGCGGGCATGCTGGAACTTCTTGAACCGTGGCGGGGGCACCGCCAGCGCGTGGTGCGGCTGCTTCAGCTCAGCGGTTTCCGGAAACCCACGTTCGGTCCGCGCATGAGCATTCAGGACCATCGCGGACACTGATCCCAACCCGCGCGATGGCCTTGGGGAGTTGTGCCCATTGAACCGGGCATTGGGCGGTCACTACCCTTGAGGAAAAGGATCAGGGGAACTCACCGTGGCAGATGGATTTCTGGGCAGCGACCGACAAGATCTTCGCGACGCGGCAAAAGTATTTGACATCTGCTCAGTCCAATTGAGAGGGGTGCGCCGTACTTTGGGCGGCAGCATCGGTCCCCAGATGGGGTGGCTCGGCCAAGACTCTCAGCGTTTCCAAAAGCATTGGCACACAGCCCTCGCCCCTCGGCTGGAGGCGACGGCCAAAATCTTGCAGCAGACCTCGGATCTGCTCCGCAAAAATGCGGATGAGCAAGATCGCGCCAGCTCGGCACAGATGTCGGCGCCGAACAGTCCTCAAATCAATCTGGCCGATCTGCAGTCCCAACTTCGGGACGCCTCCACCAATTCCGGCCTAGAAAACTTCTTTCTGGGCAATGAACACGATGTTTCGCAGCTGAAGGACTCCCTTGCGAAACTCACACCAAGTGAGCTGGCCCAATTCCTGGCATCCCTGTCGGACGATGAACTTGCGGCGTTGGCTAAAACCGCAGGACAAGACGGCAAGGGCCTGTTCAATTGGTCCGGGATCAATCCTTTGGAACGCCAAGACCTGCTTAGCACGCTGCTACGCAACGCCTCCACCGAGGAAGCGGCACGCATCCTCGCCAACGTCCCCTGGGCCACCCCCGACGACGCCATGGTGACCGGCGACGCCGCCAACCCAGACGTCGAGAAACAACCGAAGCCGCCGGGCACCGCGCGCCCGCAGGTGGTGTCTTGGGTGAAAGTCCCAGTTGGCGTGATGTCCATCAAGGCAGCTACGGGGACTGCGGCTCCCTGGCCACGTTGGCGGCCATGTCGTACCACGACCCAACGTTCATCAGTGATCACATCAAGGACAACAACAACGGAATGGTGTCCGTGAAACTCTATGGCAGCTCAGGGTCCGAGCATTGGGTCACCGTTTCCAAGGACCTGCCCGTCAACGATCAGGGCGGGTATCTTGGGACGCGCGGTTCCAGTGACGGAGCCGCTATCAACAATCCCCAAGCGGCCAATTGGCCCTCCTACTATGAGAAAGCCCTGGCGCAGGGCTATCCCAATGATGGCAAACCGGCGGGAAGTTATCACGGCATCGAAAGCCAGTGGCCTTCGAACCTTTCGCCAACAGTGGGCGGCGGCAAAGCCAGCGTCTTGGGCAACCCGGACGCCATCTGGCAGGCCATCGCGGACGGCAAACCCGTAGTAATCTCCACCGATGCCCCCGCCCGCGGTGATGATGGAAGACCCGAAAACCTGCCCGGCCCGCATGCTTTCTTCGCCAAGGGACTTGATGATGCCGGCAACATAGTCTTGGGCAATCCTTGGGGACCACCCCAACCAGATGCCATCATGAGCAAGGAACAATATGAGAAATATGTAACCGAGTCAGCAGTGATTGGAATGAAGTGAGAACAACGGACCGCATCCTCTGGGCCGCCATGATCGTGGCGATGCTTGCCGGGTGCACGTTGCCCGTAGCCCCCTCCCCCAACCCATCCGAGACCACCGCCCCGACAAAGGACCAAGCAATGAACACATCCTGTACCCAAACCGGCGTCTACAAGCTGCGGCAGGGAATAGGTTTCTCAGAACCGGAACTCCCGGCAGCCACGTCGGATCCTTCACTTCGCCCGCGAGTGGGCATCATCGGAATCTTCACCTCCCCGGAACCGGCTGCGGTCACCCTGACTGTCACACAACACGGGCCCTCCCCGTTGCCCAATTTCAAGGAATTGGAGCTCGGCGATACCGCTGAATTCTATGGCTATTCGATCAAGATCACCTCGATCTGCAGCACCGAGATTCGCTTTGACTTGGTTACCATGCCGTAACCAAATACTCGTGGCACATTTCCATCGCTTAGGCTGGTTGCATGAGCGAGATCATCAACCTACAGGCCACTTTCATCCCCAACGAGGGCGAATTCTTCCGTGTAAAGCTTGCACTGGACATCGCTATTGAGCAGGTCGTCGAAGAGACTGGCTGCATCCAGTATGAAATCACCGAGGAATCGGAAGAGAAGATTGTTTTGACCGAGCAGTGGGCATCCGAAGAGGACCTTACCAAGCACAGCAAGGGCATTGCCGTTCAGGACCTCAACGAATCCCTCAGCGCCCTACTGGCAAAGCCGGTAGAGCTGGTTCGCACCTAGAGACACAGCCTCCGGAAACAGCATCGACCCGTGAGTTAAGGCTGCTTAGAGGAATCTAAGCAGCCTTAACTCACGGGTCGATGCTGTTGATAGAGGTTTCAGGTCCTGACAGCGGACTGTTATTCGGCGGCGGTGCCTTCGGCGGCCTTGGCGGCGACGGCTGCATGAACTTCGCTCATGTCCAGAGCCTTGACGGCGTCAATGACGGATTCCAGTTCGGTGCCGTTCAAGGCGCCGGGCTGGGCGAACACCAACACTTTTTCGCGGAACGCCATCAGGGTGGGGATGGAGGTGATGTTGGCTTCGGCGGCAAGTTGCTGCTGCGCTTCCGTATCCACCTTGCCGAACACAACGTCGTCGTGCTTTTCGGAGGCAGCCTCAAAGGTGGGCGCAAAACGCACACAGGGCTGGCACCAAGAAGCCCAAAAATCAACGATCACAATGTCGTTGCCCTCAATGGTGGGGCCAAAAGATTCCGTGGTGATTTCTACTGTAGCCATGCCTTAACCGTACGGGATGAGCCTCCCATTTGGCTGTGGTTTCGCTCACCGCGTGAGCACTAAGCGGCCCTGGCCACTCATCTGGGACCGTGCCGTCGGGGCAGATTCATAGAGCCGTGAACCGAAAGTCACACTCAGTTCACAGCAAATTCATCTGGCCCGTGCAAGCTTGCGGTATTGAGTAAATAGATAAGGAAGCAGCGATGACTTTCACACCAGGAGAACCCATGACCCGCCGCATGCACCACCGAGCCTTTATCAATCCCGAGAACCACGACGTGTGGCCCGCGCTGCCCAAGGATGCACCGGTGGCCCTGATTAACGATCGTGGCTGGCGATTGTCGGGCCGCGTGGAGACCATTTCCCACGACCGCCAATGCCTGTGGATCCAGCTTGACGCCGGCATGGGCCGCCAATTGATTCACCATCAGGATGGTTTTGTGTTGGAAAGCGACAACGAGGCCCTCTAATCCTCACCCGCGTCAAACAAAGTGCCCGGCCCCACAGGGACCGGGCACTTTGTTTGATGCGCAGCGTTAGAGCGTGGCTGTCAAACCTTTGACTTGCGGTAGCCGGCCTGCTTGGCGGCAGCCTCGGTGGTGAAGCAAATCTCAGGAGTGGTCTTCGTGTAGAACCGCTGGTTCTTGAGGTGGTAGATCTTGCTCGGCGCGTTGCCCTTGATGGGGGCCCACGCCGGGCAGTTCCACTTGCTCGCGGGCTTAGCCGACGTCGGCTTGGGAGCCGGCACCACAGGGACCGGGCACTTTGTTTGATGCGCAGCGTTAGAGCGTGGCTGTCAAACCTTTGACTTGCGGTAGCCGGCCTGCTTGGCGGCAGCCTCGGTGGTGAAGCAAATCTCAGGAGTGGTCTTCGTGTAGAACCGCTGGTTCTTGAGGTGGTAGATCTTGCTCGGCGCGTTGCCCTTGATGGGGGCCCACGCCGGGCAGTTCCACTTGCTCGCGGGCTTAGCCGACGTCGGCTTGGGAGCCGGCACCACCTTGACCACACGTACACTCGTGGACGATGTCTTGTAACTGCCCTGAGCCGGGAGAGTTACGGACCATTTGCCGGTAACCGTGGCCACTGCGGCCGCTTTGAATGAACCAGATGAATTGGTCTTCAGCGTGCGGACCAGCTTCTTGGGGGCGGAGCCATCCGCATCAAAGTAAACCTGCACCGTGACCGCTCCGGTATTGACCCACGTCTTGCCTGAGGGGCGCTGCACCAGGCCGGAAGGATGCCCTTGCCGGCAGATAATTTATAAGATGCTTGCCAAACATTATCGAAAGACTGTCCGTTTAGTCATTCTTGTCCGAACATGTGACGCCCTGCCTCTGCTTTGAGAGGAGACCCGCGCCAACCAGGGCTTAGTCTTCGGGGCCAATCATCGATATGAACTCCTGCGCATCCGCCATCCCAATGTCGGCGTGATCGCGCAGAAGGCGAGCAGCGTCGTCGTAATTTCCGGACAGCGCGAGTTGGCGAATCTGCGCGTAAATCTCCGCATTCAGACGCGTGCTGACTACTTCACGGACCTCATCACCTTGCGAGACTATGGCGCGGTACCGGTAACTGCCAGCGGCGGCAACGGGCTTGACGCGTGATTCCGGCTTGAGCTCCGGGGATGAACTTGCCAGCGTCGCTTGCGTGGCGGGGCCTGCGTTGATGATGTCCTCCACTGTCAGCGGCCCTTCCACAATGCTGGGCTCAGGCTGCGCGGCGGGCTCGGAGTTGGGATGTTCGACGGCGGTCGCGGCCGCCGGACGCTCGGGCGTGGGCTGCGGGAATTGCGCCAAAGCAGCCACAGCCTGCGCTGCGTCGCTGAGTCCCAGGCGGGTCGCCTTGCGGTATTCCTTGACGGCGTTAAGCACTTGATGCCGCGCGATCAGGGCGTAAACACTCCTGTGCTCCTCCGGGCTCAGTCTGGCGCTGGCTTCCTGTGCGTCTTCCCGAGTGATTTCATGGCGCGATCGCTTGTTGGCGGCCGCCTTGGGAGCAGTGCTGGCCTCAGTTTCCCCTCCCGTGACGTGGGGCGGCTGATTGCGCCGTCCCACAAGCCGGGATCCAACAACCACAGCAATGACAATGGCAAGCACAATGAGCAGCGGCACGACGTATTCCATGCCTTAACTGTAGTTCGCGTTTGGCAGCCAAGCCGTACCCGGATTGGCAGAGTTTAGTCCGCAATAGGCGCCATCGGAGCCCACTCCTGCTCCGGGAAACGAAAAAACCCGGAACTTGGCGATTTCTCGCGAGGTTCCGGGTTTCCCGTTTGGTGGCAGATACTGGATTCGAACCAGTGAAGGCGTTGCCAGCTGATTTACAGTCAGCCCCCTTTGGCCGCTCGGGTAATCTGCCATGGCCAAACCGCACCCAAACTTCGGGTCCGACTTTCGCTCCCAACAAGTGGAAGCAGTAAAACTGTACAAGGAATTTGCTCAAGAATCTAATCGAGAGCACCAAGGTGCCAAAATTGGCGTCAATCACACTACATTCGGTAGACAATTCGCCTCAACAGGTCCCGCCTTGTCTCCCCGTGAAAGCCCGCCGGTGAACGCCTCAGGCGTCGCGTTGAATCCGTTTGACTAGCTGGCTTTCCAGGAACGCCGCCTGCTCAGCCGTAATCTGCTGCAACTCCACGGCTCGGGCCATGTCTTCCTGAACGCCGGCGATCCGAGTCGACACGGAATTTGGTGGGGACCCGATGATGCTTCCGGGCTCAAAACTTGAGGATGATCCGCCAACCAGGGCGGGTCCGCTCAAGACAGTCACTGCTGCCAGAGTTACGGCTGCAACGGCGCTTCCCACTGTTTTCCGGTGTGGCTTGTGCCTCGCGTCGGAATGACGGGAGACCGCTGAACTGCCGGCCGGGGACTCAGCGGTAGGCGGCGGCACAGGGTGTTCATCTTTTTTCACGGGTCCTCCTAAAACTGACATTCTTTCTACCTTCCACAGTGCACAGCCCACATGTGCGCTTGCCGCGTGATCGCTCGGAGGACACTGTGAGCGGCACGCGGCAGCGCAAAACGGGCGCTCTGGCCACTGGCCAGCTAGGCTAGGAGGCAAATCAACCGCTCAAGTTTTGCAAGCCTATGGAGGAATCATGGCCAGTGAGTCAACGTTCGACGTCGTCAGTAAAGTCGATAAGCAAGAGGTCGCCAACGCCCTGCACCAGGCCCAGAAGGAAGTAGTCCAGCGCTACGACTTCAAGGGTGTGGGTGCCGAGATCGATTTCAGCGGCGAAAAGATCCTGCTGAAGGCCAATTCCGAGGAACGTGTCATGGCCATCATGGATGTCTTCGAATCCAAGCTGATCAAGCGTGGCATCTCCCTGAAGTCCCTCGACGCTGGTGAGCCCTTCGCATCAGGCAAGGAATACCGTCTGGAGGCCGAGATCGTCGAAGGTATTGCTCAGGACATCGCGAAGAAGATCAACAAGCTCATCCGCGACGAGGGCCCTAAGGGCGTCAAGTCCACCATTCAGGGTGATGAACTGCGCGTTAGCTCCAAGAGCCGCGATGATCTTCAGGAAGTCATGGCCATGCTGCGCAAGTTCGAGGACGCCGATCTGCAGTTCGTCAACATGCGCTGATCCCCAGTTCCTCCCGCGCACTCGCACTAGGCGCTTATCTGCACAATGTTCCCAAGACATTATTGGGAACATTGTGCAGATAAGCGCCTTTTTGCTCTTGTCCGCAGCCCTCTGACCGGCATAGTCTTCCCTTGACCCTAGATCTCTCCCCTAGCAAGACAAGACGTATGGAGCTGCCATGAACTCTCAAGAAATTCCCGCCGGAGCACCGTGCTGGATTGATCTGATGACCTCCGACATCGCCAAGTCGCGAGATTTTTATGCTGCTTTGTTTGGCTGGTCCTACGAGGTTGGGGACCAGGAAATGTACGGCGGCTACACCATGGCCTTCAAGGACGGAAAGAGTGTCGCCGGGCTGATGCAGAGCCAGGAAAATGGCGAGGGCTACCCGGATATGTGGACAACGTATCTGCGCGTTGATGACATCGAGGCCACCATGGCCGCAGCCAAGAACGCCGGTGCCATCGCCTACATGGAGCCCATGAATGTCCCTGAACAAGGCAAAATGGCCATGCTCGGCGACCCTAGCGGCGCCTCAATCGGGCTGTGGGAGTTCGGCGGCCACACCGGATTCCAATCGCACGAGGAGAACGGCGCCGCCGCATGGCATGAGCTCCACAGCAAGGATTACCCGGCTGCTGTGAGTTTCTATCACGATGTGTTCGGCGTGGACACCTCAGTCATGAGCGACACCCCCGAGTTCCGCTACACCAATCTGGTGGACGGCGAAAAGGAACTGGCCGGCATCATGGACGCTGCCGGGTTCCTGCCGGACCAGATGCCATCCAACTGGCAGATCTACTTCCAGACGGACGACGTCGATGCCACCATCGCCAAGGCCCTCACCTTGGGTGCCACCATCATCAACGCAGCCGAGGATTCCCCTTACGGCAGGATCGCAGGTCTGAGCGACTGCACCGGCGCCATGTTCAAGCTGGTCCAGCCCCCGGCCTAGCTTCAGAACTAGTTTCAGGCACACAAGCAAAGCAGCCCGCAACAGCGGCCACACCCCTGGACAAAAAAGGGATACGGCCGCTGCTGCGGGCGCTCGTGCATGAGGGGCGGTTACAAGCCCAACTCCGCCATCGTCTTGATGGACGCCGCATCCATCAGGCCCATCGCCATGACGGGGCTAGTACTCAAGCCCAGCCACTTCTGGTTGCTGCCCGTCGAGGTGTTGTACAGAATCGGCAGCCGGGTTGATCGGTTAAGGTCAAGGGACCGGCTCGGCGTAGCCACCGACGTCAAATGTCCGTCGGCCAGGTACGTCCACTGCTGCGTACCGTTTGAGGCCTCACACGCAGACGGACGGCTGGGATTGCTGCTCGTCAAGCACAGCTCTGGATGGGCGCCGTTGTGGACTGCACCGCGTACATCCATGAACCACTTCTCATCCGTGGCTCCCGTGCATTCGGTGGCCACAGTGTCCGCTGCGGGTACTCGGGCCTCGAGGGTGCCATCCGCATTCGTGTACAACTTCAAGCAGTAGCCGTCGGTGATGCCACTGTTCCCACGGTCAACCTTCAGCTCCGTTCCGGACGGCACTGCCGGGGTACCGGCAGCGGGGGTCAGACCCGTTTCAAGCAGCAGCTTCTGGAAACGAGTCTGCGTGGCAGGGGTGCTCAACGTGTCACCGTAGTACCGCAGATACTTGCCTGCATTGGTGGCGGCGGATTCCAAGGTCGTAATCCTGGTGGCCACTTCCTGAGCACCAGCGCTGAGGCCGTTGACAGAGTCCCTCCACGATGTGAGGGCAGTCCTCGAATCCTGGCTCAACGCAGGCAGGGACTGACCAATCTGGCTTTCCAGTGCGGTCTGCAACGCCGGAAGTTCAGCGTCGCGCACTGCCGTGTAGCCGGCGTCCTGACCAATGGTCACGGCCGCAGGCAGATCCGGGAGGTTGGTGGCAATATCGATGTGGTTGCCGTACTGCGAAGTCACCCCATTTTGCTTGCAGAACAGATCAGAACCGGTGGGCTTATCGGCCTGAGCGATGTTGATGTTGAACTGCAGCGCGGTGGTGGCCGAGGCGCCAGCCACGCCGCCGCTGACGGCGAACTGCTTTGAGGTGCCATCAAGGAAGTCGACATCCATCCAGCAGACCCGGGTGGCAGCAGGTGCGTCCTGCGCCGGGGCGGGGTAGTCAAAGGTGTTGCCCCAATTTGACCGGAAGGCCGGGTATAGAACAGCCTTGGTCGAATCGGCCGGCACGTAGCCGCCCAGCAAGGTCACCACCGGAACACCCACAGTCGCGGGGCGAAGGTAGTTGAAAGAAGCGTTGGCCACCTTGGCATCTATGTAGCTTTGCGAGGTAGCATCCCAGGCCCGGTAGCCGCTGGGGTAGCCCACATCGGGCACCACAGTTGTGAGGGATTCCTGGATCCTGTCGGCGCTGTATCCGGTGTGCAGCGTGTAATCGGAGTAGTTACTCTCATCCCAACCACCAGCCATTGCATCGGTCAAGAAGTTGTAGGAGCCCCCAAAGGTTTGCGTGAATGGCAGTCCGTTGATGGACACCCCGTCAGCCATATAGCTCCTGTTGGTCAGGTTGGGGCGCATGGCATCCCGGTACGCGTTGTAGCCCCACCCGGAATCAGCATGGTGAGTGGCATTGATGGTTGCCGCGTCACCGCTCAAGCTGCTGTTCTGGCCCGGGTAGTGGCCTAGTCCAAAGGAGTGTCCCAGTTCGTGGCTGAGTTCATTGCCGCTGCTGGCGTAGAGCGTCGCCATGCCGTTACCACCGGAGAGCCCGTGTTCGGCCCGGCCATTCGCGTAGAGCCCGGCCGAGTGGTGAATGATGCGCTGGTTGTACAAGCCTGGCTGCTTCTGATTCATGAGCCCGGAGGTCTGGCCAAAGTTCGCCAGGTTGATACCTGTGGAGACCTGAGCCTTGCCAACGTTTTCGCGCATGTCACCGGAGTAGACGTCTCCGTTGGTCACGGAGGGGTTCTCCGGCGTGTAAATGTTGCCATTGGCCACAATGACCTTTTGAAGCTGCACACGCTCGTATTTCGCCATGATCAGCTTGGAGACGGGGATGGTCTGGAAGTAGTCGGCCGCCGACTGCGCCGGTGTATTGATGAAGGCGTGGTCGCCGGCCATATTCGGTGTGGTCAGCATGCCCAGTTCAATGTTGTTGATGACCAGTTCGGTAGGCGCTCCCATGGTGATGTTCGACGCCGGAAGGGTTCCGTTCGCGCCGCTAGCGTCAGTGAGCACCAGCTCAAGTCCGGGGACAACCACGTCCCACGGCAGGTCTACGCTCCAGGCTCGCTTGGAGTAGACCACCTTGGGGCGTCCCGTGGGGAAGTTGGCGTCGCTCCTGGGTAAGGCATCGGGCGTGTGCATGGTGACCGTTCCCTTGGCCACACCCTTGACGCTGGCGGTCACCGTCACAGCTGAGGTGGCCGTTGTGGGCGTGAAGAGCAAGAGCGCCTGGCGTTCGGCCACAAGATCAGGCATGTCAGCAGCATCGTTGTTGGCCGGGTTGATGGTGGTACTTTGGGCGAATTCCACCATGCCGGACAACGCGCCAGTCAGATCGTTGCGGATAGCTCGCGGTTCCCCGGTCTTGTTCACGTCGTGGAAGCCCAGACCTCTGTCGGGTCCGCCAGCGTTGAGGTATCCAGAGAAGGGATCGGCCAGCGGCGTGCCCAGTTTGGCGGCGTCCGTGGTGATGGTGCCACTGATAGCCCCAGCTTTCCACGTGGAGATCGGCTGGAAGAAGCCCGAATCCAACTCTTCACGTGTCACGGTGTGCTTGGAGGTGGTGCAGCTGTAGCTGGCACCGGCCTTGAGATTGATGAAGCGGCAGTTTCCCGCACCGTCAGCCGGCACGAAGGGGGCAAATGACCCTGATTCGGGGGTCATCGTGACAGATGTGGTGCCATTGTTTTTGACGGTGAAGGTATAGGCAAGGGCCTCACCCGGCGCGTACGGATTCGTCACCGTGTTGCGCTGCGGGTTACTGGGCGTGCCGGAGATGCTCACTTGACCCACGGATGTGTCGACCTTTGCGCGCAAGGCAACGGGCGCCGTCGAAAGCGTTTTGCTTTCATTGCCTACCTGCCACGTTGTGGCTGTTGCAAAGCTGCCGGCAGCCAGGTCTGCTGCCGTTACAGTGTGCTTGGGTGTCGCGCAGGTGTAGTTGGCTCCTGCGCCCAGCCCGGTCCAACGGCAGTTGCCGGCGCCGTCGGCAGGAACAAAGGGTGCAAAGCTGCCCGAAACCGGCACCACTGTCACCGTTTGTGAGCGGTTGTTGGCAACCTTGAAACTGTAGGATATTTCCTCCCCCACGGTGTAGGGATTGGTCAGGACGTCACGGCTCACATCACCGAGCTGGCCGGTGATGGTCAGTCCGCTGAAGTCGAGCTCAGCGGTTCCTGCGGCCAGCACGGACGCTGCCGCATCGAGGGGAATGTTTGGGGCGGCCAGGGCTGGTGTCGTCATGACGCCCACTCCTGCGACCACAACGGCCAAAACCGCTCCTGCCACTGCCATACTTCTTCTTTTTGCGCCGTTCAATGGCGAGGTTCTCTTCACGGAGTTCCTAGGTGTCGGGGGTACACAATGCTCGTTGGCACGGCACCCGGCGAAGAAAATCGTGGCCCGAAGGACACTGTCCAGATAGGACCTGGGATCTATCGCGGGCGCAAGGACACCGCCCACAGTTGCTGCCCCCGTCAGCCACTGTGAAGAAATTAGCACTTTTGTAGCAAGGTCACCGCGAAAATTCAGATAAAGTTACCGGTAACACAACAAATTGCACTTTTGGTGCAGTCCAGCCAAGCAGCACTGTCCAAAGAGACAGCCAAGCAAGCCAGTCCACCCGCGAGGCAGTGTCAGTGACAGTGACAGTGGCAGGAATCCTGCCACCGGTGGAGGACCCACGCATTGCGGCAGCTTTACTCCGGCGCCAGCATCAAAAACCGTGGCTCAGCTGCCCGGTTCCACCAACCCGGTGTCATAGGCAAGCACCACGGCTTGAACCCTGTCGCGGAGATCAAGTTTAGCCAGGATCTTACTGACGTGCGTTTTTACTGTCTGCTGGGCAATGAACAGTTCAGCGGCGATTTCCTGGTTTGATTGACCCCGGCCAATCAACGTCATGACCTCAAGCTCCCGTTCGGTGAGCCCCTCGAGCCGCTCTTGGGAAAGCTCCGGCCGTGCCCGTGAAATGGCAAACTGCTCGATCAGCCGCTTCGTCACGGAAGGAGCGAGCAGAGCATCCCCGGAGGCCACAATGCGGACAGCTGCCACCAACTCCTCTGCGAGCGCGTCTTTGAGGAGAAAGCCACTGGCGCCCAGTTGCAGCGCATCGTAGACGTAGTCGTCCACATCGAAGGTAGTCAGCATCAGCACATGAGTGGCCTCTGATTCAGGGGCATTGGCGAGGATTCGGCGCGCGGCCTCCAGTCCATCCATGACGGGCATGCGAACATCCATCAGCACCACATCCGGGCGGTGCGTGGCCGCCATCTCCACGGCCACAGCACCGTTCTCGGCCTGCCCCACAATCTCAATGTCCTCTTGGGCGCCAAGCAGCGCGGCAAACCCTTCACGGACCATGGCCTGGTCATCCACTACCAACACTCTGATGCTCATGCTCGGTTGCCTTCTTTGCCGTTAGTGGCGATGAGTGGCAGTTTCGCCGTGACGGAGAAGCCGCCGTCGAGAGTTGGCACACACACCACCGCGCCGCCCACAATGGCAGCACGCTCCCGCATTCCGATGAGGCCCTGCCCCACGTGGGCGCCCTTATCCAACTGCGCCATGACGGCCCCTATGTCCGAGCTGGAGTTGATCACGGAGACGCTGAGGCTGCCACTCTTCACGGAAAACCTCACCTGCACCTGAGCCCCGGGCGCGTGCCTGATGACGTTGCTCAACGCTTCCTGCACAATCCTGTAGGCGGTCAAGGCGATGACCTCGCCAATGTCGTGACCTTCAACGTCGGACAGCTCGGGTTCTGCGATGCGTATCCCCGCCGAACGGGCCGAGGCAAAGAGTTGGGGGAGATCGGCAAGCGTGGGCTGTGGCCCCAGCTCGCGCCCCGCTTCCATATTGCGAAGCGAGCCGAGCATGCTGCGCATCTCAGTCATGGCCCGGCGAGAGTTTGCTGCGATGTCATCGAATTCTTGTCTGAGTTCGTCGCTGAGTCCGGCGTGCCGGTAGCTGGCTGTGGTTGCTTGGACCACCACTACCGACATTCCGTGGGCCACCACATCGTGGAGCTCGCGGGCAATGCGGGTGCGCTCCTCAGCCAATCTGCGCCGCGACTGTTCCTCGGCGCTGAGCGTGCGTTCAGCAGCGAGCTCCGTGCGCAGATGTTGCCATTGCTGGGCAACGACAGCAGCCACCATGAGCCCACCGGATACCGCAGCAAAGATGACAACATTGTTTTGGGCGCCGCCCGACTGCCCATGGGGCATGGTCAGGTAATTGGAAATAACACCCACGCCCACACTGGCCAGCCACGCAGCCGAGGGAACCATCCAATGCATGCGCAGCCCGGCCACGCCGATCACCAAAACTTGGGTGATCATGGCAACCACGCTGAAGGGCATGGGCGCTGCCCCCACGGGATCGGACACCAACGGCATAACAATCATGGGCACCAGCGACACAATGACACCAGCCACGGGGCGGGCCGCAGTCAATCCCAGTGACGCCGAGTGCAAGATGGCCATCCCCAGCGCGAACGGCAGGGCCATGTGGTACAAACTCATGTTCAGCGGCGCACCCACGGCAAGCAGCGCTATGCAGACAGCGGCCGTTCCCAGCCAGACCCAGCTAATTCCCTTCATGCGCCAAAGGTTCACTGTGTTGAAGGGTGTGAACGCTTCCGCTCCAGAAGCGGGCTGCTGAGCGGGCGCTGCGGCTACCGGTGCAGTCCCGTGATGGTGCGCAGAAGTCTTGTCCGGATCGGATTTCTTAGTGGTTTTCATGCCCTGCGTCTATATTCTCCGTGGTCATTTCAGCGGTGGGTCCGTCGGCGTCCAAACCCCTCAATCCTCCGGCTGGTTCACCATGCCAGGCCTGAATGCGCCAGCCACCCGGTGCGGAACTGCCCGTCGGTTCGCCGTCCAGGATGACAACGCCGGTGTTGGACAGGTCATGATATTTCGGGTCGGCCCAATCGATATTGACACCCCTGTGGCCTGCCCAGAATCGGATCATGGCGCCGTGGCTGACCATGGCGACGGTCTGGTGGGCAGCGGCGGCTTCTTCAACGACAGCGTCGAAGCGTGCCAAGACCTCAAAACCGGTGTCAGCTCCTGGCATGCGAACCGAGAGATCCCCCGTTAGCCAGGACTTGACGGCATGCAGATATGCCTCAATCGAGGCTTTGTCGCCTTTCATTTCCAGATCGCCTGCGCTGATCTCCCGCAATCCGTCCCGAACCACCGGTTCGAGGTTGTGTGCGGCAGCCAGTGGAGCCGCCGTCAATGCCGTGCGGCTCAGATTTGAAATGTAGAGGGCCGCAATGTTCTGCCCCGCCACAGCGTCAGGGATGGCGGCTGCCTGCAGTTCACCAAGGGGCGTCAGACCCGGTCCCGGGACGGCGGTGTCCAGAACACCACGTACGTTGTTGGGGGTTTGGCCGTGCCTAATCAAGATCAATCGCATGATTCTATTCTGTCTTACTCCAGGACGTTACGTGCGGGGCTCAACTGCGTTGCGTTAGGCTGACAAGAAATTACACTGTCCGGGAGGTAAACGTGCCAGTTACACAAGAGCAATTGTTCACTTCGACATTTTGGAGTATTCGGCGGCCCAAAGCTCCTCTGACAGATGGTCATTTCGTGATCCGGCTCAATGATCCATCCATTGCGTTCGGCCCGGACTCCGCCGCCGACCTCTTGCGCTGCTACGGTGCACTGCGACGGGCCCTGACCGAGCTGGTGGGCGCAACTGGAGCGCAGTTGTATATCTCCCGGAACTGGCAGCCTGTGGGTGACGCCATTGGCGAGCCCGTTGCCGAAACGTCCACCCCCTCGCTACACACCTTTTTTGTGTGGCCGGGAAGCACGACGGCGGCTTCCGCACTTGTCCGTCCGGCTCACCAGCGTTCAGCGGTGCAGTGCACTGAAGACGTAGACCACGGCCTGCGCGAATGGCTAGCGAGCAACCCGGAGACTCAGTCAGGGGCGGGCTCCGACGGCCCGCTACCGGAGTATTCACGAGCGCCGGAAGGACCGTTCGGGCCAGCAGGATGGGCGCCTGAGGGCTGGGAGAACCGTGCCTTTCACGTCGAGCCAGCCCGTCCCAATACCGGCCAAGAATTCAGGGTTGGACATTGGACGGCTGCCCCCCGTTCTCCCGTTGACTCACTGGATCAGGTGGACACGGCGGCCCTGTTGGAACTGGTCCAAGGCATTGAAGACATTGCCTGGCACACCAGCCCGAGGCATGCTGGCATTTCTGTCTGGGCCACAGATCTGTGGGGTGCCTCGCCGAGCATTGAAATTTTCGCCCGCGAGCATGGCAACGATGACCGCCTCGCTACCTTCGTTGACGCTGGAGGCCTGGATCTGCCTCATCCGGATGGGACAGTTCCGGCGGGGACTGCTGGGACAAGCGCCAAGCCATCGCCTACTGTAGAGAAATGAGCAACAACTCCTCCCTCAATGAAGACCAGACCACGCAGGTTATAGCCCTCGCCATGGACCTGGCTCGCGACGACAAGAGCGCTGAACTGGCCGATTTCCTCGATCACGGGCTGGATTTGGACGTCCAAGACGCCGGCGGCAACACCCTCTTAATGCTGGCCGCTTACAAGGGCAACGCCAGCACTGTCTCCATGCTGCTGGCGCGCGGCGCCAACGTGGATCTACGCAACGACCGGGACCAGTCACCGCTCGCCGGCGCCCTGTTCAAGGGCGAAGACGCAGTGGTCACACTGCTCGTGGCAGCCGGCGCGGATCTCGATGCCGGAACGCCCTCCGCTCGGGCCACGGCCGCCATGTTTGGCCGCGAACACCTGCTCGGCTAGCCTTCCCTGCTCTTCCTCCCCCTCTCCCCCTCTCCCCCTCCGCGAGGATGCACTAGTTGCTAATGTTCGCGCGGAACATTAGCAACTAGTGCATCCTCGCGGGACAAGGGGAACCCGGATGCCGGCGTTAACCAACGACGGCGGCACTCACCTTCCGCAAGAAGCGAAGGTAAGTGCCGCCGTCGTACGTCTTTAAGGACTAAGCCTTGGACGCCTGGTGAGCCTCAATGGCCGCACGAACACCTGCGCCGTAAGCCGGATCGGCCTGGGTGCAGTTGTAGATGTGACGCTCGATGGTGGCCTGTGAGGCTCCATCGATGGCGCGGGCGGTGTTCTCGAAGAGCACCTGGCGCTGCTCGTCGCTCATCTTTTCGCGGAACAAGATGCCGGGCTGCTCAAAGTAGTTGGCATCATCTTCGCGGTAGTTGAACCGGTCAGCAATGGCGCCAATAGCCTGTGCCGGATCCGCGTAGGCGGGCTGCTCGGGCCAGCGGCCGTAGGAGTTCGGCTCGATGCCGGGGGTGCGGCCCTGGTTGCCATCCACGCGGCCCTGACCATCGCGGTGGTAGGTGTTGACAGCGTTCTTCGGGGCGTTGACCGGGATCTGGTGGTGGTTGACACCGAGGCGGTAGCGGGCAGCATCGCCGTAGGAGAACAGGCGGGCCTGCAGCATGCGGTCCGGGGAGAAGCTGATGCCCGGCACCACGTTTGCCGGCGCGAAAGCAGCCTGCTCAACATCGGCGAAGTAGTTCTCGGCGTTGCGGTTCAGTTCCCACTCGCCAACCTCAATCAGCGGGTAGTCCTTCTTGGACCAGACCTTGGTGAGGTCGAACGGGTGGTACTTGTACGTGTCAGCGTCAGCCTCAGGCATGATCTGAACCATGAGCTTCCACTTCGGGAAGTCGCCGTTCTCGATCGAGTCAAAGAGATCGCGCTGGCTGGACTCTCGGTCGCCAGCAACTACTGCGGCGGCCTCGGCATCGCTCAGGTTCTTGATGCCCTGCTGCGTGACGTGGTGGAACTTGACCCAGGAACGCTCGCCTTCGGCGTTGATCAGGGAGAAGGTGTGTGAGCCAAAGCCGTGCATGTGACGGTAGCCGTCGGGGATGCCGCGATCAGACATGACGATCGTGACCTGGTGCAGGGACTCGGGGAGGTTGGTCCAGAAGTCCCAGTTGTTCTCGGCGCTGCGCAGGTTGGTGCGCGGATCACGCTTCACTGCGCGGTTCAGGTCAGGGAACTTCAAGCCGTCGCGGAAGAAGAATACGGGGGTGTTGTTGCCAACCAGGTCCCAGTTGCCTTCCTCGGTGTAGAACTTCACAGAGAATCCGCGGATGTCACGCTCGGCGTCGGCAGCGCCGCGTTCACCGGCAACCGTGGAGAATCGAGTAAAGAGCTCGGTCTTCTTGCCCACCTCGGAGAAGATGTCTGCCTTGGTGTACTTGGTGATGTCGTTGGTGACCGTGAAGGTACCGAAGGCGCCAGAGCCCTTGGCATGCATGCGACGCTCGGGGATAACTTCGCGGCTAAAGTGAGCCAGCTTCTCCAGGAACCAAACGTCCTGCAGCAGCATGGGTCCGCGAGGACCGGCGGTGAGGCTGTCCTGGTTGTTGGCAACCGGCGCGCCTGCTGCGGTGGTCAGCGGTGAGGTGTTTTCGATAGTCATCTTTACTTATCGCTCCTAGTGGTATTCAGATCTTGCTCGTTCAGAAGTCTCTTGGCGGTGCAGTCGGGACAGGTGCCCCAGTAGATAACCTCGGCCTCATCAATGCTGAAGCCATGGCTATTGGAGGCATGCAAACAGGGTGCCTCGCCGAGGGCGCAGTCCACATCTGCAATGTCTCCGCAACTGCGGCAGACCACATGGTGGTGATTGTCCCCTACCCGTGTCTCGAACCGCGCAGGCGAGCCCGACGGTTCAATTCGGCGTACCAGATCTGCCTCTACCAGCGCCGCCAGCACATCGTAGACGGCTTGCTTGGAGACGCTGCCCAGGTCGGTGCGAACAGCACCGATGATGGTGTCGGCATCGGCATGAGGGTAGGTGCTGACCGCACTGAGAACGGCAACGCGGGGACGAGTCACGCGCAGCGATGCTGCCCGCAATAAGTCCTCGATTGTTCGTTCCTTTTCCATGCCTCCCACACTATCCGCCTTTCTGGACTGAGTCCAGTAAAACGACCGTGGTGGGTCCTTTTCGTTCCTCCACAGCCAGTGTTTTGGCCAGCCGTGTGCCCGTTCCCGCCCTCGGTACTGGTGGGAGCCTCCCGTGCTGTTTAGGCTCAGCCCATGGACACTTTCACCGGGTTTCCCGCGGCAGCCCTGGAGTTTTATGCCGCCCTTGAAGGTAATAACAACCGCAGTTGGTGGCTGGCGCACAAAGAAACTTACGACGCCGATGTGCTGGCTCCGCTTTCCGCCCTCCGAAGGGGGCTGGAACCCAAATTTGGTCGGGGCAAGATCTTCCGCCCTTACAAGGACATGAGATTTTCCAACACCCAAGAGCCGTACAAGAGCGCCCAGGGCATGTTCCTTTCACCCTACGAAGACGTTGGATACTATCTCCACCTGGATGCTGGCGGGCTGAGCGTGGGTGGCGGCTACCGGTCCGCGGCACCAGCTCAACTGGCCCGTTTCCGGGCTGCGGTGGATGCCACATCCAGCGGAACGGCTCTGGTTGACATCCTCGAAACGCTGGCCGCAGACGGCTTCACTGTTGCCCGGCCAGAGCTGAAGACCCCACCCCGGGGATTCCCCCGGGATCACCCACGGGCACACCTGCTCCGGCACAAGACACTGAGTGCCTCATTACTGCTGGGGATACCGGACTGGCTCGAAGATGAAAGCGCCCAGCAGCAAATCGCCGATCGCTGGGAACAACTACGCCCCTTGGTGGACTGGATCATCCACTATGCCGCGCCATGAACAAGGGCCGCTGCCGGCAGGGTTGGCCGTCTCGAGCAAGTCCTAGTCCGGAATACGCCGGAGATAGAAACGCATGGGCGCGTGGCGGATGAGCTTGGGCGTGATGCTCACCAGCAGCGACATCATCCGGAAACAGGCATTCAGGAGCCAGTCCTTGCGAGGCGACCAGGCAAGTCCGTACATGTCCCGCACCGTAGGTGGCAGCAGGCCCGCCGTCAGAAAGCGGGCCAGCGGCATGAGGATTCGAATCCCCCACGGCGCCTGCCTCGCTGCAAGCAGCTCCGCCGCCACGCCCCGGACCGTCTGGTCAACACTGAGTTGCTCCACTTGCTTCGCCCAGTACACGGCGAAGTCGGCACGAGTGCGCGGCCAAAGACTTGCTGGCATGCCCAATGCTGTGCCCAAGATGGCGTAACTTTGGTACACCGATTCCGATTCTGCGGCGGAAAGGGCCGGGAACACGGCGTCGTACGTTTGAGACGCTGACTCATACAGCGTGGCCGCCACCCACAACTGCAGATGGGGATCGGAGGCGTCGTAGGCGGGTGTTCGCGGGGTTCCGGCTGCCTGGACGGGCAGATGGGCTCGCTGCACCTGCCGCTGCATGCTCCTGCGCTGGGCCGGGGTGCCGTTGCTCAGGGCATAGATATAGCTCAGAGTACCGTGCAGTCGCTTGAGCGGGTCGGTGGCAAAGCTGGAATGGTCCGCCACACCATGCCCCACGGCCGGGTTGGCCAGCTGCAGCAGAACGGCCCGGCCCGCCCCGGCCAGCAGCACCGCCTCAGGCGCCACATCCTTCAGTGTCCTTGGATGCATTTTTCTCATGCCTTCCAGCGTCGCACAGCTGGCCCACCCGGTATCGGCTCTACTTCAGTTTTGCTGAAACAGTTTTTGCGAGTGCCTCTTCTTCACGGCGCAATCTGGAATTCCAGTGTCCGTAACTGAAGTAGAACACCAAGCCCACGGCCACCCAGACGGCGAAGAAGACCCAGGTCAAAGTGGCCAGGTTTAGCATCAGGTAAATGCACAGTAGGGCTGACAGCACAGGAATGACGGGGCCAAACGGAACCCGGAATGCCGGCTTGAGATCAGGACGCTTTCGGCGAAGTACCAAAATGCCGATGCTGACCATGACGAAAGCGCTCAGCGTGCCAATATTGATCATTTCGCTGAGCACCTCTACCGGGGTGAAGCCTGCCAGGACGGCAACAAGGACACCACTCAAGATCTGCGTTCTGGCAGGTGTGGCGTGCTTGTCGGAGGTCTTGCTCAGAGCCCGCGGCAGCAGCCCGTCACGGCTCATGGCCATCATGACGCGGGCCAGGCCCATGAGCAGCACCATGATGACAGTGGTCAGGCCAATGAGCGATCCGAGGGAAATGATCACCACGGCCCAGTCGGCACCGACCATGGAGAACGCCGTCGCAAGCGAGGGATCGGCAGCCTTGGCAAGGTCCTCATAGGAAACCATGCCGGTAACGGCCAGGGTGACCAGAATGTACAGCACGGTGGTGACCGCCAGGCCGGCGAAAATGCCGCGGGGCAAGGTCTTGGCAGGGTTCTTGACTTCCTCCGCGCTGGTGGCGACCACATCGAAGCCAATGAACGCAAAGAACACTAGTGCCGCACCTGAAATGATGCCGGCAAATCCGTACATCGACGGCTCGGCGCCTGTCAGCAAGGAGAGGAACGGCTGGAGCTGCCACGATGCCTCGGTGACCGGAGCCGGCTTAGAAGGAGGAACGAAGGGCTGGTAGTTCTCCATCTTGACGTAGAAGAAGCCAACCACGATCACGAAGAGGACAATGCCGATCTTGATCAGCGTGAAGACGTTGTTGATCCGCGCTGCCAGCTTGGTTCCCATAACCAGGATGAACGTGAAGACGGAAACTACAACCAGTGGGCCCCAGTACACGGTGAGCGGACCGATGGCCACATTGGAGGGGACATCGAGATTGACGGCCTCGAAGAAGTTGCTGAGGTAGATACCCCAGTACTTGGCGATCACCGACGCTGCCATGAGCAATTCCAGGACCAGGTTCCAGCCGATAATCCAGGCTAGGAGTTCGCCAACCGTGGCATAGGTGAAAACGTAGGCGCTGCCTGCCACGGGGATTGCTGTGGCAAATTCGGCGTAACACATAATGGCCAGCGCGCAGGTGATTGCCGCCAGAATGAAGGAGATGGAGACCGCCGGGCCGGCGTGGTTTGCGGCGGCATTGGCTCCCACCGAGAAGATGCCTGCACCAACGGCGACCGCGATGCCCATGATCATCAGATCCCAGGTGCTGAGCGTGCGTTTGAGGCCGTGGCCGGGCTCTTCAGCATCAGCCAGGGAGTGTTCAATTGATTTGGTTCGGAATAACTTCATGATGACCGCTTAATCGTCGGGTATTTTGCAACGTCACCACATTAGCGAAGCACTATCAGAAATCTGCAATTTCCAATACTTTATCTCGGATTATGAGACTTAATGTCCGTCTTGGCGCGTCACTCAAGCGTCTTATTTGAACCAGATCCAGCCGTTGAAGCTCTCCGCGCCGCTGGCCGAAACACTGATTTTCATTGGATAGCCTGGCAGGATGCCGGGAGTGGGCACACTGACCATGAACGTACCCACCGTCCCAGCCCAGTGGGCCGCCGTACAGTTGGCGCCGGCACTGAGAGTCGTTGATGTGTCAGCGCAGCTCCATCCTGCGGGCGGGGTCACCTCGATGGGGATTCCCCTCCAGAGATACGGAACACTGAACGATACCTGTGGGCCGGCCAGACCCGCTCCCGAGCTGGAGATCTCCAACTGAAGCAACGTTTCCATGGCCGTCTGGGACAGCAGGCTCCCCCTGATCGAGAAATTCGCACCGGCGTCAGGCGTAGCAGTGGCGGTCGGTTCGGTCGTTGTTGTTGGGGCCGGGGCTGACGTTGGTGGCGTTGGCGTCGGTTCCTGAGTTGGTGCCGGCGTCGGGACCGGCGTCGGTTCCTGAGTTGGTGCCGGCGTCGGTTCCTGAGTTGGGACCGGCGTCGGCGTTGGAACATTCGACGGCTGGTTGGAAGGCAATGCTGTGGCGCTGGGTGTTGGAGCCGGCATCGGGGTTGGCGTTGGCAGTGTCACGGTTGCCGTGGGCTCCGGGGCAGGGTGTTCGGTCACAGACGGGGCAGCCGTTGCCCACTGTGTTGACTGCACAGGAGTTGGCTCCATTGGCAGCAGGACCCACCTCAGCCCATCGGGCGCAACCAAGGGGCGGTCCGGGTCCGGCGGAACCGTGGATATAAACAACTCCGCATGATCATTCGGAGCTACGGGCGTTGCGGCGGCTACAGGCTGGCCGGCATGCGGTGAAGCAGTCCCGGCCGGCGGACGCTGCGTTTGAGCCGCAGGAGCGGTAAAGGCGCTGGCTATCTGGTGCGACTCGACGGCAGCGCCGCGCATCTGAAAATTGGGCAGCCCAACGGCAGACGCCACGACCGCTCCCACCAGCGCAATGCCCACAACAGACGCCGCCACCACTGTGGACAGGCCAGCGGACCCAAGAGTCGTGGCCCCGGCACCTCCAAGTCCACCTCCACCCAATCCCCCTGCAGGGGCACTTTCGGCAAGCAGCGGGACAGCCCCCAGCGCAGCACCCACTGAAGTCTTCGATCCAACAAATACCATACCTACCACCGCCGGGAAGATGATGGTGCGCATGCCGACGCCCACGTCTTCAACGTGCAGCAACATTTCGCTACAGCGAAGGCAGCCTTGCAGATGCAGTTCAAGCTTCGCCTTGCGACGCGGGGTCAACCCTCCGCGGGCATATGCGCCCAAGTTGTTCGCGTAATCGGCGCAACTGCCAGGGGCCGCTGAAACATGGTTCTGCAGATATGCCTGTTTAAGTCCTTCCCGCGCCCGCACCGCCAAGGCAGCTACAGCATTGGGTGTGATGCCAAGCATTGGGGAAATCTCCGCTGGGGCCAGTCCGTCCACCTCGGTGTACCAGAGCACGGCCTGCCAGCGTTCAGGCAAGTCCTTAAAGGAACGGCTCACGACGTCCTTTTCAAAGGCTGCCACGGCCGGGTCACTGCCGGGTTCAGCCGCAATGGCCGTTTCAAGATCGTCAACGGCTACCTGCTTTCCGTCGGCAGCGCGCTTGACGCTTGCCAGCCGGCGCAGGGTGGTCAGGAGGTACGCGCGGAAGAACACAGTGGGGCCATTGCCGGACTGGATCGCGTCAAGGACGTTTGCAAATGCCTCGGCCACCAGATCGGCCACGTCGCTGGAATTGCTTGCGTGCCTGTTTGCGGTAGCCCGGGCGGCTGCAACATGGCGCTCGTAGAGGCCAGCGTATGCCTGCGTATTGCCGTCGCGAAGCTGCCGGATCAACTGCTCATCGCTGTCCGGTGTGTCCGCGGCGTCTTCAACAACGCCGATGTTCTTCTCTGCCACGCTGCCCCATCCTCTTCATTGAGCGTCCCTCAATCAGCATGTGCAGTCTACCCAGCCGCGGCCGCCGGGCTGTGAGTGCGATTAGCCAGATTCATGACGCGAAAATTGATAACGTTTTGAAAAAACTTTTCTACCCCTTTAAATGCCACTGTCGGAGGCTGTCCACCGGTCTCCCGTGGACAGCCTCCGACAGCGCAATCTTGCGTGCGCTAGCTCTTAGTGTGCGCGGCGGATGCGTCGGAGCAGAAGCATCGTTGTCCCGCCAGCCAATAGCAGCCCGCCCAGAAGCAGCGGCAGAGCGGAGCCCGCTCCGGTGACTGCCAGGTCCTTGCCGGGAGCCGTTACAGCTGTTTCCATGTTCGACGCCGGACCTGTCCCCGGCGCAGTTGTGGCCACTGCCTCGGTGGTCGCGGGAGCGCCGGTGGTGGGCACTCCAGTTTCGCTCGGCGCCTCGGTCGGTGTTTCCGTCTCAGTCGGCGTCGGCGTTTCCGTCTCAGTCGGCGTCGGCGTTTCCGTCTCAGTCGGCGTCGGTGTTGCCGTCGGGGACGGCTTGGGCGGCACGATGTCCGTGGTGGTGCACGGATCGGCGGCAACACACTGTGCCGGCGGAACCGATCCGGTGCCTGTCACCGCATTGGTCAGGGTTGCTCCATAGGCGTCGTCCTTGACCTGAACCTGGTAGCTCAGGGCCGCTGAGCCGCCCTTGGCAAGGCTGAACGGGCCGGCTGTCAGAATGTTGCCCGCCGGGTCCGCCACCGCTGCAGCTGCCCCGCCGTCCACGACGAGTTTTGCCGATCCGCTGACAAACGTTGCATCGTCCAGGACGTCGGACAGGTCATCAAGGAAAGTGATGCCGTCCACGGTTTCCTCCCCGGTATTGCTGGCAACAACTGTGTAAGTGATTGTGTCGCCCGGGTTGACGGTGCCTGCGGTATCAGAGGTCTTTTCCATGGTCCAGGCCTTAATGGGGGCCTTGTTTGTCACGGTGCAGGAGGTGATGGTGCCAGCTTCCGCAGTTACCTCGAAGCCGATGTTTCCGGCGTCGTCCGTGTTGGCCACCGGCAGCGGCCGACCGTCACGGGTGCAGACGGCATTGAAGCCATTCTTCGCTACCACGGAGTAGCCGGGCTGCTGACGTTCCTTGATGGTGACCTTGACGGGTGCCTTCGCGGGGAAGTTCAAGCTCATGCCGGCTTGCCCGTTGGCGCCGGTGGTCAGGACTGCCGGTTCGGCCCCTTCAGCGGCGGCATCGAAGACCCACCCCTCTCCGGGTGTGGTTTCAGTGGAATCAAAGGCCTCAACAGCCTTGTTCACGTTGAGCGTGCCGGAGCAACCTGCCGTGGCAATACCCTTGAGGATGTTCGCCAACTCGTCATAGTTGGTGGTGAAGTAGTCGGACCCGGCAACCGGTCCGGAAATTTTGGCCAGTCGGTCCGCATTCGCACCCGTGACACCCACACTGACGATGCGTGTTCCGGCATCCTTGAGCCTGTTGGCCTCGGGGATAGCCGCGTTCAGGGAAGCCGCGATATTGGCGTCGCCTCCCTGGCCGGTGCCCCCGTTTCCGCTGGCCCCGTCACCGCGCTCATTCAGCGGTGCGGGTCCATAGAATGTTGGGTCGCCGTCGGTGAAGAAGATAACGCCGTCGTAGGTGCTTGCGGGGACGATGTTCAGGCCCTGCTGCCAGTTGGTGCCCCCATCCCAGGTTCGCGTGTCACTGGGGCGAACCAGGGCGTTGATGCTGTTGGTGACGCTGCCGGCTCCCTGCGCGGAGGCCAGCGAGGTGGCGGCCAGCTCCTGCTGTGCAAATGTCGCGAAACTGTAAACGCCCATCGTGGTCGCTGTGCCTTGCAGCGCCGCAACGGCTGCCGTGCTGGCTTCCTTCACGGTGGAGACATCCGAGTTACTCATGGACGCGGACATATCGAAGACCATGGCCAGGTTGAGGCCGCATTTTTGCGGCAGTTCCGGGTTGGGCGAGACGATGGCGCCCGCCAAAGCTGGCACCGGCGGCGTGAGCAATTCCGGACTTGCAAACGCCGGCAAGGCACTTGCGGCCAATGATCCAGCCACGGCAACGGCTGCAGCAGCCCCAGCCCATTTCCGGCCCCGCCAAAGATTTTTTCTCAACATGAGCAATAAGCAACTTTCCCCATTCGACAACCGCATTTCCGGTTGAGTCAATTAGTGAGAGTGCCGCCGCAGTGGTTCATGACGCGAAAAGGAGTCACTGGTTTTTTCAGGCCGTCGTCGCTGAAAAGGTGTCCGCCAAATGATTGTGGCCCCAAACCGACGGTTTGGGGCCACAACGTGCCTTAGCTGCTGCAAGAGTTCGTCCTGCGGTTGGTGGCTGCTATTTCTTGGAAATGTTGACCATCTGTTCCCGGTCAACGACCTTGATCCGTTCGCGCACCACGGCAACGCCGTGGGCAGCGTTGTAGCTTGCACCCAGGTGTTTTTCGTGAGCGTCCAGCTTGTTCCAGCCTTCCCAGGTCGTGAATTCCACGCCGCGAGATTCCAGTAAGTCGCTCACGTCCTGCTCCCCGGGGAACTGCGCCGCGGGCAGGCTGAGCCGATCCTCCAACAGGCAGCCAATGGTCTCCAAGGCGTCACCCTTAGTGCTGCCAATCAGGCCCACCGGTCCCCGCTTGATCCAGCCCGTGGCATAGATGCCCGGCACATGGGTCCCGTCGGCACTCAGGACACGTCCGCCGTCGTTCGGGATGACGCCTCGGCGGGCATCAAAATCAATCTCGGCCAACTCTGAACCCAAATAACCCACGGCCCGGTACACGGCCTGAACCGGGTAATCGATGAACTCGCCCGTGCCACGCACATTGCCCGTGCCATCCAATTCATTGCGCTCAAACTTAATGCCGCTGACGTGCCCATCGGTGCCGGTGATTTCCACGGGCGTGTGGAGGAAGTGCAGGTGGAGGCGGCGCGACGCCGGAACCCGGGTCTCGTCGTGTTCTTCCGCAAGCCAATTGGTCAGGGTGTTGACCATGATCTTGACCTGGTTGTTGCTCTTAATGGCGGCATCGGAGGCCTCGTCGAAGTCGAAGTCCTCCTCGTAGAGCACAATGTCAACGTCGCGGGAGTGTGAAAGTTCGCGCAGTTCCAGCGGTGTGAACTTCACTTGGGCGGGGCCGCGGCGGCCAAAGATATGCACATCGGTGACCGGTGAAGTCTTCAGCCCCGCGTAGACGTTGTCCGGAATTTCAGTGACGAGCATGTCATCGGCGTGCTTGGAGAGCACGCGGGCCACATCGAGGGCCACATTGCCGTTACCAATGACGGCGATTTCCTTGGCCGTCAGGGGCCATTCGCGGGAGACATCGGGGTGACCGTCGTACCAGGAGACAAAGTCGGCACCGCCATAGGAGCCATCCAGCTCGATACCGGGGATGTCCATCACGGCATCCTTCGTGGCACCCGTGGCGAAGATGATTGCGTCGTAGTGGGCGCGCAGGTCCGTGAGCGTCAGGTCCCGGCCGTACATGACGTTGCCAAAGAATCGGATATCCCCGCGGTCCAGCACCTTATGAAGGGCGTTCATGATGCCCTTGATCCGGGGGTGGTCCGGGGCAACGCCATACCGGATCAGGCCGTACGGCGCGGGCTGCGATTCAAAGAGGTCAATACTCACCTGGACGTCCCCGCCAGCCACTTCCTGGGACTTCGTCAGAATGTCCGCCGCATACACGCCCGCCGGGCCAGAGCCGATGATGGCCACGCGGATGGGGCGGGTGGTGCTCAAGTTAGCCAAGACAGAAGTCCTTCCGAACCGAAGAATCGCAACATCAGCGGGGTCGCTGGTTAAACTGTTGCACAAGGAAGCGCGAATTAAGCGCTACTTTCTTAGTCTAATTGGCAACAACCGGAGCCCGAAAGAGTCCGCATGCGAAAGTGATCAACTACTCACCGGCAACAACCGCAAATAACTGGCTGCTTCGCCCCGAAATTGTGGCGGTTTCCCTGGTGACGCTAGCTGACCAGGAAGTGGGATCCGCAGGCTTTCGGCCACGTGGCGCCCGTATTCTAAAACCCGCGCAAACAGCTAATACGGACGTTGCCGTCCAGTCACATCCAAGTGGACATGGCATTTAATCTGCATCGGTGTTGTTATGGGCTGTGTGACACCTAGCGAACCTCAATTAAGCGACACTTCCGGTAAACAACAAAAAGCACTCAAGCCTGCGCGATCCGAGGGCGCGAAAGGCGCGCTCTACGGCGTAGGTGCCTACGGCTTGTGGGGCTTGATGCCGCTCTACTTCATCTTGCTCATTCCAGCCAACAGCATTGAAATTGTCGCCAACCGCGTGGTCTGGTCAGTGATCTTTTGCGCCATCATCATCACCGTGTCCCGCGGCTGGGGCAAGATTGGCGCCGCTCTCAGGAGTCGGCGCATCATGGGGACCCTCACCGTTGCTGGTTTCCTCATTGTGATCAACTGGCTTACATATGTCTTTGCGGTAACCACGGGCAACACCATTGAGGCGTCCCTGGGGTACTTCATCAATCCCCTCTTCTCTGTGCTGTTGGGCGTCATCCTGCTCAAAGAACGGCTACGCCCCTTGCAGTGGACGGCCGTAGGCATTGGCTTCGTGGCCGTGGTGGTCCTGACGTTCAGTTACGGCAAACTGCCCTGGATCGCCCTTATTCTGGCCGCTAGCTTTGGCCTCTACGGCTTCGTCAAGAACCGCGTGGGCGGCAGGGTAGACGCCATCACCAGCCTCAGTATTGAAACCGCAGTTCTGACGCCCTTCGCCATCACAGCCATCGTGATCGTGACACTCATGGGCCAGGCCACGCTGACGGGGATGGGGGCTGGCCACTTCTGGCTGATGGTGGCCGCGGGCATTGTGACCGCGGTGCCCCTTCTGTTCTTTGGCGCCTCGGCCCGGCGCCTGTCCATGACGGGCATCGGCTTGTTGCAGTTCATGACCCCGGTGGTCCAGTTCATCATTGCCATCACCCTCCTCGATGAACACATGAGCGTTGAACGGTGGATCGGCTTCGCGATCGTCTGGGTGGCCCTGATCATCCTCGTGACCGACATGCTCCTGCACTATCGCAAGTCATCCCGACTGCGAAGCTTAGCCCCCGTAAAATCCTGACCGAAGCTACGTAAGGAACACTATGACAACGGAAAACTTTGACCTTCTGGTAGTCGGAGGCGGCAAGGCCGGAAAGTCCTTAGCGATGGATCTGGCGGCAGCCGGCCAACGCGTAGCCCTGGTGGAACGTGGCATGATTGGCGGCACCTGTATCAATGTCGCCTGCATCCCCACCAAAACACTCGTCAACAGCGCCCGACTTCTGGCGCTCACCCGGCGGGCTGCGGAATTCGGCATTGATGCCACTGCCTCCCCCGCCATCAGCATCAACCTGCTGCGCGCCCGCAAGGAGGATGTGGTGGGCACTATGGTTGCCGGCCAGCGCAAATCCTTCCTGGCGTCCGGCATGGATTTGGTGATTGGCGAAGCCCACTTCACCGGCCCGCGCACCATTGACGTGACGGACGACGCCGGCACGCGCCGCACGCTGTCCGGCACCAACGTGGTGGTCAACACCGGGATGGTTCCGTCCGTTCCGGACCTTCCCGGCCTGCGCGCGGCGGCCCCCTTGACCAGCACCAGCATCTTGGCCCTGGCCGAACTTCCCGAGAGCATCCTCATCCTGGGCGGCGGATACATCGGCTGCGAATTCGCTTCCATGCTGGCCATCATGGGCGTCGCCGTCACGATCATCCAGCGCGGCCAAGCCCTGCTCCCCCTTGAAGACGCTGATGTCTCGTCAGCTGTTGCCAGCGCTCTAGAGTCCGACGGCGTGAGCGTGCGGTTGGGTGCCGCGGCCGAATCGGTCTCCCGTTCCAACGGCACCGTCACCGTTACGCTTTCCGATGGAAGCACCGCAGAAGCAGCAGAGATTCTGGTAGCTCTGGGCCGCGAACCCGTCACGGCAGGGCTGGGACTTCAGGGGGCCGGCGTCGAACTTACAGACAAGGGGCTAATCCAGGTGGATGAATTCCTGCGGACCACTGCCCCGGGTGTGTGGGCTGCCGGAGATGTGGCCGGAACACCACAATTCACCCATGCCTCCTGGAATGACTACCGCATACTGAAGGCGAATCTTGCGGCAACCTCAGAAGAATCGCTTCACAGCACCCGCAATCGGCTCATTCCGTATTGTGTTTTCACCACGCCAGAGCTGGGCCGTGTGGGTCTCTCCGAGGCGCAAGCCCGTGCCGCCGGCCACGATATCCGGGTGGCGACAATGCCCGTCACAGCCATCCCCCGCGCCCGCACGGTGGGTCATCTGGACGGCATCTGGAAAGCCGTGGTGGACCGCACCACGGACCAGATCCTCGGCGTCAGCCTGCTGGGCCATGAATCCAGTGAGGTGATCGCCGTGGTGCAGATGGCCATGCTGGGCCAGCTGCCCTACCAGCGCCTGCGCGATGCCGTGATCGCCCACCCCACCATGGCAGAGGGCCTGCAGCTCCTGTTCAGCGACGCCTTCCTGGAAAAGTAAGCCCCTTTGGCGTCTCAGATTCCGGGCTAGATTCCAGGCGATACGAAGTCGCGCGGGACCACCACCATGGGCACTGGCAGCGAGCGCAGGATCTTGTTGGCTGTGGAGCCGAGGAAGATCTTGCGGTTTTCGGCCAGGCGGCTGGAGCCGACGATGACCAGTTCGCCGGATTTCCAGCCGATTCCGTCAATGGCTTCTTCAATGTTGCGGCCGTGCGCGAGTGTGACCGTGACCTTGTTGTCAGGGAGTTTGGCGGCGGCCGCGCTCAGCACCGTGTTTACATGCTGCTTCGCCGGACTCAATGCGTTGTCGAGATCAAAATCGGTTTGATTCAACTGGTCGATTTCCACAACGGAGACCAGGCGCAGCGGCACGTGGCGCCGGGAGGCTGCGGTGGTGCCGACGTCCAGCACGGCCTGCCATCCCGCACGCATGCCGGTCATGACTGTCAGTCGCGTCAGCGGAGCCTTGCGGTTGTAGCCGCGAGGGGCGAGTGCCACGGGAACAGGCGATGCGTGGAGGAGCCCGTTGGCCACCGAGCCCAAGGTGAAACGCTTGAACAGGCCGTTGCTGGCGGCACCCACCACAATGAGGACGGCGTCATCCTCTTTGGCCGCATCGATCAGTCCGTGGACAAAGGAATCGGCAACGCGCGTAGAAAAGGTGGCCTCAACATCGCTGGACACCATGGCCAACGCTTGTTTTTCCACAGTGGCGTCCACGTTCTTGTCGTCGTGAACCACGTGAACCAGATGCAGTTGCGCACCTTGAGTTCTGGCGATGACCGTGGCAAGAGCAACGGCATCAGCGCCACGCTCATCTGGCCGGTATCCCACTACATATTTCATGAAGCAACCTTTCGCGGTGCCCGGCACGTCACTGTGCCGGAGTCGTAGCACTGACTGTACAACGGCGGGTGGCCTGGACAACAGCTTCCCCAGGCGCAATCAGTGTCAGGACTCATGGCGTGCCCTGGATATAGCTGCCTTCTGCGGTCTCGAGGGCACCGTCGTCGTCATCGCTATCACTCTCCACCGGCGTAGTCTCCACCAGCACACGGTGGCTGGTGGCCAGGATCAAGACGCACCAGAACAGCACAGCCGTCCCCACCAAAATGAGAGGGCCGCCGCCTTGGGACAGGTTGTAGGTCCAGGGCGACGTCGTAATGTTTTGATCCTCCAGCTCTAACATTTTGCCCTCGGCGAGGGGGAAGAGCTGCTGCGCAAACCATGCCCAGACACCGGACGCTGTGACGATCATTCCCGTCCAGAAGGTCGTTTTTGCGGACACTATTGTCGGGGTTCCCATTCTTCCGGGATGCAGGATCACGACGACGGACAAGAGTGCCGGGCCGAGAACCAGCAGTTGCGCGTTGGCCATCGCGAACACGGAATACCACGGAATAGCCGGGCTATCTTGCTGATAGTTATTCGGGCTGTAAATCAATTCGGTGAAGAGCTGCTCGCTGAACAGCGTCACAGCCCCGACTGCGAGGGCAGCGATTCCTACTAGCGCCGCGGCTGCCTGAAACCACCATGCACGCCGCACGTAGTGGCGAGCCGCCACCAACAAAAGAGCAGCGAGCATGCCCAAACCAGCAGTGAACAGGGCCGGAGCACCCGGAAAAATGACAAATCCCCATGGAACTAGCATGACACCGTGATTTTCGGTTGGGTCGGGGCTTGCAGAACTGGGAATGAGAAAGGTTGCCAAGAGGCAAAACGCTGATCCGGCAAAGACCACCAGAATGGCCACGCTGGCGGCAACCCAAGATCTGGCGGACCAACGGCTCACACGCCGGGTGAGGGGTGTGGTGAAATGATGGGGCTCCTCGCGCTCACCGTGTTCATGTTCCTGTTCATGGGAGCTGAATTGGTGCGTGTGAACGTCGTGGGCTTCGGGCTGGGTGCGGTGAGGCGATTCCGTGGCGGGTTCAGGTAGTTGTCCCCCGCTGCCGGACCGGGCTTCCACTGCCGTGGCACGAACCGCAGTGACACGATCTTCTCTGGGTGCTTGAGGCGCACGGAAGCTGGCATGGTCCGGGTTCTGCGGAGCAGGTTCCGGGATGTACACCTGGAAGTCGTGTTCCTCACCGCCTGGCTGGAACATCTCCGGGTAGCGCGCATCGAATTCATCCCGGTTCATGGCCGGCCACCTGTTCCCATTCGTCCTCGATTAGCGGCTCCACGGCGGTCCGCCGTGTGGTCGCCAGCATAAACACCCACAAGAACAGGGCAGCGGAACCGACCATGACGAGCGGTCCGCCGGCCTGACTGATGATGTTGGTCCATGGCTGCACCATGTAGTTCTGCTGCTCGTCCACCGTGACCATCCGCCCCTCGACCAGCGGATACAGCTGCGTGGCAAACCAGGTCCACACCCCAGCACAGCTCATGAGGAGGCCTGTCCACAAGGCCACCGCAGTGGATGGCCTGCCGGGAATACCGCCCCTTCCTGGCCGGATGATTGCAACCAGCGCGAGGATGCCTAGTCCCAACAGCAGCAGTTGCCAGGCTGCTTGCTGAAACACAATGAACCAGGGGACGTAATAGCTTTCTTGGTATGCGCCGGGATTGTAGAGGGTCTCGGCGAACAACATTTCGCTGAAAATCCCCACAAAACCACCGGCCAAAGCTGCAAGTCCCACGGCTGCCGCGGCACCGTGATGCCACCAAGCCTTGTCGGTGTAATGCCGTGCTGCGGCAAGGAACAGGCCAGCCAGCATTCCCAAGGCCGCGGCAAGAAGCGCCGAAGCCCCCGGCAGGATCAGCACACCCCAGGGGGCCACCATGATCCCGTGATGCTCCGTGGGGTCCACACTGGCCGCATCGGGGATGAATTGTGTTGCAAGGAGGCAGAAAGCCGAACCGGCAAAGGCCAGCAGAATGGCTGATAGGCAGATGACCCAGGTCCTGGCGTTCCACTGGATCTCACGCGCCGGGCGGCCCGCCGCCAGGCTTTCGTCCGGATCGCTATTGGCTGTCTCACGCCCGTCCGGATCGTTGCTGGCTGTCTCACGCCCGTCCGGATCGATGCTGGCTGTCTCACGCCCGTCCGGATCGTTGCTGCCCTGCCCGCGGCCGCCAGGCCCAAGACCGTCCGGATCGCGGCCGGCCTCCTCGCGGGCGTCCGCCGTAAGAGGCCCCGCTCCCGCTTTCAGGCCTCCCGTGAACGGGCCGGGAATTTCCACCACGGGCGGCGCGGACGGCCAGACGGCTACGGCGGTCCGCACCGCCGGATCACCGGCGGGCCGCTCATCCTGGTGCGCCGTGTCCGGACTTTTCCGAGGCGGGAGCGGCGACGGCACATACAGCTCACCGGGTTCACCCTCGCCTCCCGGCTGGAACATTGCCGGATACCTCCGGTCAAACCCTTGACTGCCCATGCCACCCCAATGTGCCGTGCCTCGTGGAAAATATTCTTCCCAGCCTACCCATCACAGTTCAGGAACCACGCTCCATGACGCACAAAAACGGCACCCGGGGCGAGCCAAGAGCTCATCCCAGGTGCCGCCGTCGGACTTCCTTCTCCCAACTATTGAGGGAGCGTTGCCAGATTCACCCCAAACGCTGAGGGAGGGTCCGGTCTAGACGGCCGCGCGGATGGCGTCGGAGAGGACGTCCAGGCCGTCGCCCAGCAGTTCGTCGCTGATGACCAGCGGCGGGAGCAGGCGGATGACGTTAGCGTAGGTGCCGCACGTCAGGATGATGACACCGGCCTGCAGACAGGCGCCAGCGATGGCCTTGGCGGCCTCGGCGTTGACTTCCTTGGTGGTGTTGGCGGTGCCGGGCTTGACCAGTTCGATCGCCATCATGGCGCCGCGGCCGCGGATTTCACCGATGATGCCGGCTTCGCCCAGCTCCTCAACAAGGGCCGTGAAACGCTCGGTCACGATCCGTTCAATGTTCACAGCGCGAGCGTTGAGATCGTGGTCTTTCATGGTCTTGATGGCGGCGAGCGCGGCGGCGCAGGCAACGGGGTTTCCGCCGTAGGTGCCGCCGAGGCCGCCGGGGTGCACAGCGTCCATGAGGTCGGCGCGGCCGGTGATGGCGGAGAGCGGCAGACCGCCACCGATGCCCTTGGCCATGGTGATGATGTCCGGGACCACGCCTTCGTGCTGGGAGGCGAACCATTCGCCGGTGCGGCAGAAGCCTGACTGGACCTCATCAGCGATGAAGACCACGCCATTGTCCTTGGCCCAGGCGGCCAGGGTGGGCAGGAAGCCGTCGGCCGGGACGATGAAGCCGCCCTCGCCCTGGATGGGCTCGATCAGGATGGCGGCCACGGAGTCCGCACCGATTTGCTTCTCGATCATGGTGATGGCGCGGCGTGCGGCCTCTTCACCCTTGATGTCCGCTTCTTCGCGGTAGGGGTAGCTCATGGGCACGCGGTAGATCTCCGGTGCGAACGGGCCGAAGTTCGTCTTGTAGGGCATGGCCTTGGCTGTCAGTGCCATGGTCAGGTTGGTGCGGCCGTGGTAGGCGTGGTCGAAGGCGACGATGGCGTCGCGGCCGGTGGCCAGGCGGGCAACCTTGACTGCGTTTTCCACTGCCTCGGCTCCGGAGTTGAACAGCACGGTGCGCTTCTCGTGGGTGCCGGGGGTCAGGGCGTTGAGCTCCTCCGCGACCTGGATATAGCTCTCGTACGGGGTGACCATGAAGCAGGTGTGCGTGAAGTGCCCAACCTGCTCGCGGACTGCCTCCACCACGTTGGCGTCCGATGCGCCGACCGAGGTGACGGCGATGCCTGACCCCAGGTCGATGAAGGAGTTGCCATCAACGTCGGTGATGATGCCGCCGTCGGCGTCGGCAACGTAAACGGGTACGGTGGAGGCCACGCCGCCGGCCACGACCGCCTTGCGGCGCTCGTCAAGTGCTTGCGACTTGGGGCCGGGGAATGCTCCCAGGATCTGACGCTTTTGGTCAAGGCGGTACTGAATATCGCTCATGGACATTCCTTTCAAGGGGGGTAAGACTGAGGGTTTTCGGGAAGGGGATGGGAGGCGCGAGCTAAGAGTGCCCGGCTGCGAAAAAGAAGCTGTTAAGCGTCCAGGTTGCTCATGACGTGCTTGATGCGGGTGTAGTCTTCCACGCCATACATGGACAAATCCTTGCCGTAGCCGGACTGTTTGAACCCTCCGTGGGGCATCTCGGCCGTGAGCATGATGTGGGTGTTGATCCAGACGGCACCAAAGTCCAAGTCACGGGAGACGCGCATGGCCACTCCGTGGTTGGAGGTCCACACGCTGGAAGCCAGGGCGAAGTCGACGTCGTTTGCCATCTCCACCGCTTCTTCCTCGGTCTTGAATGTCTGCACTGTAATAACGGGGCCAAACGTTTCCTGCTGGACAATGTCGTCGGTCTGCTTCACACCATCCACCACTGTGGCCTCGTAGAAGAAGCCCTTCTCCCCCACGCGCTTGCCTCCGGCAACAACAGTTGCGTAGTCCGGAATGCTCTCCACCACCTTGACCACCGCATTGAAGTGGTTGATGTTATTGAGCGGACCGAAATAGTTCTTGGACTCATCCGCGTTGCCTGTTTGAAGGCCTTGCGCGGCCGTGGCCAGAGCAGCGGTGAACTCATCATGTGCAGACTCCTCGACCAGCACGCGCGTGATGGCCGTGCAGTCCTGGCCTGCGTTGAAGAAGGAATATTCTGCGATCTCCTGGGCTGTCTTGCCCAGATTTGCATCTGCAAAGACGATGGCCGGGGCCTTGCCACCCAATTCCAGGTGAGCACGTTTGAGTCCCTTGGCAGCCCCCGTGGCTACGGCGATGCCGGCCCGGACCGATCCGGTAATGGAGACCATGGCCGGAATCTTGTGTTCCACCATGGCTGCACCGGTTGCCCCATTGCCAAGCACAAAGTTCAACACGCCGGCCGGAACAATGTCCTTGGCGATGTCGGCAAACACCAGCGTGCTTTCCGGCGTGGTGTCGCTGGGCTTGAGGACCACCGTGTTGCCGGCTGCGAGGGCCGGGCCGATCTTCCAGATGAGCATCAGGAAGGGGTAGTTCCAGGGAGTTACTTGGGCAATGACGCCCACAGGCTCGCGGCGTACATAGGAGGTGAAGTTTTCCATGTATTCACCCGCTGAGCGACCCTCGAGCAGGCGGGCTGCACCGGCGAAGAAACGCAGTTGGTCTGCTCCCGCCGCGACTTCCTCGTCAGCGATCATCTGCTTAACCTGACCGGTGTTCCTGTGCTGCGCTTCTACGATCTCATTGCTGCGGGCCTCAATGGCGTCGGCCAGCTGGAGCAACACGCTTTGGCGCTGGCCGGGCGTGGCCCGCTTCCAGGTTTTGAAGGCAGTGGCTGCGGCCTCCATGGCGGCATCCACATCGGCTTGGCTGGAGACCGGTGCCGTGGCCACCACTTCGCCGTTACTTGGATTGACAATATCTAAGGATTCCGTGCCGGTGGCGGCGACGAACTCTCCATTGATGAAGTTCTGCAAGGTGTGGACCACGGTGTTCAACCTCTTTAACTCGAAGCGCATGAGCTCGATGTAGACGAGGCGGCAGATCTGCCGCATATGCGAAAGCCTAAGCCCCGAGCCAGCTCCAAGCGAATAGCCAAGTGCACCACATCAAACATTCGCCGTAGTGCGTTTGTATAGTTATGTCATGGCACTTTCCTTGGCTGACCTTTTGGGCATTTCCGGCCTGCACCTGAAAAACTTGGGCTCCACCCGCACCCCGCTGACCGCCGCGATCGATTGGGTCGCCGTGACGGAGCTGGAAAACCCTCAGTCGTTCCTCAGCGGCGGCGAACTGGTTCTCACCACGGGAGCACGGCAGGGCACAGCCGACGCCCAGCGTTCCTTTGTTCGACAAATCAAGCGAGCGGGCGCCGTCGGAATTGGCTTCGGCATTGGATTCGAACATGATTCGGTGCCGCCTGCCCTGTTGGCAGAGGCAAATCGCTGGGCTGTTCCGGTGGTGGAGGTGCCCTACAGCACGCCCTTCATTGCCATCGGAAAGTTGGTGGCGGATGCCCGCTCAGCCGACCACTATGCCAAGCTTGAACGCCTCTTGCGAGAGCACCAGGTACTAGCACGCGCGCTGCTGACCGGTGGCGGGCTACCAGCTCTCCTCAAGAAGCTTGCGTCCATGGTGGCCACGGATCTTTCTGTCACCCAGTACGGCGGCGAAGTTGCGGCCACGTCGCCCGGCACTACCCCGGACGACGCCGGCTGGCAAGCGGTGGCGCTTTCCACGGGCAAGCGCGACGCCAGTACACTCTGGCTCCGGCAGCCATATCACGATGACGGAATTGTTGACTATGCGCGCGGGCTCATCAGTATCGAGCTAAACAACGTGGTGCAGCGGCGTCACAGTGCACGCCAGATCGCCGGTCAAGTCATTTCTGACATTGTCCGGGGCACTCTTGAACCCGCCGATTCGGCCGCCCGTCTCGAGAGCCTGGGCATCTCACCAACAGCTAAGAACTTTGTCCTCCTGGTCAGCACCGAGGAGAGCAAGTTCGCTTCCCTTGCCACCATCACGCTGCCGGCTGAGTTGGAAACATCCATTGCCGGCACCATCGATTCCGAGGGCAGGCAGGAACTCCTCTTGGTGGTACCCACTGCGGCCGGTGATCCAGCCACGCTGGGCCGGGCATTGAGCCATCAAATGCACAACCTGGGCATCACGGTCCCGGTGGGAATTGGCGGCGCGTATTCGCAGGCCAATGGACTGCGCTGGAGCTACTTTGAAGCACGTGAAGCTGCCACCCGTGGTCTGGAAGTCAACGTCCCGGAACGGCTGAGCCTGACCTCTCTCCTGCTCGCCAGCGAAGATGTGCCGATGGCTGACATGGCAGCTGAAGCCTTGGGTCCCCTCACGGCGTTCGACGACGCACACGGCGCCGAACTCGTAGAAACCCTCGAAACATATTTGCAGCTCAACGGCTCCGTGGCCGCCGTTGCCGAGACCCTCGCCCTGCACCGCAACACCGTGCGCTACCGGCTGACCCAGATCGCCGAGCTGACAGGTTACGACCCAGCCCTGACACCAGACCGGGTGCAACTGTGGCTGGCATTGGCGGTGCGCAGGCTTGCCCCGCAGAACTGAGGCTTGCGGGCGGCCGTCATCGGGAACTCCCTGACCAGTCCACCGCATCGTTGCGTTTGTTGCTGCCATTCTTCGCGGCCGTCTCATTCGCCCCGGCGGGGCCCACCGCGCATGAAAGATATCCAACCATTGCCGATTTTTTCTGTTGAACTGGGGACAATGGCGCCGGGCTGAATGCTTCCAGGCCACCTGTGAAATGCCGAGAGCAATTCGAAGGGCGTGGGACGGCAAACGGAACGGGAAACTCTCACGACCCCACGACGCAGCGAAAATATTTTCCAGAGTCAAACCAGATTTCTATTTCTACCAAACGCCCCACTTAGACCTCAAACGTCTAACGTCTTATGATTGACCCGATGACTCAATTCCTGCAGCACCCTGACACACCGCCGCCCACCAGCCAACCCCCGCGCCGGGCCCCGCCCCGCGAACCAGAAAGCGGCTCACGGCCGCCTTCGGCATCCTTGCCATCGTGCTCATTGGTCTCAACCTCCGGGCAGGGATCTCCAGCGCCTCCGCCCTGTACCACGACCTCCAGCAAGTTCTCGGCTACGGCGCATTGACCGCCGCGCTGCTCCCCTCCATCCCCACGCTCTGCTTCGCCATCGCCGGTGCGGGAACATCATGGCTGGTCCGCCGTGTCGGGGTCGAAAAGGCCATTGCGATCGCGCTCGCCACCCTGACGGCAGGGCTCGCGCTGCGGGCGGTGCCCAGCGTGGGGATGCTGCTCCTGGGAACCGTGGTGAGCATGTCCGGACTGGCCGTGTGCAACGTGTCGATGCCCGCCTTCATTCGCGAGCACTACGCCAGCAAAACCGCCGCCATGACGGGTGTTTACACCATCACCATGTCGTTTGGTGCCACCATCTCCGCCGCCGTGAGCGTGCCGCTGGCCATGCAATTGGACTCGCCGTCGCTGGGCCTTGCCGCCTGGGCCGTCCTTTCGGTCGTGACGCTGCTGGCCTTCATCCCGATCGCCCTCGCCGCGCACCGCCGCCCAACACCGGCCCCAGGCACGGCCACATCGCCGTGGAAGCTGCTGAAAACCCGCCAGGGCCTGCTCATCACGGCGTTCTTCACCATCCAGGCCATCGCCGCCTACTCCATCATCAGCTGGCTGCCCCTGATCCTGATCGACGGCGGCCTAGACCCCGCCACCGCCGGCCTAATGCTTGGGCTGGCCCAAGTGGTCACTGTCGTCACCAACATCGGCCTGCTCGCAGTAGCCGCCCGACCCGGCGGATTGCGCGTCGCCTTCATGCTGGCCAGCGGCTCCTACCTGCTCGGGGCAATCGCCCTTCTGGCCCTCCCCACCCAGGCTGCCGTGGCCCCTGCACTGCTCCTCGGCTTTGGTTTTGGCGTGTTCGCGCTGGTCCTAGTGGTCATCAGCAAAAGCGGAAGTACGACGGCGGAGGCCACCGCCATGTCCACCGCCGCCCAGTCTGTTGGTTACCTTGTGGGGACGCTGGGCCCGTTCGGCATGGGCCTGGCGCGCAGCCTCAGCGGAGGCTGGACCGTACCGTTGATATTGCTGGTGGCTGTGGCCGCGGCGCAGGCGGTGCTGGCCTGGCTGCTCACTGCACCCGGGAGGGACGGCGCTTCCCGGGACAGGGGCGGGCGGAACACCGGCGCCATCACTATTGTGCCGCTCCAGGAAGGAAAGCCTGCATGAGTCTGACAACCTCGCACCGCGAGCCTCTCGCCCAGGAAGTCACGGGCAAGCTGCGGCACGCCATCAGCTCCGGGCTGTGGGCGGTCAACGCGCGCATCCCGTCCGAGCAGGAGCTCATGAAGGAACTCGGTGTTTCCCGCGGCACGCTCCGGGAAGCCATTAAGTCGCTGGCCCACGCGGGCATGCTTGAAGTCCTGCGCGGCGACGGCACCTATGTGCGCGCCACGAGCGAGATCGCCGGGGCAACCCAGAAACTTATTGGCCGGTACGGCAACAAGCACGTGGTAGAGGTCCGGCTGGCACTGGACACCCAGGCCGCCCGGCTGGCCGCGCACAACGCCACCGCCGCGCAGAAAGGTGAGATGCGCACCTTGCTGGCAGACCGGCGCCGAGCATGGGACACCAATGACACCGCCGGTTGGGTCGCGAACGACTGGGCATTCCACCTGGCCGTGGCCCGGGCATCAGCCAATCCGCTGCTGGCCGAGCTGTACGAGTCGTTCGGAAATGTTTTCCGCACTGATCTGGAAGCCCACAGCGGCGGCCAGGGCATTGGCTGCCCGCAAGAAGGCCACGAGGACCTGCTCGCGGCGATTGAGGCCCGCGACCCGGACGCAGCGTTTGAGACGGTGGCGGAGAACCTGAACGAGTAGCCCCGTTGAGGTCGGTGCTGCCAGCTCCCTCGCGGGCAATAAGATTTCCTCGGCCGCGAGCGGCCTTGCTAAGAGATTTCCGAGGGTTCCCCGCTGAGCTTGCGAAGCGAGGGAAGGAAATCACGCCATCCCCGCTCCGGGAGCCGGCAGCGCCGGCTTAGCCGACGATGGAGGCGCCGCGGGAAACAGAGACCATCTCGTCGCGCGGCACCACCTTGACGCGCTCGCGCTGCACAGTGCCGTCCGCGGATGCGGCAGCACCCAGTGCCTTCTCGTGGGCATCCAGCTCCAGCCAACCTTCCCACGTGGTGAATTCCACGCCGCGGGACTCGAGCAGCTCAACCACGGATTCCGGGGCGGCCTCGGTAGCCAACGGCAACCCTTCGCGGTCAGCGAGCAGGTGCGTGATGGTTTCGAGGGCGTCGCCCTTGGTGTGTCCAATCAAACCGACTGGTCCGCGCTTGATCCAGCCCGTCGCATAGATGCCCGGCACATGGGTGCCGTCCGCACCAAGGACGCGTCCGCCGTCGTTCGTGACAACGCCTCGCTGGTGGTCAAACTCAACATCCGGAACAGCAGATCCGAAGTAGCCCACGGAGCGGTACACGGCCTGGACCGGGTAGTCGATGAACTCGCCGGTGCCGCGCACATTGCCCGTGCCATCAAGCTCGGTGCGTTCAAACTTGATGCCCGTGACCTTGCCGTCCTCACCCGTGATCTCCACCGGGTTGTGCAGGAAGTGCAGGTGCAGGCGGCGCGAGGCACCCGTGGTGGGGTCTGCGGCGTCGTCCTCTTGCTCCACGAGCCAGTTGGTGAGCGTGTTGACCATGGTCTTGATCTGGTTGTTGCTCTTGACTGCGGCGTCGGAGGCCTCGTCGAAGTCGAAGTCCTCCTCGTAGAGCACAATGTCAACGTCCTTGGAATGGCTGAGCTCGCGCAGCTCCATGGGCGTGAACTTCACCTGGGCGGGACCGCGGCGGCCAAAGATGTGCACATCGGTGACAGGCGATGCCTTCAAGCCGGCGTAGACGTTGTCCGGGATCTCGGTGACGAGCATGTCATCGGCGTGCTTGGAGAGTACCCGGGCTACATCGAGGGCCACGTTTCCGTTACCGATGACAGCAATTTCCTTCGCGGTCAGCGGCCATTCGCGGGAAACATCGGGGTGACCGTCGTACCAGGAGACAAAGTCAGCGCCGCCGTAGGAGCCGTCCAGCTCGATGCCGGGGATGTTCAGGTCGGCATCCTTGATGGCCCCGGTGGCGAAGATGACGGCGTCGTAGTGCTTCTGCAGATCCTCCAGCGAGAGGTCCGTTCCGTAGTCAACGTTGCCGAAGAAGCGGATATCCCCGCGGTCCAACACCTTGTAGAGGGCGTTGATGATGCCCTTGATGCGGGGATGATCCGGGGCCACGCCGTAGCGAATCAGACCATACGGTGCCGGGTAACGATCAAAAAGGTCAATGCTGACAACCAATCCGTCACGCACCTGCTCGCTCTTGGTCAGCATGTCGGCGGCATAAACGCCGGCCGGACCTGAGCCGATCACGGCGATGCGTAGCGGGCGATCCTGCGTACCGGGCGCTACTGAAGTGTGTGAAGACACGGCTGTGCTCATTTCTTTGTGATTCAAAGGGGCTTATGGATAAGTCTAAGAGAGAGAACTGAGCGTTTCCCGCGTGCCGTAGTAGGCAGTGGCGATTTCCGCAGGTGCCAGCGGGCTAACCCTCACCACATCACCGACGACGACGACCGCCGGGTTGCGCACCTGGCCCGCCTGAGCGAGGCTCACGATGGTGCCAAGCGTGCCGATGGTGACGCGCTGATTCATGGCGAAACCATTTTCGATGATGGCGACGGGGCAGTCGCTGCCACGGCCAGCCGCCTCAAGGATGGGCATGGAGCGGTTCAGCGTGCCCACGCCCATGAGTAGCACCACGGTGTGATCGCTGCCGTGCGGGACGTTTTCAAGTTCTTCATGGCCGCTGATCATGGTGAATGCCTTGGCCAAGCCACGGTGGGTCACGGGTATTCCGGCTGCGGCAGGAACGCTGACGGCGCTGGTAACGCCGGGGACAACTTCCACATCCACCCCGTTTTCGCGGCAGGCAATGGCTTCTTCGCCGCCTCTTCCGAGGACGTACGGGTCACCGCCCTTGAGCCGGACCACGCGGTTCCCAGCCTTGGCTTCACGGACCAGGATGGCGTTGATTTCAGCTTGCGGCACAGGATGGTGGCCAGGGGTCTTGCCGACCTCAATGATTCTGACGTTTTCACCGAGTGTTTCCAGCAGTCCGCGCGGGCCCAGCCGGTCGGCAACTACTACATCGGCCTCAGCCAGAAGCCTGCGCCCGCGCACTGTAATAAGGTCTTCGGCGCCGGGCCCGCCACCAACCAGGGCTACCTGGCCGCGATGTTTGGCCAGCGAGTTGGCGTTATTGCGGTAGCGCTGCAGTGGCAGGTCACCGGTTTCAAGGGCTGCAGCAATGGCGTTGCGGATGGCCACTGCTCGCAGCGGGTCTCCCCCGGCATTGACAGCCACCTTGACGTCTTCCACGGTGGCCACGGCAGGTGTCCAGGCAGCAGATTCCTGAGCGCTGGAGTGGTTGACGCACCAGACGCGGTTGGCTTCGGCATCAGCAGCCACTTGGCGGTCCACGTCCTTGCTGTCCGAGGCTGCCACGGCGTACCAAGCATCGGACATGTCCATGGATTCATAGCCGCGTGCATGCCAACGCACCAAGCCGGCATCGGCCAATTCCCGTGCCGGGGCGCACAAGACCGGAGCCACCAGCGTGACTTGAGCTCCGGCGTCGAGCAATGCCTTGGCACGGCGTGCCGCAACAGTGCCGCCGCCCACCACCAGAACGGGGCGGCCCAGGAGCCGGAGCGAGGTTGGGTAAAGATCCACAATTGCCATGAAACAAAACCTTAGAGAAGTGAAATATCGGTGAACAAAGATTGCGTTACACCCGTTCACGCGGCGTCACGGAAGGACACATACCGTGGCACCACCAACAGCCCCGTGACGTGGCAGAAATCGGATTCGAAGTTGCAGATGAAGGGGGTGCTGATCCGGCGAAGGATTCCAAACTGCAGGTAACCGGGGTGCAGACCTGGCCAAGGATTCCAAACTGCAGCTAAACGGGGTGCAAGCCTTCGGTACCCCTGTTACCTGCTGTTTGGAATCGCTACCGGAGCGGGCAACAACACCAGGATTCGCGTGGACCAGCTGTTACCGAGTGCTCCCGGCCAGCAATCCGCGCCCTCGCAGGAGCCGCTTCTCCACGGGTGCAAAGGCCAATAGCTCCACGGCGATACCCACGAACAAGATGACCAGAATCGCCGACATCACAATCCCCATATCGGAGAGTTGGCGGCCCTGTTCCAGCAGCGAGCCCAAACCGAAGCCCAGGCTACCTCCCATGGCGATGATTTCGGCGGCCATGAGCGAGCGCCAAGAGAATGCCCAGCCCTGTTTGAGCCCGCCAACATAGCCAGGGAGCGCGGCGGGGAGCACCACATTCACGGCCATCTCCCAACGCGAGGCGCCCAGAATCTGGCCAACACGGCGGTACTGCGGCGGGATTTGATCCACGCCGGCAATCAGGCCGTTGATGATGGACGGGATAGCGCCCATGAACATGACGAAGTACACAGTGGCGTCGGTCAGGCCGAACCAGATGATGGCCGCCGGCACCCACGCCACGGACGGTAGCACCTGCAGTCCCGAAATGAGCGGGCCAAAGGCACGGCGCAAGAGCCGGACTTGGGACAGCAGCAGTCCGATCGGTGTGCCAACCACAATGCTGACAGTGAAGCCGATGATGCCGCGTTGCAGCGAGGTCCAGACTGCTTCCTGCGCCGTACCTGCCTGCCACAGGGCCCCCAGCGATCCCAGGACGTCCAGTGGCCCGGGCACCAGATCACGGCGACGCAGCCCCAACGAAACATAGAACTGCCAGGCCAGCAGCAGAACAATGAACGCGGCAAGTGGCAGGAGCACGCGGGAGAAATCGATCCGCCGACGTTCCACAGCGTCCGATTGCAGCGAATCAAGCCCGGCTTCGAGGGACCGCATTTCGTCGTCCGTGCCGCTCTTGAGCATCGGCGACGTTACTGTTTCAGGCATGTTTGCGGATCTCCTGGCGCAATCGGGTGGTGATGTCGGCGGTGAGCGCACCGGCCGCGGCGGCATCCGTGCGGTGTTCCTCGGAGACGTTCCATTCGGCCACAACGCGTCCCGGCCGGGACGACAACAACAGCACTCGCTGGCCCAATCGAACGGCTTCGCGGACGTTGTGGGTGACGAAAATAATGGTTCGGCCGGTCTCTTTCCACACACGTTCCAGCTCGTTGTGGAGCAGGTCCCGGGTAATGGCATCGAGCGCAGCGAACGGCTCATCCATGAGCAGCAACGGCCTGTCCTGGGCCAGCGATCTAGCGAGCGCCACGCGTTGGCGCATTCCGCCGGAAAGCTCATGCGGGCGCTTGTCCATGGAGTGGCCCAGGTTCACCAGCTCCAGCAGCTCGACGGCGCGCGCCTTGCGTTCAGCCCGGCCCACGCCCCGGAGTTTGAGTGCCAGTTCAACATTCCCGCGTGCCGTGAGCCAGGGGAAGAGCGATGCATCCTGGAACATGAACGCGGCGCCATCGGCCGGCACTTCCAAGGCACCGGAGGAGGGCCCATCCAGGCCGGAAATAATGTTCAGCAGCGTCGATTTCCCACAACCAGAGGCACCTAGCAGGGCCACGAACTCGCCCTGGCGAATGGTGGCATTGATGTCCTCCAGCACGGGGGCACCGGAGCCAAAGCTCTTGCCAAGGTTTTCAAGGACGACGACGGGTGCCCGGCCAGCGCTCTCGGCGCCGGGGTCTGCGCTTGAGACAGTTCCTGTGCCTGTACCTGTGCCGGCGTTGCCGTGCGCACTCAGCAGCTGCGTCATGATGCTCTCACTCCTGTCGCCGTGGTGGTGTGCTCAGCAGTGGTGGCTTGTGCAGCCGTGTTGTGTGATCCGGCGGCAACGGCCCCGGCCCCGATCAGGGCCAGGAGAATCGCCAAGATCAGGCTCTCCACACCGCGCCAGCGTCGCTGAGTTCCACTTTTTTCCATATCTAAACCGTAAGGAATTCGACTGCGCCGCTTCAATGAAACTGACACTCGGGGTCACGCTGGTTCACGGAACGTCACATTCTTAGATTCAGTCCAGCCCTGCCGCGGAGACCTCAGGCTGCTTATTCTTGGCCAGGACCTTATTTAGCGGTGCCAGGTCAAAGATTCCGGACAGATTGGCCTGTGTACCCACTCCCGCCGTGACGCCGTGGTCCAAGAGTTTGGGAAACGTTGCGGCTAGCGGATCGGCGGAGAATGTCAGTTCGCGAAGGGACCTGTCAATGACATCGTCGGCAAGGGCTTTTCCGGTCTGGGCCTTGAGCGCGGCGTTGACAGCCTGGGCAGCCTCGGAGGGGTGCTCATTGAGCCAGCTGATGGACTCCGCGTTGCCGGTCAGCAGGGACTCGATGGTTTCGGGATGCTTGTCCAGGTAGCTCTTGTTGACGATCAAAATGGTGGTGGGGAACTCGCCCTTGTCCCAGAGGTCTGCCTCATTGACCAGGACCTTGGCCCCTGCTTCAAGTACCAGACGTGAGGCCCAGGGCTCGGGCAGCCAAGCGCCGTCGATCTTTCCCTCTTGGAAGAGTTTTAAGGTGCTGGCATTGTCGGTGGGGTTGATCGTGACGTCGCCACCGCCGCTGGGAGTCGTGGCAAATCCTTCTCCGGCGAGCCATGACCTCAGGGCCACATCCTGAGTGCCGCCCAGTTGTGGGGTGGCCAGGACCTTGCCCTTGAGCGCTGCGGCCGTGGTAATTCCCTGTTTGACCACCAATTGAGCGCCGCCGCTGGTGGCGCCGGCGATGATGCGGATGGATTCGCCGCCGCTCTTGACGAATGAATTGATGGCGGGGTTGGGGCCTAAATAGGCGGCGTCGATGGCCCCGGCGTTGAGGGCTTCAACGGCCGCGGGGCCGGCATTGAATACTTGGGTTTCCAACGCTGTGGATCCCAGATTCTTTGCCAGAATGCCGTTGTTGACGCCGATAAGTGCCGGGGCGTGGGTGACGTTGGCAAAGTAGCCCAATTTCAAAGTCTCGGCTTGAGTAGGCGCAGCTACAGCTGTTTCGACGTTGCGGGACGCCGACGAGGCAACGGCTGCACCCGCGCCGATCAAGCCAATCAAGGTGGCGATGGCCGCAATCTCGATGCCGCGAATTTTGCGTCGGGTTTTTTGCCCGGCCACAATGCGGATGGTTTTTACTTCATTCGTCCCGGGCAAGTTTTCAGACATGGCTCAACGGTAGGGAAATTCCCGGAGCCGCTCAACGACTCTGACGCGCAGGGTCACGGGAATTCACGCCGCGTCACAAAAGCTTCCTCGTTGCTTCCCTGACCCACCGCACGCCGGTAGTTACCCGGTGTCAGCCCCAGAACTTTCTGGAAATCATGGGTGAGATGTGCCTGATCCACGTAGCCGAATTCAACGGCAATGCTTGCTAGGTCTGTCTCCGGTTGGGTGCGGGTACGTTCGGCGGCTTCCTGCAGCCGACGCCGTCGGATAAGGACTGAGGGACTGAGGCCCACATACTTTTGCGACAACCGCTGCAGAGTTCTCGTGGACATGGACAGCCGGGCTGCCGCGTCCTCGATCCGCACCACACTGGGGTTGCCGGCGATCAACTCAGCCATGGCGTTGGCGAGCCGAGCCTCCGGCGAAATCTCCGTAACGGTGTTGGCAAGCCACGCAGAAAATGCGGCGACAGCGTTTTCACGCCGGGTTTCAGGAAGCGTCCCCGCAGCTGGAGGCTCCATGGCCTGAACTACGGCGTTTTGAAGCTCGGGCAGCTCAAGGTCAACTTTTACATCCCGCAGCGTGGCCGGATTCCCGTGAAGAACGGAACGGCCGCGGGGCGCAACAGCGCGCCTACCGCCCATCCTCGTCCCGTCAGGTCCTGGTGGGAGAGTCGGGTTGTTGGTCCGGCGATTTCCACGTGATCCGCTTGGACCACCACATTGCAGGCCGCAAAAGCGATCACCTGCTGGCGTAAGCTCCGGCCAGGTTCAAGGTCCCATTCCGGTATCCAGAACCACTGAACCAGGTGTTCGAGGTGTTGGGGCGCGGGGAGACGATGGAAGGTTGGCAGGCTGGCGGGATACAGGATCCCTTTGAAGGAACTGGGCACCTCGCCAGTCTATGGAGCATGAAGTCGCGAATCTACAAGCACCTTTGAGTGCGGCTGCGTAGCCTCAAGTGCATGACTACTTCACAAGAAACAAACACCGCCGCCCATGGACAGAACACGACTCATGGGGTCCCCCATGGGCTCACCAGCCTGACCCCGTTCCTGAGCATCCCTCGAGCGGCCGAGGCCATCGAGTTTTACAAAGAAGTTTTTGGGGCCAGAGCCGTCTCTGTCACTGAATTCAACGGCGTGGTGGCCCATGCCGAGCTCGAGTTCACCAACGGCCATCTGCAACTTGGTGAACCGAGTCCCGCGTACCACTTGGTTCCCGCGCCCGTTGGTGAGGACGACTGCTATTCGCTGGGCTTGTACTGCGCCGACGTCGATGCCGTGTTGGAGCGGGCGGTCACGGCCGGCGCCACGGTGCGAGAACCCGCCACCAACTTTGTCTCGGGTGACCGCTTTGCCAGTATCCGAGACCCGTTTGGGGTCCGGTGGTCCATCCTGACCCGTGTCGAGGATCTTTCCGAAGAGGAAAGTGCCGCGCGCGTTGCCGAATGGGCGGCCACCCAAGGCTAACCACGGCAGCGGCACTCGGGCCGCGCCGTTTGGCCAGGCCGCCCTGAAGCGCCGGAAGGGACGTCGCCGTTCAGTCTTCTTGCTGGCTGTCCCACTCGGTGCGGAGCCGGCGGAGTCTCGATCGCAGCTTGGATTCGCGGTTCCTATCGCTGCCCACAAACTGGTGGCGTCCACGTACGATTCTCCGAAGGACTGCAGTAGCAGATCGTCGGCGATCCGCACCTGACCCGGGTTGAATCGGTATTCCATCAGCTTGGCCACCCGGTGCGGGTCGATGGAGCGGAACCAGTCTTCGGCCGCACTAACGGTATCGATCCCGTTGGCAGCCAGAACGTTTACCATCCAGTCGTACTGGTTTTCCTTGCTGCTGCGGTACTGCGGGAAGGCCCGTGTCAACACTCCCTGAAGGGATCCGGCGTCGAGAGTTTGAGTCTGCGGAACAGCATCAATGGCACCCTCGGACTGCAACCTCTTGAGAGTGTCGGAAATATTGACGAACTGCTGATCCGCCAGTTCAATCAGCGTAGAGGCCATGGTGAAGGCCCGGCTAATCTCGGCATTGTCGCCGCTGGAGCCCTTGAACCGGATGTCATGTTCAAATTCGGCCCAAGCGTGCTGAAGAACGGTGCGGATCTGAACCTCGAAGCGGTATCCGGCATAGTCCTTGCAGTTGGTGGGAGGATGATCCGCAGGCACTTCCAGCGTCAGATGCCGTCCTGCATAGCCAATACCACCGTTTTTACGCATCATGGCCGTTTTGTCTTCATCGTCGTGGCAGATGAATTGGCTGCTCAGGGCGATTGCCACGGCTTCAATGTCCGATTCCACATACAGAATGACGCGTACGCCAATCAAGTCATCAAGATTGGCTAGGCCACCGGGGTATTTCAGTTCGCCATCAGGGCCACGACGCATCATTTTCTCGGCCGCAGACTCAGGCTTCTTCACACGGAACTGCACGTCATGGTGGTTCAGTCCATCATCATGAAGCCTGCCCACAATGGTGTTGCGGATGGCCTGTGCGGCGTCCTTGAGCGTCTGTTCCCGAAATCGTGATTCATCCACTGCAATTCCCGCGACTTCCACGGCCTGACTTTCGATGGTGTCCCCCTTGCCAATCCAGGCCGCATGCTACATCCGGCCCTCCTTCAAATTCTCCCAGCTTTACCGGGCTTGTCCAGCTCAACCTTTACTGGGCTTGTCCAGCTCAACGGGCCCTGGTGAGCTTCGGTTCCCATGGCTGGCTGCTCCCCCACTGAACTGCCAAAGGCGTGCGAAGACGAACCGTGGCATACGCACGCTAAATCATCGAAGCGCTGCTCACAAATTGTGCCAAAAGTTACTAAGCGTGACGCCCGTCACTCTTAGCGTATTGCGTTTCGCACAGCGGTAATGGCTACCGTAGTGGCATGAACAGCCCCTCCCCCGTTCCGGTAGCTAATGCTGCTACGTACCCACCAGCCACTGCCGAACCGTCATTTCAGGATGATGATCTAACCTTCCGCGCATGCTCTGCATTGCACGGTTCAGAGTCATCAGAACAGGGTGCGCCGCTGCTGCTAGTTCTGCCCGGCGGCGGTTACCAGATGCATGCCGACCACGAAGGTACTCTTGTTGCCGATTGGCTCTCGAGTATTGGGCTCAACGCCCTCGTAGTCCGTTATCCCTTAGCGCCGCATCGGCACCCGAGCGGACTACGTCGCGTTCAGGATGTGCTCATCGCCGCTCGCACCGGCGCACTGGAGCTGGACATTGACCGCACGCGTATTGGCGTCATCGGATTTTCCGCAGGGGGCCATCTGGCGGCACTGGCTTCCACAGCTGCTGGCTCCGCCGAAACCTCAGCCGAGGCACGAGTTGACTTGTCAATCCTGGCCTATCCTGTCATCTCCATGACCAACCAACCTCACACTGGTTCACTCACCAATCTCCTGGGCAGTGACTCCACCATCAACGAGCAGCAAGCACTCAGCGCGGAGACCCTTGTCACCGCACAGACCCCGCCAACCTTCCTCTGGCACACGGCAGACGACGGCGGTGTCCCTGTCAGCCATTCTTTGCTGTATGCCAGCGCCTTGGCCGCTCACGACGTGCCGTTTGACTTGCATGTTTTTGAACGCGGCGAGCACGGCAAAGGGCTCGCCACCGGCCTGGGGGCCCTAGAAGCATGGACTTCACTGTGCCAATCTTGGCTGGCCGGGCACGGCTGGCTGCCCACACCACGTTAGCCTCTCAAACTCCTGCGCGCGGCCGGGACCACGGCGGAGATATCCACTCGCTGGCTACTGTGAAGAGCGACGCCGGAGCCCCCACTGCCTGCACCTTTCGTCCCGTCGGGGTCAAGGATGCGCGCATTTTCCGGGTGAAGTTCCCGGCCGGCAGTTCCGACTGCCACACCGCCGTATAGATGTCACGGAGTGCCGAAAGGGTGAATTCCTCCGGGACCAACTCCGCGGCGATGGTGGTGTATTCCATTTTTCCGGCGAGCCGTTCCAACCCGGCAGCCAAGATCTCTGCGTGATCGAAGGCCAGGCTTGTCCGATCCAGTTCATGGACGGGCAGCCACTGGGCGTCAGAGGCATCCGTGCCTGCCCGTAGTTCCACCAACCTGGCGCCGTCTCCAGCCAGCAGGACCAGATGCGCCACGGAGACCACCCGCATCCGTGGATCCCGTTGCGGTTCGCTGAAGGTGGCGAGCTGTTCCACAAACACGCGGTGTGTGCCCAGATCCAGCCCGGTTTCTTCAACGAGTTCCCGGTGTGCGGCGGACAAAGCGTCCTCTGCGGTCCCCACAAACCCGCCGGGCAGAGCCCAGCTACCCAAGAACGGCTGAGCACCGCGTTCAACCAGCGCCACGTGAAGCACCTTGTTGACTACCGCGAAGACCACCAGGTCTACGGTCAAGGCCACGGACGGGTAATCCTGGGGGTCATAGCCTGCCAGGAACGTGGCTTCTGTTACGGGTGGGCCCCCAACTCCGAGGGCCCCAGGGCGAGCTTCCGATGGGCCCCCAACTCCTAGGGCCCCGGGGCGAGCTTCCGATGGGCCCCCAACTCCGAGGGCCCCGGGGCGAGCTTGCGAGCCCTGGGAGGAGTTGGGGATCATGCTGCCACCGTCAGAACGGTGCGGTTCTGCCAGGCGGCCGAGGTGAACGTGTTTTGCTGGTTCAGCATGGCGTCGATGACAGCCGTGGCGGTGGCGAGGCGGCGTTCGGGGCTGCCGGTGACTAGGATCCATGAATGGCCTTCGTCGGTGAGTGTCTCCTTGAACCAGTCGGTCATTTCAGGGCGGCGGTGTTCGCCTTCGCGCCAACCGTCGTCCTCGAAATCGACGCCGTTGTGATCCGTCAGCAGGTACACGTCCCGGCGGGGTAAGTGAGTCTGGGCGCCGTACGATCCGTAGCTTCCATCGCCTAGGTAGTAGCGTTCCCAGAGCGTGGTGGCCAGAGCGTCGGTGTCCGCAATGACCAGCGGCGCGGCTTCAGCGGCGGCCTGTTCCAACTCGGTCTGGCGGTTGGCAATGATGCCGAAATCGGTAGCCGTCCAGACCAGATCCTCTACGGTAGCGTCGGCGTGCGTGCCCTGCAGCGCCTCAAGCAACTCGTAAGTGTAGTAGCGGCCGTATTCGGGAACGTCGGCGATCGCAGGGAATTGCTGGCGGTAGTGCGCCCGCAGGTCCTCGCTAAGCGTGGTGGTTCCTGTCGATTCCGCACCCACCACAATCACCCGGACAGCCAGTCCGCGCCGGGCTGCAGGAACCAGCTGGCACCAGTTCCCGCTCAGGTCCTCGCGGCACATAGTTCCACTGATGTGGTGGGTTTCGCGGGCCGGATCCACGGGGACGTGGACGGCGTCGAACGCTTGCGCTAAACGGTCTCCGTAGCTTTCCGAGGTGTAGACGGCGTCGATCTTCTTCACGCCGTGGGCCTTCAATGCCCAGCGCATGTTCTCCACCTGCGCGGCCCAAATCTCATCGCTGGCATAGTCTTCGGGGCAGTCGTTAAGGACGGGCACGATGGTGACGTTGGCGCCGTCGAACTCTTCTCTCAGCCAGTCCGCCCGCTGTGCCGCGGTGAGCGTTTCAAAGCGGCTCCCCTGGACGAGAACGTAAACATGGCCGGCACCGGCAGCTGCCGTTTCGATCAGGTGCCGGTGGCCGGCGTGGGGCGGGTAGAACTTACCAATGACGAGGGCGTTTGTGTTCATTTTCAGACTCCTGCCATTTCTCTATTGACGGGGTTTGCTGTGGTGCGGAGGCGGTTCCAGCCAACTAGGCCGTAGATGCACAAGGCCAAGAAACCAATGTATAGGATGCCTGTCAGGGCCAGTCCTCGGCTGAAGTAGAGCGGAATCGAGACCAGATCAATCATGATCCACACATACCAGTGTTGAAAAATCTTCTTGGCTTGGGCGTAGGTGGCCACGAGCGATGCAGCCAACACGAACGCGTCGGGGATGGGAACTTGCGAGTCAGTTCCCGCGTGCAGCAAGTAGGCTATGGCAGCCGTGGCGAGGACTGTTGCGCTCGCTCCCGCCGCGACTTCGGCTCGTGTTGCGTCTCGGATGGGCAGATCGTTGCTGCCAGCTTTTCCATGGGCTCCGCGCGACCACTTGATCCAGCCGAAGACGGCAATCGCAGCGAAGATGATCTGGAGGACTGTTTCACCGTAGAGGCCGGCGCCGAGGAAGAGGATTACGAAGGCAATGTTGTTCAGGATGCCGACGCCCCAGTTCCAGATCTTCTGCCGGGCCACTCCCCAGACACACGCGGCACCCGTAACGAAGCCTATGACCTCAACCCAGCTCACGGGATTGTTGATCAGCGTGAATGCGGTGGCGTTGAGCCAGTCGATGAGCGGTGTCATGAAGCCCTCCAAGGATTGTTATTATCAACTTGATAATAACAATAGCACTGGGCGTGGCTGGGCCGTCAACAACCATCGAGAAGCACTGCGTGAAGTGGCGATCACCGACCGGTGATTCGCATTCTCATCTCGGTCGGCATGGCGACGTGGGCCCGTAAAACCAAACGACGCGCGCTCCAGCTCCAGTAAACCGACAGGGTCACGCTAGCCTAGATAGGCACCCACGGCCCCAGACGTGCCGAACCTAAGCGATGGGCCACCAAGGCGGCATCAGCGCACGTAAATCTTCCATGAAGTCCCGTTCCGGGCGCGGCCCATCTTCCGAGATTCTGGTTTCGAAAGCGCCGACTACTGCATAAGCAAGAAACCGGGCTACCATGGCTACTGGAACTGGTCGGCCCGTCACTCCGCGAACCGTGATGCCACGGTGTTCGATGAGCAGCAACGCTGAGCGCTCAAAGTGGGATCCGAGCATTGAATGCAGAGCTGCGGAACCACTGCCCGATCCTAAGCCTTGGCGATAGATCCTTCGGCGGGCGTCGATATGCCCCACTACGCCGTGAGTGAGTTCACCCAAAGCGACCGCAATATCTCCGCAGGCGTCCAGATGTTCAGCCCGCACCACGTCCAACTCCGCGGAAAGGACTGACCGCAGCAGCGCCGCTGGCGAAGCGGCATGCTGATAAAAGGTGGAGCGGTTGATCCCCGCTTCTGCGGCCACCTGCGCGACCGTCACGGTGTCAATGTCACGCTCAGACGCGAGAGACAAAATAGCTACCGCTAGTTGCTCCCTACTACGTAGCGCCCGAGGATCCAACGCGGAGACATCTTCTTCCAAGGTCTTTTGAACCCCCTCCGGGTGTGTGTTCACTTAACCCTTCCGCTTAGTAATGCAGCACATCGCCCCTGGTCATTTGGGTTGTTCCAGCGTAGCCTAACAACTATCCGACAAGTGTTGGATAGTTGAATTTCTAATTGCCATGCTCAGGCGTGGCCCACGTGAATGAGGGTAAGACAATGAACCGATTTGCTGGACGTGTTGGCATCATCACCGGAGGCGCCAGTGGCATCGGACGTGCCACGGCTGTTCGCTTCGCAGCCGAGGGTGGCAGCGCCGTCGTCGCCGACGTGCAAGACCAATTGGCCAATGAAGTGGTTACTGAGATCGAGGCAGCCGGCGGTGTTGCTCGCGCACTTCACCTCGATGTGACGAGCGAAGAAGGCTGGGCCGATGCCGTGGCCTTCACGCTCGGCGAGTTTGGCCGGCTCGATGTACTGGTCAACAATGCTGGCATTGGCGACAACGAGCCCATTGAAGTCACTAGCCTCGAGACCTACAACAAGGTAATCGCGGTTACTCAAACCAGCGTTTTCCTTGGCGAAAAGGCAGCTGCAGAAGCCCTAAAGGCATCCGGCAACGGCGCCGTGGTCAATGTATCCTCCATGTTCGGGATCGTCGGCGGCTTTGGCACCTCACCTGCGTACGCGGCTGCAAAAGGCGCCGTGCGCACACTGACCAAAAACACCGCACTCGGCTGGGCCACCGAGGGTGTGCGTGTTAATTCAGTGCACCCAGGTTTCATTGAGACCCCCATCTTGGGCGAGACGGACCGTGAACTATTGACCGCAACCACTCCCATGGCTCGCCTAGGCCGCCCGGAAGACGTCGCCGCCGTCATCTTGTTCGCGGCCAGCGACGACGCCGCTTTTATGACTGGTTCCGAGTTGGTTGTTGACGGCGGCTATACCGCTCGATAGAAGGGACTAAAGGATCCTGCTGGTCGAGACTAGGGTCTCGACCAGCGGCAATCCCCGAGGCCTCAGCTACGGTTATTTCTCCTGCTGCTCAGAGAGGAACGCTTCGGGGCCCTGTTCGGCAGCCTTCGGGTCCATCCACAGGATGCTGAACCAGTTGCCGTCCGGGTCTTCGAAGTCGCGGGAGTACATGAAACCCATGTCTTGGGCAGGCCGAGGCTCTTTACCGCCAGCTGCCAACGCCTTCTCCAGCATCGCGTCAACGTCTTGACGGCTGTCACAGCTAAGAGCAGTCTGCACCTGCAATGACGTAGCCGGATCTGCAATGGGCTTGTCTGTGAACGTCGCGAAGAAGTCGTGCGTCAGCATCATGAGGTAAATATTCTCGTCAATCACCACGCAGGCGGCATTTTCATCCGTGAAGTTGGGTTCAATCTTCCATCCCAGCCCGGAGAAAAACTCCTTGGAGCGGTCAAGGTCCACGGTGGGAAGGTTGATGAATACTTGTGTGGTCATGATTATGACTCCCTCAACGGATTGTAGCCGGGACCGTAATTATTCGGATCACTTTATGCTTTCGGACGGCACCCCCGGTGTCAATGGATCTGCGCATCAAATGCTGTCGTTTCCGCTTGCTGCCGTGGGGGTAACGCACGGCAGCAGGCGGAAACGGTGGCATCGATGCACTTCAGAAAATGATTACTGCTGGAAGCTAAACCGACGCAGCATCGTCAAGACCATACCGGCCATAAGGCTCGCAATTGACCAGAAGATGGGCCACAGCCCGGTGCCTGTGTAGGCCAACTGGGCAGTTGCCCCGTTACTCATTGCCTGAATGCCTGAGCCCATAGCTTTCAGCACAGGTGAGTGCACTGCCGGTGAGCTCTGAACAACTGACGTGAGCGGCGTTGGCGGGACCAGCGGGGTTGCTGGTGCTGCGGGCGTCAGTGGTGCGGCCGGCAAGGACGGTGTACCCGGGGTCACCGGAGTGGTGGGCGTCACCGGAATAACCGGAGTCGTAGGCGTCACCGGGATAACCGGAGTCGTAGGCGTCACCGGAACCACCGGAGTGGTGGGCAACGACGGGGTACCAGGTGTCGTTGTGTTGACCACCGTCGAACCGTTGGAAACAGCGTTTCCAACGACACCAACAGCGTTACCCGAAACGTTCACCGGAACCGTGACCGGAACCGCCACCTGAACATTGTCCAGAACGTCACCAATCAAACCGCCGAGCAAACCGCCTCCGTTAGCGGGAGCCGGAGCCTGGCTAGAACTCTGATCCACCACCGGAGCAACCGTCGTATTCACAGCCGACGAATCATTGGAAACAGCATTCCCAAGAACACCCACGGCATTGCCCGAAACGTTCACCGGAACAGTCACCGGAACCGCAACCTGAACATTGTCCAGAACGTCACCAACCACACCGCCGAGCAAACCGCCGTCGTTAGCGGGAGAGGAAGCGGGAGCCGGAGCCGGAGCCTGGCTAGAACTCTGATCCACGCCCGGTACAACCGTCGTATTCACAGCCGAGGAATCATTGGAAACAGCGTTTCCAACGACACCAACAGCGTTACCCGAAACGTTCACCGGAACAGTCACCGGAACCGCAACCTGAACATTGTCCAGAACGTCACCAACCACACCGCCGAGCAAACCGCCGTCATTAGCGGGAGAGGAAGCGGGAGCCGAAGCCTGGCTAGAACTCTGATCCACGCCCGGTACAACCGTCGTATTCACAGCCGAGGAATCATTGGAAACAGCATTCCCAAGGACACCCACGGCATTGCCCGAAACGTTCACCGGAACAGTCACCGGAACCGCAACCTGAACATTGTCCAGAACGTCACCAACCACACCGTCGAGCAAACCGCCAAGGAGGCCTCCCGCCTGGTTGTTGTCGGCGTGAGTGGAGGTGTGGGAATGCTGGCTCGCCAGCACGGAAGGTGCATTGAGGGCATCTGAATTTGACTGCTCTGCAGCACTTGCTGCACCTGCGCCGAGGGCAAGAAGTCCTCCGGCAAAGACCGCTGCGCACAGCGATCGACGAATAATTGCATGCATGTTGTCCAACTCCTGACAAAGATTTTTTGGCCTTGTTTGCGGTCGCAAATCAAGGAAAGACCTTGGCCTTCCCAGCAAAAGGGGAATGGCAGAAGGTCATCTAGCCAGGTGTTGATCCGGGGTTTTCGGGCATGGAGGCAGGGAGGGGCCAGTCGGCGCCTGCTAAGGCAGCGGCCCCTCCTGCGAGGGCAAACTGTGCGTACGTGTTCTCACTAGCGGCCACAGGTCCAGCGGCACCACCTGAGCCCCCTGCACTGCTGCCGGAAGCGGGTCCCGGAACGGAACCCGAAGCCACGGCAGGGGCACAAGGACCCACAGCGCCAGCCAGGGAATCAGAGCCACAGCTGGCACTCGGTTCAGCTCCAGGGGCAGTTGCTTGCGCTGTGGTCTCATTAGCGGTTGCAGCTCCGAGAGCATGCCCACCGGACAAATAAGGTGCAAGCGCCCCGAAGTCCCCTGCACCAGCTGGCGCATCACCGGCCTGCGCGTCGACAACGGCCAGCTGGCGGTCAGACCTAGCAACTGCGGCCTTCACAGCCGCCTCTGCACTGGCTGAATGAGTCAGTTCACCGCGAGAACCTTCGACGGCGTCGCCGTCTCCGGGGTTCCCTGACGGAACGCTCCCGGGTGTTTGAACGCCGCCGGGAACCTCTGGTGTGACCGCTGTGCCGGGGTTGCTGGGTACCACTGGAACGTTCGGAACAACCGGGATGCTCGGCGTTCCGGGAAGGCTCGGAAGGTTCGGAAGGCTCGGAAGGTTCGGAACCACGGGTACCACCACGTTGTCAACAACATCGGCAACGCCGCCAGTGACACCGTCTACAACTGGCCGGACAGATCCGGTAATCGGGCTGAGAACGGGGGCAACGACCTGCACAACAGGCGCCGTCACGTGATCAACTGCGCTGACGACGGGGGATGTGACGGCCTCCACAACGTTGATAACTGGCGGCACCACCGCGTTGGTTACTTGGCGGACAGGGGCCACAACCGAACCCACCACCGGCACTGCCGTCACTGCGCTTTCAGCCTTGTCAGTCACTGTTGAAACGGGTGCAACCACTTTGCCAACGGTGCCGCTTCCGAGCACGTCTTTGACGACAGGTACTTGAGACACTGTTTTGTCTACCACGTCAACGACAGGACTCAGGATCCCAGAAATGAGACCCTTGCCCTTATCCGGTGCGGGCTTAGAGGCGGCAACAGATGCCGGGCTGGATCCGGAGGATGCAAAAGCACCGGCCGATCCCAAAACGATCAGCACTGCGGCAAATAGTGCAGCTCCAATGGCAATTCGCAGGGTGCGCGGCAAAATAGCGTTCAACGTCCATGATTCTGGGCTGCTATCCACTGCGTCCACCCCCCCTCGGATTACGCTTGTACTGCTCAAGTGAGACCTTGCGAGACCGTGCAAACAAACATTGCAAACAAAAATTTCAAACAAACATTGAAGCAATTTCCCAGCCGTGAGACTTCGGCTTCGAACACGATCCTGGGCCAACCTTATGACACGCTCCAGCGAAACTCCAGACTTTTCAGCAAGATTTCGCAATGTTCAAACACAAAATGCCGCCGTTGCTGCTTATTGCCACCCGTAGAGTGGCGGCAATAAGCAGCAGCGGCGGCATTTTCAGTGTGGGTCCCCAGATTGGTAGACCGCTAGATCACGTGGGCCTAGATACTGTAGCGCTCGTCCTCGTGGTCGCCGGGATGATCCCGGACAAGACCAGCGGCCAACGTGTTGCCGTCCTGCGGATCGATCACCAGGAACGCACCCGTGCGGCGGTGGCGCGCATACGACTCGATGGGCAGAGCAGAGGCCAACCGGATCTGGGCCGTTCCAATGTCATTGAGCTCCAGTCCGGATGCAGCCTGGTACTCAAACGACTCCAGCTCCAGCTTGCCCGTGACGGCCCTGATCAGACCCTGGACCGTCTTACTGCCGTGCTTGATCAGGACCTTGGAACCCTCGCGCAGGGGTTTCGTGGACAACCAGCACAGCTCCGCGTAGAGGTCTTGGCTGACCTCGCCAAAGGTACCCGTTGCCGCAATTACGTCACCGCGGGCAATGTCGATCTCTTCGCTCAGGCGCAGCGACACCGACTGCGGCGCAACGGCCTGCTCCAAGGACCGGCCGGCAAAGTCGATGCCCACCACCGTCGCAGTCCGCCCTGAAGGAAGAACCGTGATGGCATCCCCCACCGAGACGCCGCCCGAGGCGAGCTGCCCGGCATAGGCGCGGTAATCGCGGAAGGAGGCTCCGGCGTCGTCCGCGGAAACCAGCTCGGGGGCCAGCGCACCCTGCGGCCGGACCACCAGCTGAACCGGGAAGCGGAAGGGCTCGAGTCCACGCTCCAACTCATCGGTGGTGGGCAGCGTTTCCAGCAGGTCCAGCAGGCTGGCACCCGGGTACCAGGGGTGTGGGTGGAACGCTCCACCACGTTGTCACCCTCCAACGCGGAGACCGGAATGACCACCACGTCACCAAGGCCGATGCTCGCGGCCACCGTCTGGACATCGCTCTCGATGGTGCGGAAAATCTCCTCGCTGAAGTCCACGAGGTCGATCTTATTGACAGCGATGATCACGTTGGGAACGCGCAGCAGGCGCAGCACGGACAGGTGTCGGCGCGTCTGCTCCAGCACCCCCTTGCGTGCGTCAATGAGTACGACGACGGCATCCGCAGTGGACGCGCCCGTCACCGTGTTCTTGGTGTACTGGATGTGCCCGGGGCAATCAGCCAGGATGAAACTGCGGCGATCCGTGGCGAAGTAGCGGTAGGCCACATCGATGGTGATGCCCTGCTCTCGCTCGGCACGCAGTCCATCGGTCAGCAGCGCCAGGTCAATCTTCTGGGTGCTGCCATTCTCGCCGCCGAAGCCGCGGTCCGCGGAGGTGCGGGTAACGGCGTCGAGCGTGTCAGCCAGGATGGCCTTGGAATCGTGGAGCAGCCGGCCTACAAGAGTGGACTTGCCGTCATCGACGGAGCCGGCCGTGGCGAAGCGGAAAAGTGTTGACTGCTCGAGGGAAGTAACTGTGCTCATTAGAAGTAGCCATCTTTCTTGCGGTCTTCCATGGCGGCCTCGGAGATGCGGTCATCGGCCCGGGTGGCGCCACGTTCGGTCAGGGTTGAAGCGGCAACTTCACGCACCACGTCATGGACGGTGGTGGCATCGGAAGCAACGGCGCCGGTGCAGGACATGTCCCCCACGGTGCGGTAGCGGACCTGCTTGATGATGACTTTCTCATCGGGTCGCGGTTCAGAAACCGGGCCCACGGCGCGCCACATGCCGTCGCGCTCGTAGACCTCGCGGTCGTGCGCGTAGTACAGGCCGGGCAGCTCAATGTTTTCGCGGGCGATGTAACGCCAGATGTCCAACTCGGTCCAGTTGCTGATGGGAAACGCACGCACATGCTGACCCACCGTATGGCGGCCGTTGTACAGGTTCCACAACTCGGGGCGCTGGTTGCGCGGATCCCACTGACCAAATTCGTCACGCAGGGACAAGATGCGCTCCTTAGCGCGGGCCTTGTCCTCGTCACGGCGGCCGCCGCCAAAAACGGCGTCGAACTTGTTCTTGGCAATGGCATCCAGCAATGGGACGGTCTGCAGCGGGTTGCGAGTTCCATCGGCACGTTCGGACAGCTCACCGGAGTCGATAAACGCCTGAACGGAGCCCACTTCAAGGCGCAGGCCCAACCGCTCAACTGTGCGGTCGCGGAACTCGATGACCTCGGGGAAGTTGTGGCCCGTATCCACGTGCAAAACGGGGAAAGGAACCTTGCCGGGCCAAAACGCCTTGGTGGCCAAATGCAGCATGACCACCGAATCCTTGCCGCCGGAGAACAGCAGCGCGGGACGCTCAAACTCGGCCACCACCTCACGGATGATGTGGATGGCCTCGGATTCGAGCAGGTCCAGGGAGTTCAGCTCCTCGGCAGGGGCCGACGGCCGCGTGGGGCCCCCGGCGGAGCTTGCGAGGCCGTTGAGCGAGTGAGGATCGGTTGCGGTGGCGCTCGCGTCGGCCAGCTCGATCGCTGTGTCTGTAATTTGGGTGCTCATTCGTGTAGCCCGCATTCTGTCTTGGAGGTTCCGGCCCAGCGTCCGGACCTGGGGTCGGCGCCGGGGGCCACTTTGTTGGTGCAGGGTGCGCAGCCGATGGACGGGTAGCCCTGGCTAAGGAGCGGATTCACGGGAAGTAGGTTCTCATCGGAGTAGCTGATCAATTCCTCGTACGTCCAGGTGGCGACGGGGTTGACCTTGACCAGACCGTTCTTCTCATCCCAGACCACCAGCGGGGTGTTGGTGCGTGTGGGTGCCTCGTCGCGGCGAACCCCGGTGAACCACAGCTCGTATCCGGAGAGGGAGCGACTCAGCGGTTCCACCTTGCGCAGCGCACAGCATTGGGCGGGATCGCTGGCAAAAAGGTTCTTGCCCAGAAGCGAATCCTGCTCCGCCACGGTGTTCCGCGGCAGCACGTCAACAATGTTTACGCGCAGGTTCTCGGCCACCGCGTCACGCGTGGCGTAAGTTTCGGGGAAGTGGTATCCGGTGTCGAGAAAGAGGACATCCACACCGGGCAGCTGATCGGCAACCAGCGCCGGCAGCACGGCGTCGGCCATGGAACAGGCGACGGCGGCCGCGCCAGTTTCGAAGTTGCGCGACACCCAGGCGATGACCTCCTTGGCTGACGCATCCCAGGAGAGTTCCGCTGCCCCTGCGGCTGCCAGGGCCTTGAGCTCGTCATGTGAACGAAGCGTTGTGACGGTCATTTCAGCAACTCCTCATCGGCACGGTGGGCGAACTCGGCGAACGTTTCACCGTCGGTGCGGGCACCAACGTACTGGCGGACAACACGCTCCACATAGTCGGGCAGCTCTGCGGCTGTGACCTTCAAGCCGCGAATGGTGCGGCCTAGGCCAGCCTCAACGCGGTTGTCGGTGGCCAGCCCGCCACCTAGGTGGACCTGGAATCCGGGGGCGGTGCCGCCGTCGTCCGTGGGAAGCATCATGCCCTTGAGGCCAATATCCGCGGTCTGGATGCGGGCGCAGGAATTGGGGCAGCCGTTGATGTTCAACGCAATGGGCTGGGTCAAAACGCCCGTGTCCACCAGATCGGCCAGGCGCGTCTCCAAGGCGGTGATGGCCGTGGCGGCGGTGTCCTTCGTATTCACGAGTGCCAGTTTGCAGTATTCGATGCCGGTGCAGGCGATCGTGGAGCGCCGGAAAAGTGACGGGCGGGCGGATAAGCCCAGGCCATCCAGCACCGTGATGAGCGGTTCCACCTGCTCCTTGGGCACGTCAAGGATGACGAGCTTCTGGTGTGGGGTGGTGCGCAGGCGGAAGGAGCCGTGAGCCTCGAGGGCGTCGGCTAGCGCCGTCAACGTTGAACCAGAAACACGGCCAACCGTGGGCGTGACGCCGATGAAGAACTTGCCGTCCTTCTGCTCGTGGACGCCAATATGATCGCCAGGCGAGGTGGGCTTGGGCGCGGGTTCGCCATCAGGCAGCTTGTGGCCCAGGTACTCGTCCTCCAAGATCTGGCGGAACTTGACCGGGCCCCAATCGGCCAGCAGGAACTTCAGGCGGGCCTTGGTGCGCATGCGGCGGTAACCGTAGTCGCGGAAGATGCTCGTGACGCCGAGCCACACCTCAGCCGCAACCTCGGGGCTGACGAACACGCCGAGGCGTTCGGCCAGGCGTGGGTTCGTGGACAAACCACCACCCACCCAGAGGTCGTAGCCAACACCCAGCTCGGGGTGTATGACACCCACCAGAGCGAAGTCGTTGATCTCATGCACCACATCCTGCGAGGGGTGGCCCGTGATGGCTGTCTTGAACTTGCGCGGCAGGTTGGCCAGCTCCGGATCGCCAATGAAACGGGCGCTGACCTCCTTGATCAAGGGGGTGGGATCGATGATCTCGTCCTTGGCAATGCCGGCCACCGGGGAGCCGAGAATGACGCGGGGCACGTCGCCGCACGCCTCGGTGGTGGACAGACCGGCAGCCTCGAGCCGGTTCCAAATCTCCGGCACATCTTCCACCCGCACCCAGTGCAGTTGCACATTTTGGCGGTCGGTGAGGTCGGCGGTGTCCCGGCCAAACTCCGTGGAGATCTGGCCAATGACGCGCAGCTGCTCGGTGGTCAACGAGCCGCCGTCAATGCGGACGCGGAGCATGAAGTACTTGTCCTCGAGCTCGTGCGGCTCAAGCGTTGCGGTCTTGCCGCCATCGATCCCCTGCTTGCGCTGGGTGTACAGCCCCCACCAGCGGAAACGGCCGTGCAGATCCGTCTTCTCGATGCTGTCGAAGCCACCGGACGCGTAGATGGTCTCGATCCGTTCGCGGACACTCAGCCCGCCGTCTTCTTGCTTCCACACCTCGTTGGGGTTCAGCGGCGCGGTGCCGTCAACCTTCCACTGGCCGTGGGGTTTGGCGGCGGGGCGGGCCCGAACGGTTCGCTTGGCGGGTGCCTCGGCGGAACTTGTCGCGGCGGCAGTGCCAGAGGCGCTCGCTCCGGCTAGAGCTGTCTGTGTCATGAGAACGAGCGTAGATCGACCCTGTTCGCCCACCAATCACTCATGCAACGCTGCTTCACCTTGGGCAACATTTCGTCACACCCACCCATTTCGCGCTGGGGTGTGCTTGGTCACCTCCGCGCGAAGTGCCACTGCCAGGTACGACGCCGGCCCCGCCCACCTAGGTGCGCGGGTCCGGCGTCGCACCTGCGAACAGTCGAAGCGCTTGGAAACTCACCACGGCGGCAGGTCCGGCGTCTTGCTGTTTAATCCTGCGCACGGTTACGGCACAACGGTGCGCCACTTCTGGAGTGGCGCACCGTTACGGCGCAACGTTGCGCAGGAGTGCAGTGTCGAAGTGTTCCAGCGCCAGTTCTGCCAGAAGCCTGGAAGGCAGCAACGGCGGGGCAACCTGGTCAGCGCCCGCCAATGACAACTGGTCGTGGAAGTAGCCTGGGGACAACAGATAGGAGGCCACGGCCACCCCGGCAGCGCCGTCATCCCGCAATTGTGCCACGGCGTCCGGAACCGATGGCCGGGCGCTGGCGCCATAGGCGGCCACAATCCGCTCCGGGCGGCGCACGGCAAGATCGGCGGCCAGGACCTCAATCGGTTCGGCGGCTTCGGGGCGTGAGGAACCTGCCGCGGCCAACACAATGCCCCACCCCGCAGGGAGCGTGCCGAGCCGCTTATCGAGCAGTTTGGCCAGCCGCGGATCGGGTCCCAGCGGTGCGGCGGCCAGGGTGTTGGCCCGGCTGGCCACGGCGTCAGCAATGTCCACCTGGACGTGGAAGCCCACCGTCAACAGCAGCGGAACCACCACGGCGTGCACGTGTGCGGCCAGCCCGGCCACCACGTCTGGCAGGGCCGGTTCCTGAACGTCAACATACGCCTCCAGCACCGTCAACCCCGGACGTAACAGGGCAATATCGGCCCTGAGTGCGTTGATGCGTCGCTGGCCTTCGGCGTTATTGGTGCCGTGGGCGCACGCAATCATCACGGTTTCATGCTCCATGGTTGAGTCCTTTCCCAAGAATTCTTCACAGCCAATGTACGTCAGCGGCTTAGCTGTCCGCGCACTGATAGTGCCTCAAGAGGCTGTGGGCCCGGCAGCCCTCAGCCCGTTCTCGGGGCCGTCCTCCGAGCCGTCCCCGGGCCCGTCAACAGCCACCGCGGGCCCGGTCTCCGCATCACTCCGCTGCTGCCGCGCCTCGGCATTGCTGATCCCCAGCGCCGAAACCACGCTCCCCGCCAAGAACAGCAGCGCCGTAATGACCATGACCCGCCGGAACGATTCGTAGTCCAGCACGCCGCCAAGCATCACGCCCGCGAGCGCCACGGCGATGAGCCCAGCCACACGCGAGACGGCATTATTAATGGCCGATCCAATTCCGCTCTGCCCCGCCGGCACGGCCCCGAGGATGGCCGCCGTCAAGGGCGCAACAGTTATGGACAGCCCCACGGCGAACACCAGCTGTCCGGGCAGAATCTGCAACCAAAAATTGAAAGGTTCCGCTGCCGATGCCATCATCGCATACCCCACGCCAGCCACTAGTGGTCCCATTGCCATGAATAGTCGGGGTCCGTATTTACCGGCGAGCGTTCCAAACGGCCCGGCCAGAAGCAGCGAGATCACCGCTACTGGAAGTGATGCCAGCCCCGCCTGAGCCGCCGTAAACCCGGCAATTTCCTGGAGGAACAGCACTACCAGTAGCTGCCCCAGCGACAACCCTGCGTAAATAAAGGTGGTGGCAATATTGCCCACGCCGAAGTTTCGGATCCGGAACAGACCCAGCGGCATCATGGGCGCCGGGGTTCTGTGTTCCCACCACAAAAACGCCACCAGCGCAGCAATCCCAAGCACAAACGGCCCGTACACCAGCGCACTCCCCCACCCCAGCCGGTCCTGTTCAATCAGAGCAAACACAGTTCCGGCCAGTCCGACGGCGGCCAGAACGGCCCCGATGACGTCGACCCGGGACGCGGGCCGCGCCACTGACACGGGCGTGCCTGCGCTGCCGCCGAGCTCGGCGGCGACGGGAGGAGCAACAGGTGCCGCTGGCACGGAGGAGGTTCCGGCGTCGTGCTTCACGGGAGGGAGTGTGGGAAGAAGCAGCACCGGAGGGATGGCAAGCCCCTTCAGCAGGATCAGGGTGGCGGCGATGGGGATGACGTTGATGGCGAAGATCAGCCGCCAGTTGCCATAATCCACCAGGAGTCCGCCAATCAACGGCCCAGCCAGAAATGCGGTGCCGGTCCACGCCGTCCACGAGCCGATGGCTTTGCCTTGCGCGGGTCCCCGGAAGATGGAGGTGATCAGCGCTAGCGAGCTGGGCACCAGCAGCGCGGCCCCGGCACCTTGGATACCGCGGGCCACAATGAGTAAAAGGGCGCTCGGGGCGACGGCGCAGGCCAGCGAGGCGGTCCCGAAGATCAGTAGGCCGGCGCGGAGGATCCGGATGCGGCCGAAGGTGTCGGACAGGGAACCGGCGATCAGAATCAGCGATCCCAGGGCCAGTAAGTACGCGTCCACCACCCACTGCTGCGTGGTGATGCCGCCACCCAGCTCGCGCGTCATGGCGGGCAGGGCGACGTTGACAATGGCGCCGTCCAAAAATGCCACGAAGGAGGCAAGGATGGCCACCCACAGCACGCGCCTCTGCAGGCCCGGCACCCGGCTCAGGGCTTCCGGGCGAAGGCTGTGCGCAGGGAGAGCTTGCGCGAATATTCAATGGATCCGTAGCGGAACAAGTGCACCGCAACGCGCAGGGCCACGAACCCAAACACGAACAGTTCAACAATCACAATGGCCGCAGAGGCACCGCTGAGTGAGCCGAACGCGTTGCGCAACATGGCTGTAATCGGCGCTGTGAAGGGGAAGAAGGTAAATATTTGCACGATCAGCGAGCCGGGGTCGCTCACCACCATGGTCACAATATAGAACGGGATGAACATCATGATCATGACCGGGGCGAACACCGTACTGGCATCTTTGGCCGTGGGCATGACAGCCCCGATTCCTACCAGCACGCCCGTGAACAAGATGAAGCCACCCACAAACAGGAGGCCCCCGATGAGCATGGGCAGGAACTGGAATTGCAGGTTGGAGAGGTCAAAGTCCGGGATGGCGAGCTGCTTGCGGAAGAACACGTACCCAAGCACCATGGGCGAAGCAAACACCAGCGCCTGCACCGCGCCCACGAGGAACAGCGAAATGACCTTGCCCACCACCAGCGTTGTGGGGTTCAAGGTTGTCAGGATCATCTCCGTGACCCTGTTTTCCTTCTCCTCCAACGTGGAGGCGAGCATTTGGTTCGCCAGCAGGATGATCACCACGTAAAACAACACCAGGAACAGCAACGGCGGCACCACGGTTTCCAATCCGCCGGATATTTGCCCGTCCTTGAAGGTCTGCAGTTCTGTGGTGAAATTGCCCTGCGCGGCCGCGGTCAGCTCCGCCGAGCCCACCTTTTGCGCAGCGGAAAGCACCACCAGCTGTTTGGCCACGGCGTCGTACGTGCCGTTCTTGAAAATGCCCTGATCCGCCCCATAAACGCTCACCGGGTTCTTGTCGATGTTGGTCGGAAAGCTGAAGAACGCGTTGAGTGTGCCTGCCCTGACACGTTCGACGGCGGTCCCTGGGTCCTTCTCGACGGTGCCACCCATGGCTTTGGCTAGGGCCGGATCAATGAGTCCGGACGCATCCGAATAGCTAAAGGCCAGCGTTTGGTTCTTCTGCTCATCGGAACGCTGCTGCGTGCTGGAATTGCTGGCGAAGACCAGGGCAAAAACAATCCCCAACAGTACCGGGATGGCCAAGGTAGCTATCCAGAACCGCTGCTTCTTCACAGTCCGAATGAATTCAAACTGCACCACTGTGCCTAAATTATGCCGTGCCATCTGGTCCATTTCCCTTCCTGTGCAGGCCGCGGGCGGCGAGCCGTCCAGCCCCGCGCGGGGGTGCAGCGCCGGGGCCGCGGGCGGGTCCAGGTCCGGGTGCAGCGCCGGGGCCTAGCCCGGGGCCTGCTCCAGCTCCGGGTCCGGGGCCTAGTCCGGGGCCTGACGCGTCGCCGGGTGGCGAGCCGTAGACCTGAATGAAGATGTCCTCCAGACTGCGTTTGGCCGCTACGAAGCCTCGCACCACCACCCCGGCAAGTACCAGGTCCTTCAGCACGGCAGACTCATCCACGGCATCATCTAGTGACAGCTCGGCGTAATTGGTTTCCTGCAGGGTGATGTCATAGTGCGGCGAGGGCGGCAGGGCCCCGGAGTACTTGAGCCTGATGGTCCGGCCACCAAACTGGTTCTGAACCTGGTCAATGGTGCCGTATGCCTCCGCTTTGCCGTCCTTGAGCAGGACGATCCGGTCACAGAGCCGTTCCACTTCTTCCATCTGGTGGGTAATCATCATGACCGTGGCCCCCGCGTCCTTGCGTTCCTCGATGATATCCATGAGCAGGCGCCTGTTCACCGGGTCAAAGCCTTTGGTGGGTTCATCGAGGATCAGCAGCTCCGGCTCATTCATGATGGTCACGCCCAACTGAACTTTTTGTTGCTCGCCGCCGGAGAGCTTGTCCACGCGCACATCGGCTTTGTCGGCGAGGTCAACCCTGTCCAGATAGTCCCGTGAAAAAGCTTGCGCATCCTTTTTGGACAAGCCCTTGAGCCGTCCAAAGTAGCTCATCACATCCAACACCGACTCCTTTTTGTACAAGCCGCGCTCTTCCGGCAGGTAGCCCAGCCGGGCGCCAAAGTCGTCGCTGAACACCTTGCCGTTAATCTCTAGGGTTCCCGAGGTGGGACGGTAGATGCCAAGCAAAGCTCTGATCGTCGTCGTTTTTCCACTGCCATTACTGCCCAAAAACCCAAATGTCTCCCCGCGCGCTACATCGAAGGAGAGCCCTTCGATGACTTTTTTCGCACCGAAGTGCATGTGGAAGTCCTGAACATGAATCAATGGCTGGGCGCGGCTCATTCCCTCAGCGTAGTCACAAACCAACCCTGTGACGCCAGGAAATCTGCCAATTTCTTGTCCCGACACGGTACGCTGGCGCTGACTTGGTGTTCCCTACATCCCCGTAAAGATTGCTCCCATGACCATTGATCTGCCGCTCGCCCTTGATCTCTTGGGCGTCTTTTTCTTCGCCGTCTCGGGCAGCCTGCTCGCCGCCAGAAAGGGGTTCGATCTGGTCGGTTCGGTGCTGCTGGCATGCATGGTTGGCCTAGGCGGCGGCGTGGTCCGGGACATCGTCCTGAACGACGGTCCGCCTGCCGCGTTCCTGAATCCGGAATATCTGCTGCCGCCACTCTTTGCTGCGGCCTTGGTGTATTTCATGGTCCGCAACGTCCAGCGCAGTGGGCGGTTGCTGCTGATGTTCGACGCCGGCGGGCTGGCCCTGTTTTGCATCACCGGCACCCTCAAAGCCCTCGCCTCCGGGATGAACCCCGTGGCCGCGGTACTACTGGGCGTCACTACCGCTGTGGGTGGCGGAATTTTGCGTGACATCACAGCCAATGAAGTGCCCAAGGTGTTCGATCCCACGGACCTGTACGCGATCCCAGCCTTGGTGGGAGCCGTCCTCGCCGCGGTGCTGTGGCACGCGGGTTGGTTGAACCTCATCACTGGCACCTTTGCCGCCGTCGCAGTTTTCCTCCTACGCTTGTTGAGCCTGCATTACGGCTGGCATGCTCCGCTGGCATCGCGCAGTTGGGCTGCTCGGCGCATCCTGCGCGTCCGTCGCGACTAAGATTGCAGGTAGCTTGTAATCGCCTGTTGCTCAGTTGTGGAGATTTGAATGTCTGACATGTTCGTAGAGAAGTTCCGTGGCCTGGTTCCCTTGTATTTGGAGGAGCCGTGGCAGGAAGCCGACGGGATTGACTGGGCGGATCTGGACGCTGTCTTTGCAGAATTGCAGCTCACGGTGCCGTTGGCGCTGCGCGAATTCCTGCACGCCGTGGGTAACTGCGAGGAACTCATGGAGGCGTACTACTACTTCTGGGATCCCGAAGAGCTGGAAGTTCAGGACGGCTACCTTCTGTTCCTTGAAGACGAGGACGAGGCCTACACCTGGGGCATTCTGGTCGATCAGGCCGATGTTCCCGATCCCATCGTGTGGCGCCGCAACAACGCCACAGGTGTTTGGATCAACGAGGAAGGTACTTTCAGCGAATTCGTCTTCGACATGCTCGACTGGGTTTTCGGCGACGAGGACTAATCCACAGCAACTACGCAGACGCGAGCTATGGGAATATTCATCCGGGAGCGGTAGCGTGGCGTTATGAATGCACAGGAGCCCACAAGCGTATTGAATCCGGACCCGGCTGCAGTGGTTAGCCTGGTCGAAAAATTGGTTGAGGGCATGTGGCCCCGTTCCGACTTTGACCGCAAGGTGTGGTTTGAACGCCTGGGGTTCATCACAGGAGCAGCGTGGGATGAGGCCAGCGCAGTTCCAGCAGTGGCGCACTACTCGCTGCGCACTCCTTTGGCCGGCGGGGAGATTTCCTCATCGTGGACGTCCTACAGTGGGAGGTTCCTAGGCATCAGCATGCAGCTGTATTCGTCCATGAGTACGGATAATCCCTCCACCCGCCAAGGCTACGAAGGCATTCACAGCCAACTCACCGCGCGGTACGGCGAGGGAAACAACCCTTGGCATGATCCCGTGGTCCAAGCATGTGTGTGGAACGTCAACGGCCGCCGCATTGTGATCCGATTCTTCAATCTCCAGCACAGTGGTGTCATGGTCAGCGTCGATGATGCCGGCTTGGCTACGGCCTCAGAAGCAGAAGCTCGACGCCGCAACGCACCCACGCATTGGAATGCCAGCGCCGAAGGTGCCAGCCCCTTTTCACTTCCCGGTATAGGCACCAAGATCTGACCATCCAGGGCTGCCTCTCGCTATTGTCTGTCAGCACCCCGTCTCCTATCCGCGCCGACTCCCCTTGCAACGTCCTGAGTAACACCCCGCGCCGAGTGTCCACTTAACGTACGTTTCGGCCCGTTTTGGGCTCCAAACCGTACCTTAAGTGAACACTCGAGCCGCTCCAGCACCCCAACGAGGTCCCCACGCCCCTCACGAGTACCCTCGCCACGACCTGAGCAGCACCCCGCGCCGAGTGTCCACATAACGTACGTTTCGGACCGTTTTGGGCTCCAAACCGTACCTTAAGTGAACACTCGAGCCGCTCCAGCACCCCTTCAGCACCTCTTCAGTACCCCTGATGCTGCGTCAGGCGTCCGCCACTTCGTCCAAGAGCTATCTTCCGCGGCCAAATTATTTGTCCGTTCTATAAGGACCAGAGCGTGCGTTATCCACAGATTTGCCAGATTGGCCCTTTTTCGCCACTACGAGGGTTCAATTTCAGCCTTACTGGAAGCATGAGAAAACCATCGGAGCTTCCACTGCACCTGGCCCTGCGGCCTTTCACTCTGGCCCAGGCGCACCATGCCCGGTTATCTGCCCGTCGTATCCGTTCAGCAGATTTATTGAAACCCAGCCGGGGTATTCGCGTTCCCCAAACAGTTGACTGTGAGTTGCTAGACCATTGCCGTCCCTACACTGCGTTGACTGGCGATGGCGTCATCAGCCACATCACGGCAGCGAAGATTCATGGCCTGTATTTGCCGTCGAGATTCCAAGAACGCCAATTACTCGACCTCTCCAGGCCGAACGGCAGTCCACCACCCAGGCGACGGCACGTGAGCGGCCACCGACTAAAACTGGAGCGGACCGACATTGATGAATTTGGTGGAGTTCCAGTCACTTCGGCGGCGCGAACATTCCTGGACATCGCGCCATTACTCACCGTTGATGAGTTAGTGGTTGTAGGGGATCAGATTGTCTGTTGCCACCAACGCAATAATGGCCGTGTCAGAATCGCCACGGTGGAACTCAACGTCTTGCAGGCTTACCTTGCCCAGCACACGGGTGCCCGTGGCTATACCAAGCTGAGGGCGGCTATGGAACTTGTCAGAGTCGGAGTGGACTCAGCGCCAGAAACTCGGTTGCGGCTGACCATCAACCGATCAGGCCTGCCAGAATTCCAACCCAACCACAAGATCATGGACGACGCCGGACACTCGCTGGTGGAACCCGATCTTGCCTGTCCCAAATACAGGACCTGCACGGAGTATGACGGCGAGCATCACGATTCTCCAGAACAGCGGGCCAAAGATCGTGACCGGGACTTTATTACCCAATCATTGGGATGGCATCAGGTGGTGCTCCGCAGAGAGGACATGCGCAATGGCGGGCTCATTGCGGTGACCAAGCTGGCCCGGATGCTGGTGCGCGGAGGTTGGCCCGATCCGCAGAATCTGGCCACGCGGTCCATGCTCGGCGCTCTCAACGTCCGCAAAGACTTCAGCTAGGCGGCCCAGCCATCATTTGGCGGCCAAAAATCAACGCCACGGCCCTGACCCACCGGTCAGTGTCCACATAACGTACGTTTAGCGCCCAAAATGGCCCCAAAACGTACATTAAGTGGACACTCGGGCTCGAAACCGGAGTATTCGGGTCCCAACCCGGACCTTCGAGCCAGAAACCGCAGTGCTAGACGTCGCGGGAGACCACGGCTTCGGCAAAGCTGGCCAGAGCCGTCTTGACGATACCCTCGGGCAGCGGTGCCAGTGCTGCAATGGCAGCATCGGACCATTCGCGGGCCACAGCCCAGGATTCCATCGTGACGGGGTGTTCCCGCAGCGCGGTTACAGCCTCAGCCAGTGCTTCATCGCTGCTCAGATCGCCATCAACCAATGCGAGTACAGCGGCAGCCTGCGCATCGCCCGCGGCAGCAGCGTTACGCAGCAACAGAACAGGCAACGTTGGGATACCTTCGCGCAGATCGGTTCCGGGTGACTTTCCCGAAACCTGCTTCAGCCCAGTCACGTCGATGACGTCATCGGCGAGCTGGAAAGCAACGCCCACCTTTTCGCCGTATTCCAGCAGAACCTCTTGGCCCTCCTCTGAAACACCGGAGAAGATGGCGCCAAGCTGACCCGAAGCAGCAACGAGCGAGCCGGTCTTGTCAGCAATGACGGACAAGTAATGCTCAATGGGGTCTTCATCCTCGCGCGGACCCACGGTTTCGTGCAGCTGGCCAAGGCACAGGCGCTCGAACGTGCGGGCCTGAATTTCCAAAGCACGGCCACCCAGAGCCGAGACCAGGATCGACGCGCGAGCAAAGATGAGGTCACCGGTCAGAATCGCAACGGTGTTGCCCCACACCTCATGGGCGGTGGGAGCGCCGCGGCGGAACGGCGCCGAGTCCATCACATCGTCGTGGTAGAGCGTGGCCAAATGCGTCAGTTCAACCACGACGGCGGCCTGCACCACTTCGGCCCGGTTCGGGTCTCCGAGGTGGGCAGCAAGCAGCACCAACAGTGGGCGGATGCGTTTGCCGCCGGCTTCCACCAAGTGGCGGCTGGTGGCATCTGCCAAAGGATCGGAGTGGGCGATTGCTTCACGCAACACCTTTTCCACCTTCGCCATGCTCATGGCGATGGAGGGTCCCAGTTCCGGGTCCTCTGCCACGGCGTTGAAACCGGACGGCAGTTGCAGCCCAGTGGCAATGGCCATGGTGCTGGGATTGGAATCGTGTGATTCGGGGCGTCCTTGCCCGGCATGGGTCCAGCTGTGGTTCGCGGAAGTAGTCACTGCTCAACACTAACTATTGGTAGGGATTGTTGCTTGGATGTGCGGGTAATGTCCTGATTGCTGGTGGCAGGGACGAGCTTCTCCAGTAGATGAATCACTCTATCCTCAAAACCTCGTTTATCCGTGTCGGTCAGATTCGTCATGAGTCGGACTACAAAACGCATCAGCACCGGAACGCTCATACCTGAGCGCAGGGCCAGTTTCATGATGGTGGGATTGCCAATCATGGAAGCAAAAACCCGGCCCAGCGTGAAGTGGCTGCCCCACTGTTCACGCACCAGCGTGCCGTAGTTGGAGAGCGCGTGATCGGCGGCCAACCGGGAGTTGGTGCCAGCTGCCCGAACAATGTGCTCAGCAGCGAAGCGGCCTGATTCCATGGCGTAGGAAATACCCTCGCCGTTGAAAGGACTCACCATGCCACCGGAATCTCCCAGCAGCAGCAGTCCGTCCGAGTAGTGCGGGGTGCGGTTGAAAGCCATGGGCAGAGCTGCTCCCCTGATGGCACCCACCTGGTTTTCCGGAGTAAAGCCCCACTCGCCGGGCATGGAAGCCGTCCAATCGCGCAGCACTGCACGGTAATCCAGCTTGCCGAACTCCTTGGAGGTGTTCAGGATACCCAGGCCAACGTTGGAGGTCCCGTCACCAACACCAAACACCCAGCCGTACCCTGGCAACGTCCGGCCATCCGGTGCGGGCAGCTCCAGCCACCCCTCCATCCAGTCATCCTCGTGACGAGGGGACGTGAAGTAGGTACGGTAGGCCACACCCATGGGCCTGTCATCACGTTTTTCAAGCCCCAGGGAGAGCGCCGTCCGGGTGGAGTTCCCATCAGCAGCCAGCACCACATCGGCGTGGAAGTCAGCGGTTTCGCCCGTCTTCCGGCCAGCCCCATCCAAGAGTGACGCCCTGGCACCTACGACAGTTCCGGCGTCGTTAGTCAGGGCCTGCGTCACCGAGTGGCCCTCAAGGATCACGGCACCGGCGGCACGCGCATGGCTGGCGAGCGATTCATCAAAGCCCAAACGAGTCCGGATGAGCCCGTAGTTGGGGAAGTCGGTGAGTTCGGGCCAGGGCACCTCGATCTGGCGGCCGCCGGCAACCAGGCGCAGGCCCTTGTTGCGGCGCCAGCCTTCGGAGGGGTCGTGCGGCAGGCCCATGAGCTGCATTTCGCGCACGGCACGCGGGGTGAGGCCGTCGCCGCAGACCTTTTCACGCGGGAAACGGGTCTTCTCCAGCACGGTGACCTCGATCCCAGCGGAGGCCAAGTGCCAGGCCGCGGTGGATCCGGCGGGACCGGCACCTACTATCAGTACCTTCACGGTGAGTCGGGTTTCCTTACGGTTAGCGAGTGACTAGCGAACGGGTTAGAGCACGGTTAGCGAATGGTTAGCGCGCACCGGCAGTGTCGGCAGGGCCTGTCAGCGGCTTCACGGCACGGTGAACAGCCACAATGCCGCCGCTCAAATTCCTGTAGGCCACCTTGTCCCAGCCGGATTCGGTGAGCCACGCGGACAAGTTGTCCTGGTTGGGCCAGACCCGGATGGACTCCGCCAGGTACACGTAGGCGGCGGGGTTGGAAGCCACTTTTTTGGCGATGGGCGGCAGGGCTCGCATCAAGTATTCGGTGTAAACGGTACGGAACGGGCCGAAGGTAGGGTGTGAGAATTCGGCCACCACCAGTTTTCCGCCGGGCTTGGTAACGCGCAGCATCTCACGCAGTGCCTTCTTCGGATCTGCCACGTTGCGCAGCCCAAAGGAGATGGTGGAAGCGTCAAAGGAGTTGTCCGCGAAGGGCAGGTTTGTGGCGTCTCCAGCCACGAAGTCAATGTCCGGGCGTCGGCGCTTGCCAACTTTAAGCATGCCCACTGAGAAGTCGCAGGCCACCACGTCCACGCCGGCGTCGGCAAACGGCTCGCTCGAGGTGCCGGTACCGGCGGCCAGGTCCAAAACCCGCTGGCCGGGCACGGTGCCCCCGGCTTCCACCACGATGCGCCGCCAGCGACGGGTCTGTCCTAAGGACAAAATATCGTTGACGACGTCGTATTTGGGGGCCACCTCGTCAAACATGGCAGCCATTTCTTCCGGACGCTTCTCCAAAGATGCACGGTTCACTCTCTTAGTCTCTCAAACTTTGCGCGGCTTCGCGCATTGTGGACGCGTGCCGGGGCCGCTTGTGGGCCATCACACCGCCAGTACGCCGAATTGTGGCCCCTCAGCGAGTAATCTGGACTCATCATGACTGATTCCCTTTCGCTGCGCGCCCTCACCCTGGCCCTGACACCGGCAACGCTGGCGGAGCTTGGCATCGTTGCACCCGGCGCACTTTTAGACTCGGGCTCCGCTGAATCTCCTGATGGGCCGCTGTGTTGGTTGCGCCGCGGCGAAGGCCTGGTGGGCTTTGGCGAAATCGCATCCTTCACTGGCACCGGCGCCTCCCGATTTTCCGACGCCGAACAGTGGTGGAAATCCCTCCTGGCCACCGCGGAGGTGGACGATTCCATCCGCATGCCCGGCACCGGCGCCATGGCTTTTGGCTCCTTCGCCTTCTCCACCACGAGCGCCTACGAATCCGCGCTGATCGTCCCGGCCCTAGTGGTGGGCTTCTCCGCGGGCACCGCCTGGCTGACCCAGCTCTCCTTGGACGGCATCACGCCCACCGAGAAATCCGCACTGGCCCTCCTGCGGCAACTGGGCTCCTCTTCCACTCCCTCGTCCTTTGAAAGTTCGACGCCGGGCACCCCCTCCGCGGGCACCGTGCGTTCCGGTGCGCTCAGCGAAGAGCAATGGAAGGAGTCCGTCCGCTCCGGTGTTGCGGCCATTGCCCACGGAGGCTTGGAAAAAGTGGTCCTCGCTCGCGATGTGCTCGCAACACTCGAGGAACCGGTGCGCAGAGTTTCAATTCTGCAACGATTGGTGGGCCTGTACGACGAATGCTGGACCTATGGCGTCCGCGGTTTGGTGGGGGCCACGCCCGAGATCCTCATCAAGGTGGACGGCTCCACAGCCCAGGCTCGCGTACTTGCCGGAACCCTTGACCGTGAAGACGAACCGGCCGGTTCCACCGGCTTTGCCGACTCGGTTTTGGGTGGCTCCATCAAACAGCGTCAGGAGCACGATTTCGCCGTTCGCTCCCTCATCCGGCAGCTCGCCCCCTTTGCCACAGACATGTCTTTCCCGGCGGAGCCATTCATTTTGGAACTACCCAACGTGTGGCATTTGGCATCCGATGTGAGCGCCCAGCTGGCCAGCTCCAACGGGCACGTGCCTTCGTCTTTAGCCCTAGTTGAGGCCTTACACCCCACTGCTGCCGTGTGCGGAACGCCTCGGGAAGAAGCTGCAACTCTCATCCTCCAACTGGAACAGATGGACCGCGGACCTTATGCCGGTCCTGTCGGCTGGCTCGATGGGGCTGGCAATGGCGAATGGGGTATTGCCCTGCGTGGAGCGGTGTTGGAGGACTCTCACAGCGTGCGGCTCTATGCCGGCGCAGGCATCGTGGAAGCCTCCGATCCTGAGGCCGAACTGGCTGAGACGTGGGCAAAACTTCGGCCAATGCTGCAGGCCCTGAACCTGCCAAACCACCCTTAGATCACCCTTGACAGTCCGGGATTTCAGACAGAAATCCTCCTAAATCTCTTGCCCGGGATCACAGAAAGTTGTTCAATAGTGAAATCTTGTTGACTGTGAGGCAAGTCACCGAGGGTTACACTAGATGTCAAATGCTGGCTCCTTAGGGACTACACAAAGGGTAAAAAATGCACAACTCTTCCAAGCTGGGTCTGCGATTCGCCGCCGTCCTCGCCGTTGCGGCTCTCGGACTGACAGGCTGCACCACAGCGTCACAGGATGGCGGCACGGAAAGTAGCTCAGGAGCTTCGCAAGCTGCCGCTTTCGATCCCACCACGGTGGCCAAGGATGATGCCCTCATCGCGTTGCTGCCAGCATCACTGAAGGACAAGGCCACTCTTGAAGTAGGCTCCGATACTTCCTATGAGCCGGCCGAGTTCCTGGACAAGGATGGCCAGACTCCCATCGGCTACGACGTGGATATTGCCAAGGCCATCGCGGCCACGCTCGGCAAGAAGGCCGTTGTCCACACGGCGGACTTTTCCTCGATCATTCCAAAGATCGGTAGCGTCTACGATCTCGGTATCTCATCCTTCACCATCAACCCCGAGCGCTCCAAGGCTGTGAACTTTGTCAGCTACTTCAACGCTGGCGTTCTGTGGGCCGTGCAGAAGGGCAACCCCAAGGGCATCAGCATGGATGACCTGTGCGGGAAGAAGATCGGCGTCCAGACAGGCACCGTTGAGGAGGATCCGGATGTCAAGGATCGTTCCGCCAAGTGCGTGGCTGACGGCAAGCCGGCCATTGACATTGTTTCCCTGAAGAACCAGACCGATGTCACCACGCGTTTGGTTGGCGGCACCATTGACGCCATGAGCGCCGATACCCCCATCATCAACAATGCCTTGGCCAAGACCAACGGCCAGCTGGAAACTCTCGGTAAGGCGTACGATTCCGCAGAGCAGGGCATCGCCATCGCCAAGGATGACGCAGCCTTCGCCGCGGTCATTGAGAAGGTCATGAACAAGCTCATCGAGGATGGCAGCTACACCAAGATTCTTTCCACGTGGAACAACCAGGACGGCGCATTGACCAAGTCCGTCTTGAACCCGACGGCGGGCTAAAGCCTTGAGCCGACAATCATCATTCCGGGCTTCCCGCGGCCCGGGCTCGGACGTGGAATTGATTGACGCAATTCCCGTCCGGCACCCGTGGCGGTGGGTGGGCGCGGCTGTCATTCTGCTGGTGGTTATTCTGGCCATTCAGTCAATGACGACCAATCCCAAGTTCTACTGGGGTACGTTCCGGACCTATGTTTTTGATGTTCTTGTCATTCAAGGTGTGGGCTGGACGCTGGTCCTGACCGTTTCTTCCATGGTCATCGCCATTGTGTTGGCGATCTTGTTGGCATTCATGCGCCAATCAGACAACCCCTTGTTTAGGTACGTCTCCTGGGTGTGGGTCTGGTTCTTCCGTGGAACGCCCGTCTACACCCAGCTGTTGTTTTGGGGATCTGTTGGCGTGCTTTACCCTAAGATCATTCTCGGAGTCCCATTTGGGCCTGAGCTTCTTTCTTGGGACACGGCCACTGTCATCAACGCCACTGTCGCCGCCATTGTTGGTTTGGGTTTGAATGAATCCGCGTACCTGGCAGAGATCTTCCGCGCTGGTCTGAAGTCCGTGGACAACGGCCAGATGGAAGCCGCCGAGGCCCTCGGTATGCGCCGTTCCAAGGTCATGTGGCGCATCATTTTGCCCCAAGCCATGCGCGTCATCATCCCACCCACAGGCAATGAGACCATCGGCATGCTCAAGACCACCTCGCTGGTCTTGGCTGTTCCTTTCACCTTGGACCTGACGTTTGTGACCAACGCATTGGCTAGCCGTACGTTCCTGCCCATCCCACTCCTCATGGTTGCTGCGTTCTGGTACCTGGTCATTACCTCGGTATTGATGGTTGGCCAGTATTACATTGAACGGCACTTCGGCAAGGGAGTAGACAACGTCATGAAGGCGCCAGTCAAGGCCACTGCCGCCGTGGCAGCTGCCAAGGCCACCGCGCCAACCACCACCGATGACACCACGGAAGGCGGCAAGTCATGACCGATACCGCTTCAGTGACCAACTCTCACGCAGCCGCAGTAAAACCCCTGGTAGAGATTCAGGGGGTCCACAAGTTCTTCGGCGATCACCATGTGCTCAAGGGCATCGACATGACGGTCAACCCCGGGGAAGTTTCCGTGATCATTGGCCCGTCAGGTTCGGGAAAGTCCACCCTGCTGCGTTGTATCAACCTTCTGGATACCCTCAGCGCAGGCCGCATCTACGTGCACAATGACCTGATCGGCTACCGGGAGGTCAACGGCAAACTGCACGATCTGAACACCAAGCAGATCGCGGCCCAGCGCCGTGAGATCGGCATGGTGTTCCAGCGTTTCAACTTGTTCCCGCACAAGACTGCCCTGCAAAACGTGATTGAAGCACCTACCCAGGTCAAGCGTCAGTCCAAGGCAGCTGCGAAGTTGAAGGCACTGGAACTGTTGGAGATGGTGGGCTTGTCCGACCGCGCCAACTTCTACCCATCCCAGCTTTCCGGCGGGCAGCAGCAGCGTGTTGCTATTGCCCGCGCACTGGCCATGGAACCGGAATTGATGCTCTTCGATGAGCCCACCTCCGCCCTTGACCCTGAACTAGTGGGCGACGTTCTGGAAGTCATGAAGAACCTCGCCAAGTCCGGCATGACCATGATCGTGGTAACTCACGAGATCGGCTTTGCCCGCGAGGTAGGCGACACCCTCACCTTCATGGACGGAGGCGTCGTCGTAGAGAGCGGTAACCCGCGCGAGATCATCGCCAACCCGCAGCACCACCGCACCAAGGAGTTCCTCAGTCGGGTACTCTAACAGCTGGAGCCACTGGCGCCGCAGGCCCCTCGCGGGCAGTAAGATTTTTTTCGGTCGCTGGGCGACCTTGAAAATCCATCCCCGCTCCGAGGCCTGTGGCGCCATCGCTGTTCCCACGTCAGATGATCACGCCATCCCCGCTCCGGAAACCCCCTCCAGCTGTCTTCGACTTCCGTTTCCCTGCGCCGGAACCTCGCGTTAGGCCCTACCGGGGCACATCCTCGGCCCTACGTGCAGGTCAGCTGGAGGCTATGGCCTCCGCGATAGTGGCGTGCAGTTCACGCAAGTCGGCACGCTCAGAGGCAACAACCTCAATGACGCACGGCCACAGCACGGGGGCGGCCAGCGCCTTGGCGAGTTGCTCCGCGGTGCCGACCGAAACGTGGCTCCAGCCAAAGGCAGCGGCCAGCGCCCCCAGACTTGCCGTATGGGGGGTCCCAAAGAAACGTTCGACGGCGGCTGTGTAGTTGGGTGCCTCGGCCAGCTTTCCATGCTCCAAGACGGAGAAGATCCCACCACCGCCATCGTTCAGGACGATGACCTGAATCTGGGGCAGCGCCTCCATGGGGCCAATGTTCAGGGCGCCGGAATCGTGCAGGAACGTCACATCACCCAGGAGCACTCGGGTTGTTTTACCGGTGGCGAGCGCCAGTCCCGTTGCCGTCGAAATGGTGCCATCAATCCCGGCCAAGCCTCGGTTGGCGTGCACGGCAGCCCCGTTTTTCACTGTGGGCTGGCCAGCGAGGTCAGCGTCACGGACCGGGTTGGAGGAACCAAGCATGAGGATGCTGCCGGTGTCCTTCTGGGCTGTGTCCCAGACTGCTCGGGCAAGCTGCAGGCCATTGAGGGTGCTTGCGGCGGCGAGTTTTCCGCCCCCTGGCCTCCCGCCTGTGTCCTTGCTGGTGCCCGCCAATTCGGAATCGAGTGCCAATTCTGCCTGTTCCCCTGCCCACTGCCACGCCTGCAACCATCCGTCGGGGCCGCGGCCGGCAAAGCCAAGCAACTGATCCCATTGGGTCAGGATCAGTTCGGTGCGGCGCCCGGGCTCAAACCACGGCACAGGTGCAGGCACGAAGAGAGCCCGTTCCAGATCCGTGCGCGCCAGTAAGGTGCTGATTTGGCGCGACAGTGTGGGGCGTCCGAAAACCACCACACGTTCGATGGGAAGAGCACTCTCGGGCCCAAATTTATCCAGCAGCATCCGGTACGGGCCAATAGCGTTGGGGCCAAACCGAGCGTTGGATGAGGGCTCGGCTAGCAGCGGCAGGCCAAGCATCCGGGCAAAGTGTTCGGCCTCGGGACCGGCTCCATGTCCGGCAACAACTACCGTTCGGTGACTAGACGAGGGACCAGACGCGGGACCATCGGAGGAGCTGGAGAATGGCTGGAGCGGGCCCTCTGCGAGATAACCGGCGTTGGTGCCGTCACCAGGCTCGGGAGCCGCCTCGGTGCCGCTGACCGCAGCGGCGGTGACGGCGTCGTCCGTGTCCGCATCTGTATCTGAGACTGCTTGGGCTGCCAGAAGGAGCTCATCCGTGATCCCAGCCGCGGCGTCAGGGGTCTCGATGACCGGGAGCAGCCGCTCCCATTCGGAGCCGTCCAAGGCGGGGGTCAACGGGTCCCGGAAGGCCAAATTGACCTGCACCGGGCCAGCCGGAATGCCTTCGAGCCGTCCAAGAGCAGCCGTCAGGGCGGTGGATATTGCGCTGGAGGGATCGCTCCCCGCGGCAACGTCGGTAGCGAAACGCACGTGATCGCCGAAGAGATCCAGCTGGAACGTGGTCTGGTTCGCCCCGGTGCCGCGAAGCTCTTCGGGACGGTCGGCGGAGAGCACCAGCAGCGGCACGCCAGCGTGGTTGGCCTCCATGACGGCCGGGAGCAAGTTGCCCACGGCGGTGCCTGACGTGGTCACAATTGCCGCAGGGCCCTTGGTGCCCAGGGCCAGCCCGAGCGCGGTGAATCCGGCCACGCGCTCGTCGATCCGCACATGAGCGGTGATCCGCTGATCGGCTTGCGCCTCGGCCAGGGCGTACACGAGCGGGGCGCTGCGAGAGCCGGGGGCCACCACCACGTGGCGCACTCCGGCACGTTCGAGCGCATCAACAACAAAGCGGGCAGCATCCATCGAGCTCAGTAAAGTCACACTCTAACTGTAGCCACCCAAAGCAGGGTGCCGGGCGCTGTGCGAACGCCCGCACGGGCCTCAATTCAGGGAATCACCCCACACGTGTTCAAAGATCAGGTTGGTTTGGGTCGCGGCCACGGCTGGATTGGAGGAGAGGTGTTCAAGGACGAACTCGCGGACGTGAGCGGTGTCTCGAACCTTGACGTGAATCAGGAAATCATCGGTGCCCGCCAGCACAAAGAATTGCGAAATATCTGCCACAGATCGAAGGTCTTCGGCAAATGATTGCATCAGGTGTCTGGCCCCCGGTCGCAGCCGCACACTGATGAGAGCCTGCAGCGAGCGCCCCAGCGCCTCCGGGTCAACGTCAATAGTGAAGCGCTCAATGACACCTGTTTCCTTGAGCGCCTTGAGTCGGGCTAGACAGGTGGAGGGGGCGATCCCCAGTGCATCGGCCAGCGACTGGTTGGTGGCACGTGCGTCCGCAACCAAAAGACTGAGCAATTTGTGATCCAGGGCGTCCAAAGGTGGCCGTATTTTCTTCGGTTCCGGCATGGTTATGGCTCCTTGGTGCGGGGGAAATCTTCCAATTATGGGCTTCTGTCCGTAGATTCTACGTGGACTCTGGCGTTAATTGACAGAAACTGCAAACCTTGTGACACCCACCACAGCAGCTTTCAAAGGAAAACCCATGATCGTCTCAGTCCCCAAAGAAATCAAGAACAACGAGTTCCGCGTTGCCATCACCACGGCCGGAGTTCATGAGCTCCGGGAATCGGGGCACCAGGTTCTGATTGAGGCTGGCGCCGGCATCGGATCGGGCATCAGTGATGAGGACTACGCACTGGCCGGGGCTGAGATTCTCGTTGACGCCGATGAGTTGTGGGCACGCGCGGATATGGTCATGAAGGTCAAGGAGCCAATCAAATCCGAGTACAGCCGGTTCCGAGAAGGTCTCATCCTCTTCACCTACCTCCATTTGGCGGCGGAACCGGAACTCACGCAGGCACTGATTGACGCTGGGGTTACGGCGATCGCCTACGAAACCGTTCAGACCGCAAACCGGTCGCTTCCGCTACTGGCCCCCATGTCAGAAGTGGCGGGACGGCTTTCCGTGCAGGTGGGCGCTGCATCCCTGATGGCCCCCGCCGGCGGCCAGGGCATTCTCTTGGGCGGGGTTCCGGGCGTCCGTCCGGCAAAAGTTGTTGTGCTCGGCGCCGGGGTAGCCGGGTCCAACGCGGCAGCGATGGCCATGGGATTGGGCGCCGATGTCACCATTTTGGACATCAACACCAACCGGCTGCGTGAACTTGATGCGCAATACCAGGGCCGTCTCAAGACCGTCGCGTCCAACAAATATGAGGTGGAGAAGTCAGTCATTGACGCCGATCTTGTCATTGGCTCGGTTCTCATCCCCGGAGCGAAAGCCCCCAAGCTCGTGAGTAATGATCTGGTCTCCCGGATGAAGCCCGGCTCCGTGTTGGTTGATATTGCGGTGGATCAAGGCGGCTGCTTTGAGGACAGCAGGCCCACCACGCACCAGAACCCGACCTTTACGGTGCACAATGCCTTGTTCTACTGCGTGGCCAACATGCCTGGCGCTGTCCCCAACACGTCCACCTACGCGCTGACCAATGTCACCCTGAGGTACGCCCTTGCCTTGGCCAATGATGGTGTGAAAGCGGCACTCCACAATGATCCGGCCTTGGCTCTAGGACTGAATGTAATTGGCGGAAAAGTGACGCACCCTTCCGTGAGCAGCGCGCACGGGCTTGAGCTATGGGCGTGGCAGGACCTCCTACAGCAGAGCGTGGCAGCGGCGTAGGCGCTCCATCCACCAGTCGCGGCGTTCGGCGGGTGCGGCAAATAGCTCCAGCAGCTCGGGGTTGGCCACCACCTCGCGTGGGTGCATGCCGCCGTCCTCCGCCACCAGGCTTGGCTCGGCAATATCGCCGGCCATGAGGGATACCGTGCCAAGCCCGCAAGCGTAGGGAAGTTCAGGCAGCGCGGCGGCAAGCGCCAGGCCGGTGCTAATACCCACTGAGGAGTCCAGGGCCGAACTCACCACAGCAGGCAGCCCCGCTTCAGCCACAATTTCCAAAGCGCGACGCACGCCACCCAGCGGCGCGGCCTTGATCACCAAGAGGTCCGCCGCTCCGGCGCGGGCCACGGCGAGGGGGTCGGTGGCCTTGCGGACGCTTTCATCGGCGGCAATGAGTACCGAGCCGTTCAACGCGCGGCGCACAGCGGCCATCTCGGCAATACTGGCCACCGGCTGTTCAGCGTATTCGAGCCCGAACACGGAGAGCAGTCGCAGCGCTCGCACAGCCTGATCCACGTCCCAGCCGCCATTGGCGTCAATGCGAATCTTGGCGTCCGGCAGCAAATGCCTGACGGCGCCAACCCGCGCGGCGTCATCTCCCAGCGACTGGCCTGCCTCGGCCACCTTGACCTTCACCGTTTGAGCCCCGTCAAAATTCTCCAGCACGGACGGCACTTGTTCGGAGGAGACGGCCGGAACCGTGGCATTAACCGGCACCCAGTCACGCACGGGGGCGGGGTGCCCAAGCCAGCCGGCTTCCAAAGCCGAGGCCAGCCACCTGGCAGACTCGGCGTCGTCGTACTCTACAAACGGCGAGAATTCGGCCCATCCGGCAGGACCGGAGAAGACCATGACCTCACGCACTAACACGCCCCGAAATTTCACCTTCATGGGCAAGGCGACAACATGGGCGTTGGCAAGAATTTCATCCAGCGGGGGGAAGGTGAGCATGATTTCACTGTACCGCGATGGTCAGCGTGCTCCCATGAACATGTGGGAACCTTAAGTCAATGAATACCCACGCTGCCCTGCACCGCACCGGATCCGGCGGTCCAACCCCCGCGCGCATCGCCACATGGCCTTTTGTGTTTGCGGCGATCATCAGCTTGGCCGGGATCATCCTGAGCTACCGCTTCTTCGTCAACACCACCACGGGCCAGTTCTTTGACGAGTCCGCACTGGTTGAGGCCGCCGTGGCGCAGTCCAAAATTGGGGTCCAAACGGCCAAGGTACTAGACCTTTTGCCGGTTACCTCCTTGGTGATCGCCCTTGTGATGGTGCTCTTTGTCACGCTGGCCAGGCGGCGCTGGAAGGCTGCCGGGATCGCACTGGCTGCGATGGTCGCCGCCAATTTGTCCACTCAGCTGATCAAGGCGGGCCTGCCCGATCGGCCGGATCTGGGTGTGCCCACGCTGGCGTTGAATTCGCTGCCGTCCGGGCACAGCACGCTGGCTGCCAGTGCCGCAGCCGCCGTGTTCCTGGTGGTCTCCCCCCGATGGCGTCCCGCGGCGGCATTTGTGGGTGGCAGCTACGCCGTTCTCGCTGGCATCTCCACCCTCATCAACCAATGGCACCGTCCGGCCGACGTCCTTGCCGCATTCTTCGTCGTGGCGTTCTGGACGTCATTGGGGGCGCTGGCCGTCATGCGAACGGGGCCAAGCTGGAACGTGTGGTTGGGTTCGCACATGCACTGGGCCTCGGCCCGCGGGTGGGTTCTGACCACGGCCATTTTGACACTGCTTTCCGGGCTGGCAGTGGCCCTGCTCGTGTGGCAGTTATCGGCCCCCGCGGCCACCAGCACCACCAAATACTTCCTTGCCGGTGTGGGGCAAATTGTGGTGGGCGGCTATGGTTTGACAGTTGCTGGCACGCTGCTGCTGACCTTGCCAGTACGACGCCGGTCCAAACGTTCTTAGCGCCCTGACCTTGCGCTGGGGTTCTTAGCGCTGAATGACCTTGTTGCGAGGAATGGAATACGCCAAGACTGCCGCCGCTGCCAGTCCCAGCACTCCCGTTGCGGCAATGCCGAAGGACAGCGTGATCAGGGCCGTCAGCCCCGCAAGAATGGCTGGTCCGCTGGAGCCACCAGCATCAGCCATGAACCGCCAGATGCCGAGGAATTGAGCCCGTCCGTGCCGCGGTGCGTAGTCGGCCCCCAGCGTCATGATCAGCCCCGATCCGATGCCGTTACCAAAGCCAATCAACAAGGCCACCATCAGTAGCGAAGCCGCCCCAGATGTCAGCGGCATCAAGATCAAAGCAGTACCCATGAGCACCATGGACGGGATGGCCACCGCGTTGCGTCCCTTCTTATCCATGACCTTTCCGGCCGGATAAAACACCAGCATGTCGATGGCGCCGGACAAGCCGTAGATCAGGGAGGTGGCGGCCGGACTCAGGCCTAAGTTATCCGCCCACAAAGGCACCACCACTTGCCGGGCTGAACGCACGGCACTCACCAGCAGAATTCCGATCCCCACGCTGAGCAAGAGCGAACGATTGGCCGCAACCAAGGAGCCCACTGTTGGGGCCGGTCCTTTGATCTTTTCCTCCCGGTCACTGACCAGATCCGGCAGCCATAAGGCCAGAGCTCCAGCCGCCGCTATGGAAACTGCGGCCACCCAATACGCTCCGGAGAGTCCCACCAGGTGGATCACCAACGCGCCAATGAACGGTCCAACAAAGAGGCCAATCCGCCCCACGCCGCCCAACGTTGACATGGCGCGGGCGCGCATGAGCGGCGGTACGGCCTCCGTGAGATAGCTCTGGCGGGCTAAGTTAAAAACGGCCGCGGCTGCGCCAATCAGCAGCACGCCGATGGCAAAGAGCCACAGATCGGTGGCGAAAACACACAGCAGCAGGGCTATCAAGCTGAGCACCGCTGCCCCGACCATGCCCAGCCGCTCACCGAACTTGGCGGTGAGCAAGGAGGCCGGAATATTGCTGATGAGTGAGCCAATCCCGATCAGTGCCACCACCAAGGCTGCACCAGCCAAGGACGATCCCATGTCACGGGCGCTCAGCGGAATGATGGGCAAAATGGCACCTTCACCTATGCCAAACAGCAGCGACGGTCCATAGGCAGGAACGGCAATGGACCAGAGGCTGAATTCGGTAGGCTGCGCTGATTTTTTCACTTCCCCCACTGTAGCCTTGTGCCGCTCAGGGTGAGGCCGCGCTCTGCGGGAGGCGCTGCTCAGGGTGACTCGCCGCCCAGCGGAGACGGCCTAGGCGCCGGGACCCGCTTTCACGGTATTGGCGAGTTCTGCGGCAAACGCAGCATTCACGGGCTGGCCATGGCCTGGCACCATGAGCGGATACATGGCATCCATGGCGCCGAGTTTGCGCAAGACGGCCGCCCATTCCTTCGGGAACGATCCCTCAAATTGCGGTTCTGCGCCCTCTTCCAGCACGTCGCCGGCAAATAGCACACCGGGGGCGCCCACCATCAGATCACCATTGGTGTGACCGCGACCCAGACAGAATAACTCCACGCTGACTTCGCCAAGGTCCAGCACCACCGGTGCCCGCCGGATCAAATGCGTGGGCAGCACAATCTCCGTCTGTGGCCCCAGGCCGGCAGCCATCTCCGGTTCCAGGCCTGCAACCTCTGCCCGCTGGGACTCCCCCGTTTCGGCCATGCCGCGAGCGGTGGCGGCGTGCGCCCAAAACTGAGTCCCGGCCTCGTTCAGGGCACCTTCAGCACGGAAGACGGCGTTGCCGAAGAAATGGTCCCAATGAGCGTGGGTGTTGGCGATGACGAGGGGTAGCGCAGTCAGTGTGCGCACCGCGGCGAGGATCTCGGTGGCATGGCGCGGCCCGGCGCCAGTGTCAACCACCAAAGCCCGCTCGGAGCCCACCACCAGACCGATGTTCACCAGCGCCCGGGCGGCATTGCTGGCAAGCACGAAACTTCCGCCGCCTAGGTTCCGCCATGGATTAGCCAGCTCGTTTGTCATGTTCCGACCCTAGCCCTACCCGGTGACAGGTGACAGGTGGCCGGCTACAGCCAGCCAGCCAGGTTACAGATCGGCCAGCACACCGGCAGGGTTTTCCATGGCGTCGGCCACGAATCGCAGGAAACCGGCGGCGACGGCGCCGTCACAGACGCGGTGGTCAAAGGCCAGCGTCAACTCTGTCATCTTGCGCACTCGCAGTTCTCCGTCAACCACCCACGGCTTGTCAATGATGCGCCCCAGTCCCAGCATCGCGGCCTCGGGATAGTTGATGATGACTGCCGAGCCATCCACGCCCAGCACCCCGTAATTGTTGATTGTGAACGTGCCACCGGACAGCTCCGCGGGGCTCGCCCGGCCGGCCCGGGCCGCAGCCGCCAGCTCAGCGATGGCACCGTGAAGCTCCCGCGCCGTGCGACCCTGCGCATTCCGCAACACCGGCACCATCAGGCCCCGCTGCGTCTGCACCGCAAAACCTAAGTTGATGCCGTCAAAAGCGACGAGCTCGTCTGTGCCGTCGTGATTCTCCAGCGACATGTTCAATTCCGGAAAATTGGCCAGCCCCGCCGCAACAAAACGGGACACAAAGGCCAATACACCGGGCGCGCGTTCGCCCAGTCCGGCGCGCATTTCCAGCAGGGCCGTCGCGTCCACATCCACCCAGACCGTGGCCTCCGGAATCTCCCGCCGGCTGCGCAGCAGCGACGCGGCGGCTGCCTTTTTCATGCCGCTCAGCGGAACCCGTGCTGTCACGCTCAGCCCCGTACGTTGATGAACGACGCCGGACACCTCCGCCGCGCCTTCCCGCACTTCCCGCACTTCCCGCACTTCCGGTGCCTCCCGTGGCTCAGGTGCCTCACGTGCCTCCGGCACGTCCCGCGGTGGTGGCGAGCCAATGGCAGCAACCACATCCGTGCGAAGGATGAGACCGTCCTCGCCCGAACCGTGGATGTCCGCGAGCGCGATTCCGTGATCGTTGGCAAGTTTCCGTACCACCGGGGAAATGACCAACGGCGCAGTATGGGCGGCGGTGGCCAACGATGGCCGACGGCGTCCGGTTCCCAACGTCTCGGAGGTGCCGTAGCCAATCAGCACGTTGCCCGAGCCTTCCGGCTTTGCCTGCTGAGTTTCAGCGGAGGTGGACTCACTGAGGTGCTCAGGTGCGGATGTCGCTGGTGCTCCGTGCTCGGCTTCTACCTCGAATTCTCCCTCTGATCCCGGCGCGGCAATCGTGATCAACGGCTTGCCAACCTCCATGACGTCCCCTTGGGCACCGTGCAGGGTTGTGACAGTTCCTTCAAAGGGTGAGGGCACCTCCACTACTGACTTGGCGGTTTCAACTTCGGCGATGGGCTGGTCAACCTCCACCCTCTCGCCGACAGCCACCAGCCAGGTCAGTAGCTCGACCTCCACGAGTCCCTCGCCGAGGTCCGGAAGGAGGAATACTTGCTCAGTTGTCTGCACGCTCATGATTGCTCCCATTGCAGCCGGTCCACGGCGTCCAGAATCCTGTCAACGCCGGGAAGGTAATAGTGTTCCAGTTTTGGTGCCGGGTAGGGGACATCGAAGCCTGTCACCCGCAGCACCGGTGCCGCCAGCGAATGAAAACAGCGCTCCTGAATTCCAGCCGCAATCTCTGCTGCCATCGATGCGAAGCCCGGAGCTTCCGCAATGACCACGGCCCGGCCAGTGGCGCGCACAGCGGCATCGATGGTCGCCTCGTCATACGGGACCAAGGACCGGACATCAATAACCTGCAGTGACCGGCCCTCGGTGGCGGCAGTTTCCGCGGCGGCGAGCGCGGGCGCCACCGACGGTCCGTAGGCGATGAGCGTGGCATCAGTGCCGGCACGGATCACGGCCGCCTGCCCAATGGTTGACGGGCCAGCGGCCGCACCGCCCGTCCTGGCGGCAGAGGCATACCGTGCCCGCAATTCATCCACGTCCACGCTGCCCTTGGAAAAGTACAGCTTCTTCGGTTCCATGAACACCACAGGGTCCGGGGAGGCAATGGCGTCGCGCAGCAGAATGTAAGCATCTGAAATGGTCGACGGCGTCAATACAGTCAATCCCGGAGTCTGGACATAGTAGCCTTCCGAAGAATCGCAGTGGTGCTCCACTCCCCCGATCCCGCCGGCGTAAGGGATACGGATGACCAGTGGCAGGCGGACCCGGCCTCTGGTGCGGTTGCCCATCTTGGCCACATGGCTGGCGATCTGCTCGAAGGCTGGGTACGCGAAGGCGTCAAACTGCATCTCCACCACCGGTCTCATACCGTTGATGGCCATGCCCGTCGCCATCCCGACAATCCCGGATTCGGCCAACGGAGTGTCAAAGCAGCGTTCCTCGCCGAAACGTTGCTTCAGCCCGTCAGTGATACGGAATACCCCGCCCAGAGTGCCCACATCTTCACCGAAAACCAGCACGGTGGGATCTTCTGCCATGGCGTCAGCCATGGCCAGGTTCAGTGCCTTGGCAAAAGTTAGCTCCTGCCGTCCTGAGATTTCCAGGGGTGCGAGCGCTGGGGCGGCCGTCATGACCCCGCCGCCGATCCGCTGCCGCCAGCTGCGCCAGCCGCAGAACCAGAACCATCTGTACCACCAGCCACGGCTGCCAGTTCAGCGGCGAGTTGACGGCTCTGCTTGCGCAGTTGCGGCGTGGGTTCGCTGTAGACAAAGCGGAACATGTCCAGTGGATCAGGCGAGCTGGGCGCATTGAGCCCGTCCCGCAGCGCTTTCGCCACACTATCCGCAGCCACAGTGAAAGCCTCCGCTTGCTCAGAACTCAACTCTCCGGCGTCGGACAGGTACTTGTGCAGGCGCTTCAGGGGATCCTTGGGTACCCACTGCGCCACCTCCTCGGCGGAGCGGTAGCGGGTGGAATCATCGGCATTGGTGTGGGCTTCCATCCTGTACGTGTGCGCCTCGATGAGGGCCGGCCCGCCGCCTTTTCGCGCACGGTCAACTGCCGTACCCAGCACCGTCAGCAGCGCAGCCAGGTCATTGCCGTCAACGCGCTCACCGGGCATCCCGTAACCGATGGCCTTGTGGGCCAGCGACGGGGCAACGTTTTGGTGGATGAGCGGGACTGAAATTGCGTACTGGTTGTTTTGGATGAGGAACACGGCAGGGACGTGGAAGACGGCGGCAAAGTTCAGGGCCTCGTGAAAGTCACCCTCACTGGTGGCCCCGTCGCCGCACATGGCCAGCACCACGGTGTCCTCGCCGCGCAATTTGGCCGCATGCGCCACGCCAACGGCGTGCAGCAATTGCGTGGCCAGGGGCGTGGTGGGCAGTGCGGTGTTGTAGTCGTACGGGTCAAAGCCGCTGTGCCAGTCGCCGCGAAGCGATTCGAAGGCTTCGTTGGCGCTCACGCCGCGCCCCATGATGGCCACGGTGTCCCGGTAGCTTGCGAACAGCCAGTCGCTGCGGTCCAGAACCATCCACGCCGCCACCTGGCAGGCTTCCTGCCCCAGCGATGATGGATACACGGCCATGCGTCCCTGCCGCACCAACGCACCGGCCTGCTCATTAATCCGCCGCCCGAGGACTAATCCCGCATAGCCTCGGCGCAAGGTTTCCGTCGAGGGCATGGGATAGCTGTCCTTGAAGTTCCCGGCGTTGCGCCCCACTTCGCGACTGCGCAAGGTGCCCTCGGGGGTGATCAGCTGGACCGGATCATGTGAGGGCAGCAGGTATTCACCGTGCTGGCCGGTCAGCAACGCGGCATTTCCCGGGTGGTCCATAAATTCTGGGTGGTTCGTCATTGAACACTCATTCCTTCCGCAGCAATAGAAACAGCCAAAGATGTTTCGCTAACTTCAGTATGCAATTACCAAAGGACTGTCGCCTTAGATGCCAAAAACCCTGGAACTTTTGTCTCATTACCCCTAGCCTGAAAGACATAATCACTAGGAGTGCCATGGAATCGAATACACCCGTGCCCCCGGAATCTGTCCAGCTGGATGAGATCGACCGCCTCATCCTCGCCGAACTCACAAGGGACGGGCGCAGCTCCGTCAGCGCAGTGGCTCAGAACGTGCACATTTCACGCGCCCACGCCTATGCCCGCATTGGGCGGCTGACGTCCTCCGGAGTACTGAGCAAGTTCACCGCGCTCATTGATCCGGTGAAGGCCGGGCTGAAGTCGAGCGCTTACGTGACCTTGAAGGTCAGCCAGCATGGGTGGCGGGAATTGCGCGAGCAGCTGCGGGCCATCCCCCAGGTGGAGCACATTGCCTTGGTCGGCGGTGATTTTGACGTCATTTTGCTGGTGCGAGCGCAGGACAATGAAGGCTTGCGCCGCGTGGTCTTTGACCAGCTGCAATCCATGCCCGGCGTACTCGATACCCAGACACACCTCATTTTCGAGGACCTCGACACCCGGTGAGCCACCCCATGAACCAACGTGCCTGTTTTCTTTTGCCCGCCGCGGCTACGCTGAACCCATGACTCCCACACCGGCAAATACCGCAGCGAAAGCCACCGAATTGCTCCGACTTCATCAGGATCCAAAAATCCTGCAGTTGATTAATGTCTGGGATGCCATCACGGCAAAGGTCGTGGCAGATCTCCCCGGAACCCAGGCACTGGCCACTGCCAGTCACTCCATTGCCGCATCCTACGGCTACGAAGACGGCGAACACATCCCGGTAGCCACCATGATCGAAGCCGTGGGCCGCATTGCCGCGGCCACCGAGCTGCCGGTTTCGGCTGACCTTGAGGCCGGCTACGGAAATCCGGGCGAGACCGTGCGTCGGGCCATCGGCGTGGGGATTACAGGTGCCAACATCGAGGATCAAATGCGCCCGCTCGCGCAGGCCGTGGCGCAAATGAAGCAAGCCGCCGACGCCGGAATTGCCGAGGGCATTGACTTTGTTCTCAATGCGCGGACAGACGCGTTCCTGCGCGGTGCCGACCACGACCCCCGCGAGGTCCTTGAGGCAGCTATTGAACGTGGCCGTGCCTATCTTGAGGTCGGAGCCGCCTGCATCTTCGTCCCCGGCAAACTGGATGAGCCCACTGTCAAGGCTCTCGTGGCTGGTATTGGGCACGGAAAAGTCAGTGTCATCAACGTCCCGGGATCGCTGTCTCCGGCCACCCTTCAGGAATTGGGTGTGGCGCGAATCTCCTACGGCCCCTGGACGCAGCGCGTGGCCCTGACGGCATTGGCTGACGCCGCCACGGCACTCCTCAACAACGGCGCCCTGCCGGAAGGAACCCGTCCCCTGAACTGACTTGTGGTGGCATCGTGGCAGTCAAGAAAGCTGGGACGATGGAGGCATGAAGAATCACCACACACTCCGGGCCGAAGCTGCCGAAACCGCCATTGCCGTTCAGGAAGCTCCGGCCGTTAGCAGGCTGGTCTTCATCGCTGCCGGTCTCGGCGCCCTGCTTTCGGCGCTGATGCTGCTTCTGGGCGCGGGCGACCCGGCCACCATCAGCGCTCCCGTGTTCTTTCTGACACCGCTGGTTCCGGCCATCTGTGCAGCCCTGATCTGGCTGCCACTCTCCTTCACCAAAGGGGCAGGCACGGAGGGAGCGGAGGCCCGCCGCCAGACCATCTCGGCAGCCGGAGTCTTGGTGATCGTGGGTGCCATCTTCTTCTTCGTCGAATGGTCGGCCCGTTTTGAACTGAGCCTGTTCTTTGCACTCCTGCTCTTTGCCTGGGGCAGCCGCTTGAAGCACACGCCGTTGAAGTGGGCGGCCCTGCCCTATTTGGCCGCCGCCATTGCCCTACGCGTGGCCGACTTCCCCGGGGAAGCGTTCATTCTTGTAGCGCTCGGCGTGCTGACAGCGGCATGGCCTTTAGCCGCCCGCCGCCGCTCTCACTCACCCGAGAACGTCATTGCCCCCTAAATTCGGGTTTCCGCTTGGCCGTGAACGCTGCAAAACCCTCCGCGTAGTCGGCCGTTGCGGACAGGGCCACCTGCGCTTCATTTTCATGGCCGACGGCGTCCCATAGTCCCAGCCGCTTCTGACGTATGGCAGCCACAAGGGTTTTACTGGCGTTGAAGGCTTGAGTGGGTCCGGCAGCAGCCTTCGCTGCCGCGGCCCGCGTGAAGTCCAGCAACTCCCCTGCCGGTTTGGCACGGCTGAACAAACCAGCTGCCACAGCGTCCGCACCGCTGATGAGCTCCGAGGTGTAGATCAGGTCCAGGGTACGGTGTGCTCCCAGCGTTTCGGTGAACAACCAGTGCCCGCCGGAATCCAGTGTGGCCCCGAGATTGCCAAAGGGTGAGCCAAACTTGGCATTTTCCGCCACATAAACCACGTCCGTTGCGATCAACAACCCTAGCCCCACACCGAGGCAGGCACCTTGTGCTGCCGCAAAAGTGGGGGCCGGAAAGGCTGCCATCTTACGCAGCAACGGCGTCAACAAACCCTCCAAATAGCGGCGGGCGTCGTCGTTGGCGCCGTCCACCCACGCAATGTCGCGGCCGGCGCAGAACGCCCGTCCCTCTCCTCGGATGAGCAGCGCCCGGACGTTGCCCGCGGAGGCGGCGGCAGCAGCGGCGTCGTACGCGCCATCGAGCTCCCGGAGCCCGGCCTCGTCCAGCGCGTTTAGTTTGTAGGGGGCGTTCAGGACGATCTCGGCAACGCCGTCGGCAATGGAAAGCTCAATCATGTGGGCTCCTTAATTGGATGGGAACAGCGTACGCCCGTCGGGAGCCGGCGCACCCAGTCTCGACATGGCGCCACGCCCGCGTGGGGCCCCGGCCGAGGTACGAGGTTGGGGAGCGGGTGGGGATCGACCACCGAGGCCACCGCCGCCACTGGCGTCAGCCGTCGTAGTCAACCGTGACCTCGGCCGTGGTGGGGCGGGACTGGCAGGTGAGGACATAGCCGGCGTCGACCTCCTCGGGCTCGAGGGCGTAGTTTTCCTCCATATCCACGGTGCCCGAGACTAATTTGGCCCGGCAGGTGCCGCAGACGCCGCCGGCGCACGCGAACGGGACGTCGGGGCGCACGCGCAGTGCGGCGTTGAGAATGGATTCCCGGGCGTGGGTGGGGCTGAGGATGTCGGCCTTGAGTCCGTCCAGGGTGAAGGTAATCTTGTACGTTTCCTCGGATTCGTCCACCAGAACGGGCCGGCCGGCCTGGCCTTCGGGGCGGTCGGGACGGCCCGTGGTGAACAGTTCAAAGCGGACCTGCGCCTTCTCCACCCCGCGGGCGGCGAGGACATCGCGGCACAGTTGGACCAGCTCGAACGGGCCGCACAGGAACCATTCGTCGACGTCGTCGGTATGGATGGCCGTGCCCAGCAGCGCCTCCAGTTTGGCGGCGTCGAGGCGTCCGCTCATGACGGGGGCGATGCGTTGTTCGCGGGACAGCACGTGGTGGAGGGCGAACCGCTGCGGGTACCTGTCCTTCAGGTCCGCCAGCTCCTCCAGGAACATGATGTCCATGGTGGCCTTGTTGGCGTACACCAGGTCAAAGCGGGTCTCCGAGTCTCCGGACAGCAGCGACCGTGCCAGGGCCATGACGGGCGTGATGCCGGAGCCTGCCGCTATGGCCACGTACGTTCCGGCTGAGCGGACCATGACTTCCGGGTGGTTCATGCTGTTGAGCACGTTGGAGACGGCACCGTCACGGTTGGCGCCGCCGTGCTTGGAGATGAAAGCGCCCATGGGGCTCATGACCTCCATGAGCGCCCCCGCGGCAAGTTCCGTGTTGGCCCAGGTGGAGAATTCCCCGCCAAGGTCGCGCTTGATGGCCACCTTAATTTCGGAGCTCCCGTCGTCGAACTGGGTGGGGACTGCGCAGATGGAGTAGCTGCGTCGAAGCTCCCGATCCACGCCCGTGGCATCCGGCATGTGGACGCGCAGGGCCACATACTGGCCAGGCAGGTAGTCGTAGTAGCCGGCTAGTTCGGCCGGCACGGCGAAGGTCACCTCGATGGCGTCGTCGGTGAGCCGGCGGACCTGGGCCACGGTCAGCTCGTGGAAGGAGGTTTTGCGCCGGGCTGCAGCATCAACGGGGACGGTCATCACAGCACCTTGAAGTAGTCGAAGGGTTCCTTGCAGTCCTGGCAGACGTACAGCGCCTTGCAGGACGTGGAGCCGAAGCGGGTCAGTTCCTTGGTGTTCAGGGAACTGCACTGTGGGCATTTGACCTGCAGGGCCAACCGGACCGGGCCGCTGTGGCCGCCCGCGGTGGAATGCCCGCTGGGTGCCGCGATGCCATACTGTTCCAGCTTGGTCCGGCCCTCGGCACTCATCCAGTCAGTGGTCCAAGCCGGGGCCAGCACGGTGAGCACCTCTACTTGGGGGTACCCTTCGGCGGCGAAGACCGTGGCGAGGTCGTCACGGATGGCGTCCATGGCCGGGCAACCCGAGTAGGTGGGCGTGATGGTGATCCGGACAGAAGGCTTTCCGGCAATGGCACCCGGCCCCCCGGCGTCGTACACTTCAACAGCGCGTAGGATGCCAAGGTCGGCGATGGTCAGCACGGGGATTTCGGGGTCGCAGACGCGGGCGGCAATGTCCCAAACTGCCTGCTGCGCAGTTGTTGGGCGGGAGGTTGGCGAGAGGGCGTCCACGGCGATCACCAGCTTGCCCCGGGGAATTCGCGCGCCAGCACCTGCATCTCGGCCAGCACAAATCCCAGGTGCTCGGAATGGCGGCCTTGCCGTCCCCCACCCGTAGCCATGGGATATCCGGAGACGTCCAGTTCAGCCTCGTCCAGGACCTCCGCCGTGGCCCGGTCAAACTCCGCTTTCAGGCTGGAGGGCACAACGCCGGCATCGCCGAGCCTGGCCGTCAAGGCATCGTCCTCGAACAGCTCGCCGGCAAAAGGCCACATCAGCTTCAGCCCGGCGATCATGCGGCGCCGCGATTCTTCGGTACCACCGGCCAGGCGCAACACCCACTGGGTGCTGTGGTCGCGGTGGTAGTCGACCTCCTTGACTGCCTTCGCGGCGATGGCGGCCAGCATGGGGTCGCTGGAGTTGACTAGGGCCCGGTAGAGCGGGAACTGGTAGTTGGCCACGATGAACTGGCGGGCAATAGTGGCCGCAAAATCGCCGTTGGGCTGCTCAAAAAGGTGGGCGGAACAGAATTCCGGTTCACGACGGAAGTAGGCGAGCTCGTCCTCGGTCTTGCCCCACGCGCTGCCCGCGTACGTGAGGAAGGAGCGGGCATGGCCCAACTGGTCGAGGGAGATGTTGCCCAGCGCCACGTCCTCCTCCAACTCCGGGGCACGGGAAATCCAGTGTGCCAGGCGCTGGGCCAGGATCAGCGCGTCATCACCGAGGCGCAACGCATAGTTGGCCACGTCCTCACTGGGTTTCGCGGCGCCCTGTTGTGCGGCCAGGGCGATGTCTTCGGGCCGGAGTGCGTTTCCGGGTGTAATACGGGTGGCGGTGGCGTCGCCGCCCATGCCGGCGCTGATGTCGTGGGAGCCGGTGGATGGGCCCACAGCGGCGAGGGGCCCCTCGTGAGCTTGCGAGCGAGGGGAGCCGCTGGGGACGTGCGAGGACTGGGAGCCGGTGGATGGGCCCACGCCGGCGAGGGCCCCTGGCCGAGGGCCCACAGCGGCGAGGGGCCCCTCGTGAGCTTGCGAGCGAGGGGAGCCGCTGGGGACGTGCGAGGACTGGGAGCCGGTGGATGGGCCCACGCCGGCGAGGGCCCCTGGCCGAGGGCCCACAGCGGCGAGGGGCCCCTCGTGAGCTTGCGAGCGAGGGGAGCCGCTGGGGACTTGCGAGGACTGGGAGCCGGTGGGGATCACAGGTGCTTCACCCCTTCGCTTTTGGTGTAATACGTGGCGTGCCGGTAGTCCTTGCCCTGCGGGGACTCAAAGAAGGAGCCCTTGGCGTCGGGATCTGAGGCGGCAATGGCGTCGGAGGGGACCACCCATATGGACACCCCTTCGTTTCGGCGCGTGTACAGATCGCGGGCATTGCGCAGTGCCATGGAGGCATCGGGAGCGTGCAGGGATCCTGCGTGGACGTGGCTCAGTCCGCGGCTGGAGCGGACAAAGACCTCCCACAGGGACCAGCGATGGGCACCTTCCCCAGGTGCCGGCGTCGTGCTTTCGGTGGATTCTTGGGGGCTCATGTTTAAGCTGCTACTTTCTGTGCGTGCTGCGCGGCCTGCTTCTCCGCGTAGGCCGTAGCGGCCTCCCGGACCCAGGCTCCGTCTTCATGGGCGGAACGGCGGCGCTCCAGGCGCTGCGCATTGCAGGGTCCGCGGCCAGCCAAAACCTCCTTGAATTCTTCCCAGTCGAGGGGTCCGTGCTCCCACTTTTTGGTGTCCTCGTTGAACCGGACCTCGTCGTCCGGGAGTGTCAGGCCGAGCACCCTGACCTGCTCGACCAGCATGCCCACAAAACGGTTCCGCAGCTCGTCGTTGCTGAAGCGCTTGATGTTCCATGCCATGGACTGCATGGAGTTGGGCGAATCGTCATCCGGCGGGCCAAACATCATCAGCGACGGGGCATACCAGCGGTTCACGGCGTCCTGGGCCATAGCCCTTTGCTCGGGGGTGCCATTGGCCAGCTCGAGCAGGATCTCGAATCCCTGGCGCTGGTGGAAGGATTCCTCCTTGCACACCCGCACCATGGCCCGGCCATAGGGTCCGTAGGACGCCCGGCACAGGGGAACCTGGTTGCAGATGGCAGCGCCGTCCACCATCCAACCGATGGCGCCCATGTCCGCCCACGTGACGGCGGGGTAGTTGAAGATGGAGGAATAGCGGGCCGCACCTTTCACCAGCGCATCCATCATCTCGTCGCGGCTGGTGCCCAGGGTCTCGGCGGCGGAGTACAGGTATAGCCCGTGACCGGCCTCGTCTTGGACCTTCGCCATCAGGATGGATTTGCGCTTCAGGCTCGGCGCGCGGGTGATCCAGTTAGCTTCCGGCTGCATGCCAATGATCTCCGAGTGCGCATGCTGGGAAATCTGGCGCACCAGCGAACGGCGGTACGCGTCGGGCATCCAGTCCTTGGGCTCCACGCGGGAATCCTTGCCCAGGATGCGCTCAAAGTTCTCGGCTCCGGCTGCGTCCACCTCGGACTGCGCTTCGTGTGCCATGGCATCTCCTTCAGGTTGCTGCCGGAATTAATTACCGACCGTTCGTTCAGAATATAGTGGACTTCGTGCCCCGTCAATCAGTATGCCGACAGATGGCCGAGCATTGACAGAACCGCCCGGGAGGGTATTACCTAATGAACATTCGGTTAGAAAATGTGAGGAGTGGCCAATGGCGTCCATCGACCCGGGAGTTGACCACCCAATGCTGGCCAACGACCCCGCCACCGAGTGGCTGGGCATCGAACTGCTGGCCCTGGGCGACGGCCACGCCAGAATTGCCATGACGCTGCGCCCCGAAATGATGAACGGCTTCGGCATCACCCACGGCGGCATGATCTTTGCCTTCGCCGATTCAGCCTTTGCCCTGGCCTGCAATTCCGCCACCGCCGACGGCAGCACGGTCACCGTTGCCGCCGGCGTCGACGTCAACTTCCTGGCCCCGACCCGCGCGGGCCAGCGCATCACCGCCGTTGCCAACCGCCGCCAGCAAAACGGCCGCAGCGGCCTGTACGACGTCCAGGTTTTCAGCGGAGACAGCCTTTCCGACGACGCCGGCAGCACGGTGGTTGCCGAATTCCGTGGCCGCAGCCGGACCATCCCCAACCGCCACACCAACTAGAAGGGCCCGGCCTCCATGACCGCTTCCACCCCTAACGCCCCCTCCGCCCTGGACGCCGCAGAGCTCATGAGCCGCGACCAACTCGAGGCGCTGCAACTCACCCGGCTGCAACACACGGTGGCCTACGCCTACGACAAAGTGCCGCTGTACAAGCGCAAATTTGATGAGACGGGAGTCCATCCCTCGGACCTGCGCGAGCTCTCCGATCTTGCGAAGTTCCCCTACACCACCAAGGAAGACCTGCGCCAGGAGTACCCGTTTGGCATGTTTGCGGTGCCGCAAAGCGAGGTGGTGCGCATCCACGCCAGCTCGGGCACCACGGGCCGCCCCACAGTTGTGGGCTACACGCGCAACGACATCAACGTCTGGGCCTCCCTGGTGGCCAGGTCCATGCGAGCCTCCGGCGTCCGCCCGGGCATGTTGGTCCACAACGCCTACGGCTATGGCCTGTTCACCGGCGGACTCGGGGCCCACTATGGAGCCGAGGCGCTGGGCACCACCGTCATCCCCATGTCCGGCGGACAGACGGAAAAGCAGATCCAGCTCATCACCGACTTTGAGCCGGACGCCATCATGTGCACACCCACCTATCTTTTGACGATCATGGACGCCATGATCCACCGCGGCATCGACCCACGCGCCACGTCACTGAAGTTTGCCGTGTGCGGCGCCGAGCCGTGGACCGAGGAAATGCGCCACGAGCTTGAACAAGGGCTGGGCATCGACGCGTGCGACATCTACGGGCTCTCAGAAGTCATGGGGCCGGGGGTTGCCGGGGAATCCGTGGAGACCAAGGACGGAAACCAAATCTGGGAGGACCACTTCCGCCCGGAGATCATTGACCCCTTCAACCCGGCCATCGGGGCCGATGCAGTGCTGCCGGACGGCCAGGAAGGCGAACTGGTGTTTACGGCGCTGACCAAGGAGGCGCTGCCGATCATCCGCTACCGCACCAAGGACCTGTCCCGCCTGCTGCCGGGCACGGCTCGTCCGTCCATGCGCCGGATGGCCCGCATCACCGGGCGTAGCGACGACATGATCATCCTTCGCGGGGTCAACCTTTTCCCCTCCCAGATCGAGGAAATCGCCCTGCGCATCCCGGCCCTGAGCCCGCATTTCCAGCTGGAGCTGAACCGCACGGGGCGCATGGACGAGATGACTGTCCACATCGAGCCGCGCGAAAACACGACACCGGCCGAGCGCACCGCTGCCGGCTTGGCCCTGAAGGAGCAGATCAAGATCCATGTGGGTACTTCCTGCACCATCGACGTCGTCGAACCCGGGTCCCTGGCCCGCTCCAGTGGCAAGCTTCGCCGGATCTACGACAACCGCCCGAAAGTCTGACAGCGTGAGAAACTAGGAAGCATGCCTGCCACCCTCCCCACCGCCACGCCGACCGCCGCCACCAGCAAGCGCGGCCGGCCCGGCTATGACCAGCAATCGGTGCTCCGCATCGCCGTCGAGGTCTTCAACAAGCACGGCTACGAGGCCACGTCCATGGGCATCCTGGCGGAGAACCTTGGCATCTCAAAATCTGCCATCTACCACCATGTGCCGTCCAAGGAGGACCTGCTGCGGCTGGCACTGGAGCAGGCTCTTGGCGGGCTGGAGGCGGTGTTGAGGCTCGACGGCGCCACCTCCGGAGCTGCCGACGCCCGTCTTGAGTTTGTGCTCAGGGGCACGATAGGGGTACTCGTGGAGCGGCTGCCCTTCGTCACGCTGCTGCTGCGCCTGCGCGGGAACACGGAGATGGAACGCGATGCGCTGGCCCGGCGCCGCACCTTTGACCGCACCATTACCAGCTTGGTTTCCGCCGCCCAGCAGGATGGGACGCTGCGCACGGACATTGATCCCGGCACCATCACCAGACTGCTGTTTGGCACCATCAACTCAATCGTCGAATGGTACAAGCCCGGAGGCCCGCTCTCCGCCTCGAGACTGGCCGACGACGTGATTTCCATGGCGTTCCAAGGCCTGCACAAGTAGTTCAACTGGCCGCGTGGGGCAGGCTGCCGCGAGATAGGGTGTTGGCGGCGAAAATCACCGAGCAACCAGCGATCTCGCAGCTTGGACCAGCTCTCGTGGGCACCATGGGATTGACCAGTCCCTCCGGCTGGCGCACGCTGTAACCATGGCCACCAAAATCTCCGCATCCCTCCAGGCGCTCTCGCGCGAACTTCGCTACGAACCCACCACCAAGCACATTCGGGCCCTGCTCGGGACGGATGTGGTCCTGGACTCCCGCCGTGCCGTCATCGTCTGGGAACCCCGGCGGGTGGTGCCCTGTTATGCGGTGCCGGCCGACGGCGTCGCCGGTGTCCTAAGTCCCGCCGCACCCGCACCAACCGGCGCCGACGCTCCCCCGGTGCTGCACCCCGGCATCCCGTTCAGCCGGCACAGCACCCCGGGGACCGCCTTTGATGTCACTGCCGGCGGGCGCACCGCCGAAGCCGCAGCGTTCGGTTTCGAGGACCCGGATCTGGCAGGATATGTGGCGTTTGATTCGGACGCCTTCGACTGGCTGGAGGAGGACGACCCCGTCCAGTCCCACCCTCGCGACCCGTTCCACCGCGTGGATATCCGGCACAGCTCGCGGCACGTGAGGGTCAGCACCGGCAGCTCAGTGCTCGCGGAATCCTCGGCCCCCGTCATGGTGTTTGAAACGGGCTTGGCGGAGCGGATCTACCTCCCCCCAAGCGCCGTAAACTGGGAGCTGCTCGTGGCCACTGACTCGGTCACATTGTGCCCCTACAAAGGCACCGCGAGCTACTGGAAGTTGGCGGACGGGCCCGATGGCGACGTGGCGTGGAGCTACCAAAATCCGCTGCCCGAAGCCGCGGAGCTCGCCGGCTACGTCTGCTTCTACGACAACCTGGTGGACGTCGAAGAGCTGTAACGGCTACTTGTACAGGGTGTCTTCCTTTTCCACGAGCGTCAGCACGTCGTACGTGGCCACGATCTCGCCGTCCTGGTTGTGCAGGATGGCATCCCAGCAGACCTCGCCGTATTCATCGGTGACGCGCGGGGTGATCTTCTTGGCCGTCAACGTCACGCGGATCGAATCACCGGCCGCAACCGGGGTGATGAAGCGCAGCCCCTCGAGCCCGTAGTTGGCCAGCACGGGGCCCGGCGCGGGCTCCACGAACAGCCCGGCGGCCCAGGACACCAGCAGGTAGCCGTGCGCCACGATCCCGGGAAAGAACGGGTTCTTCTCCGCAGCCACGGCGTCGGTGTGGGCGTAAAAGGTGTCCCCCGACGAGTCCGCAAAGGCGGTGATGTCCTCCAGCGTGACTTGCCGCAGTCCGGAGGCAAAGCCGTCGCCGATGTGCAGTTCCGCCAGCGACTTCCGGAACGGATGGACGGCCCCGGCAACTGCACCAAACCCGGGATCACCGGCCAACACCTGGGCGGCTCCCGTGTGCCACACCCCGGTCACTGCCGTGAGCATGTTGGGCGAGCCCTGGATGGCGGTGCGCTGCATGTGATGCTTGACGGAGCGAATGCCGCCCAGTTCCTCGCCGCCGCCGGCCCGGCCGGGCCCGCCGTGCACCAGGTGTGGCACCGGCGAACCATGGCCCGTTGACGTGCGCGCGTCCTCGCGGTTGAGCACCAGAACCCGGCCGTGATGGGCGGCAATGCCCGTCACCAGGGCCTGCGCCGTGGCGGGGTCGTTCGTGCAAACCGTGGCCACGAGGGATCCTGCCCCAAGCGCCGCGAGCCGCACCGCCTCGGAGACGTCGACACCCTTTCCGTCACGGCCGGGGCGGGTGTCATAGCCAATTACGCTCGACACGGGACCAAACGCCTCCAGCGAGTGAACCTCCGGCGCCTCGGCGTCGGCCCAGTTCAGCAGCACCGGTGACATGAACGCACCGTCGACGACGGCGGCAACCGTGCCGTCCGCACGCGTCACGGCGGGTGCGTCCAGGGTGCCGTAGGCCAGCTCTCCGCCGGCGGCGATCATCGTCTCGACGGCGGCGCGGACATCCGCCAACTGTTCCAGCGAGGCCAGCGCACCCATCGTGACGCCGTCGGCACGAGGGTCCCCCACCACCACCCGTTCGCTGATGCGTGCGCCGATCGCGTCGATGACGGCCTGCTTGAGCTCGTTCGGCACGATGGTGCGTCGGATGGACGTGCACTTCTGGCCGGCCTTGACCGTCATCTCGGTGACCACGGACTTGATGAAAGCGTCAAACTCCGGAGTTCCCGGAACGGCGTCGGGGCCAAGGATGGCGGCGTTGAGGGAGTCGGTCTCCGCCGTGAAGCGGACACCGCCATGAGCCACGTTGGGATGGTTCTTCAAGACATTCGCGGTGGACGCCGAGCCCGTGAAGGAGACCATGTCCCGGTAGTCCAGGACGTCCAGCAGGGTCCGGGCGGAGCCGGAGATCAACTGCAGGGAACCTGCCGGCAGTACCCCGGACTCGACGATGGCACGCACGGCCGCCTCGGCCAGGTAGCCGCTGGGCGTGGCCGGCTTGACGATCGTGGGGACGCCGGCCAGGAACGCCGGGGCGAATTTCTCCAACATGCCCCACACCGGAAAGTTAAAGGCGTTGATCTGGGCGGCGACGCCGGGGATGCGGGTGTAGATGTGCTCGGCGATGAACGAGCCGTCCTTGCTCAGCACCTCCACGGGGCCATCCACAATGACATTCGAGTTGGGCAGTTCGCGCCGGCCCTTGGAGGAGAACGTAAACAGCACGCCAATGCCGCCGTCGACGTCCACCATGGAATCGATCTTCGTGGCGCCCGTCCGGGCCGAAACCGCGTACAGCTCCGGGCGGCGGTCATTGAGGTAGGCGGCCAATTCGCGCAGCTTCAGGGCCCGCTGGTGGATGGTCAGCTTGCCGAGTTCCGTCTGGCCCACCGTGCGGCCATACTCGACGGCGGCCCCGAGATCGAGCCCCTCGGTGGACACGCGGGCCAGCACCTCGCCGGTGCTTGCGTCACGCGCTTCCACACCCGATTCGCCGTTGGCCGGGGTCCACCAGGCATCCTGGATGTAGCTCGGAACAGTTTCAATCAGCGTTGCAGTGGTCATCGTCGAGACGTCCTTTCGGGGTTGGTCTTGGGGTGGGGTGATGGTGCCGGTGGGCACGCTAGGTCCAGTCAAAGAATCCCTTGCCGGACTTGCGTCCCAGTTCGCCGCGGGCCACCTTGTCACGCAAAATCTGCGGCGGCGCAAACCGCTCCCCCAGGGTTGATTCGAGGTATTCGGCAATGCCCAGCCGCACGTCCAGGCCCACAATGTCGGTGGTTCGCAGCGGGCCGGTGGGGTGTTTGTAGCCGAGCACCATGGCGGCATCGATGTCCTCGGCGCTCGCCACGCCCTCCTGCACCATGCGCATGGCCTCCAGCGCGATCGCCACGCCCAGCCTCGAGGACGCAAATCCGGGTGCGTCCTTGACCACGACGGCGGTCTTGCCCAACGCTTCCACCCAGCCTTTCGCCGTGGTCACCAGCTCCGGGCGCGTCTGCTCGGCGATGACCACCTCGATCAGGGTGGACGCCGGAACCGGGTTGAAGAAGTGCAGGCCGATGAATTTGTGCGGCCGCACCAGCTCAGCGGCCAGCCCCGACATGGACAGCGACGAGGTGTTGGACGCCAGCACGGCTCCGGCCGCCAGGTGCTTTTCCACTCCCTGCAGCGAGGAGACCTTCAGGTCCCAGATTTCCGGGACGGCCTCCACCACCAGTTCACGGTCGGCAAAGTCGGCGTAGTTGGTGGATATCACCAGCCGTGCTGTGTGATCCGCCGGGGAGCCGGGCAGCCCGCGTTCCACGGACTTGGCCACAGCGGATTCCACCCGATCGCGCGCCGCGGCGGCAGCGTCGTCGTCGCGCTCCACCACCAGCACCTCGCAACCATGAATGAGGAATGCGTGGGCGATGCCGGCGCCCATGCGGCCGCCGCCCAGGACACCGACACGTGCCGGCAAGTTCGTCGCACTGCTCATTTTTCCCTCTTGTCCAAAAAGGCCTGCATGCGTTCAAATTTGGCGGGCGATTCAAACAGCTCTGCCTGTTCCAGATTGTCCGCCGCCGGGTGGGCCTCTCGCGGTTGATGGAAGACTCGTTTGGTGGCTTGTAGGGCCAGAGGGTCCTGTGCGGCGATCTTGCCGGCGAGCGAGTGCGCGGCGGCCATGAGCTCGGCGGACTCCACTAGTTCGGTGATGAGTCCCACCCGCAGGCAACCTTCACCCGTGAGGATGCGCCCGGCCAGCAGGATCTCCTTGGCCATGGGCTCGCCTACTAATTCCTTCAGCCGCCACGTGGCGCCGGCGGCGGCCATGATGCCCAGTCCGGCCTCGGGTTGGCCCAGACGCAGGGCGCGGGTGCCGATCCGGAAGTCGGCGGCATAGGCCAGCTCGGCACCGCCGCCCAGTGCGTAGCCTTCCAGGGCCGCGATGACTGGCATCGGCAACTGGGCGATCCTCTCGAACAGCCCCGAGTTGATGCCCTGCAGGGCGTCGTCACGGCGGCGTTCGATCAGTTCGGCGATGTCCGCGCCTGAGGCAAAGATCCCCTTGCTGTCGCGGCTGCCGGGAGTGCCGGAGAGGATCAGCACCTTGGGTGTTGACTCCAGGTGCTCACATACGGCGTGCAGCTCAGCCACCATCTGCGCGTCGATTGCGTTGCGGACCGCCGGCCGGTTCAACTGCACCGCCAGGCGGTCGTCAACCTCGGTGACCAGCAGGGTAGTGAACGCTGCGGGATCGAGGCGGGTGCCGGCGTCGTGCTTCACAATCCCTCCACCAGCAGCGCGGCACCTTGGCCGACGCCGACGCACATGGTGGCGAGACCGATTCCGCCGGGGGCTTCGCGTTCCAGCCTGCCCAACAGCGTGACCACGATCCGGGAGCCGGAGGAGCCCAGGGGGTGGCCGAGGGCGATGGCGCCGCCGTCGTTGTTGACGGTGTCCGGGTCCAGCCCGAGTTCGCGCATGCTGGCCAGCGACTGGGACGCGAACGCCTCGTTGAGTTCGACGGCGGACAGGCGGCCCACGTCGATGCCCTGGCGTTCCAGGATCTTCCGGCTGGCGGCGACCGGGCCCATGCCCATGATTTCCGGCGCGAGGCCGGCTGCGGCACCGTCGAGGATGCGGCCGCGCGGGATGAGCCCGTACTTTTGCAGGGCACGTTCGGAGGCCACGATGATGGCGGAGGCGCCGTCGTTCAAGCTGGAGGCGTTGCCGGCCGTGACTACTTTCCCCCCGGCCACCACGGGACGCAGCCCGGCCAGGACCTCCAGTGTTGTGCCGGCGCGCGGGCCTTCATCGGTGTCCACCACAGTGTCGCCGCGGCGGCCCTTGACGGTGACCGGGACGATTTCCGGGGCGAAACGCCCGGCGGCAATGGCGGCCAGGGCGCGCTCGTGCGAGCGGACCGCGAAGGCGTCGCAGTCCTCCCGGGAGGTGCCGTACACGCGGGCCACCTCCTCCGCGGTTTCCGGCATGGAATAGGCCATCTTGCCGTCCCGGGACAATTCGCCCGAGAGGAAGTTCGGGTTGGTGAAGCGCCAGCCGATGGAGGTGTCAAAGGTGTCGCCGGGCTTGGCGAACGCCTTCTCCGGCTTCGCCATGACCCAGGGCGCGCGGGTCATGGACTCCACACCGCCGGCCACCACGATGTCTGCGGCTCCGGCCTTGACCATGTGGCTGGCCATGGTGATAGCGCTCATTCCCGAGGCGCACAGGCGGTTGACCGTGATGCCGGGAACGGTGTCCGGGAAGCCGGCCAGAAGCCACGCCATGCGGGCCACATTGCGGTTTTCCTCACCGGCACCGTTCGCGTTGCCGAGGATCACCTCGTCCACGTCGGCCGGATCTATCCCTGTGCGCGCGATGAGTTCCTTGATGGTCAGGGCGGCAAGGTCGTCGGCCCGGACGGTGGCGAGAGCCCCGCCGTAGCGGCCAACGGGCGTGCGGACGCCTCCTACCAGGAATGCCTGCGGTGTTGCTGCGGCCATGAAAACACCCTTCGAACGCGCTCGTCGGTGCGACCCATGCCTCCACCGGGACCGGCCGCCAAATTACCGACCGTTCGTTCTATAAATATTCCATGGAACGGACAAGCGGTCAATGACTGCCCTGGAGCAAGGGCGGCTACGGCGAATTACCCGGCAACCCCCGCCGAGTGTCCACATAACGTACGGTTGGCCGCCGAAATCAGGCCTAAACGTACATTAACTGGACACTCGAGCCCGCGGACGGGCCGTCAAGCAGCCATCCGGCCCCGCGGGGTGATCAAGCGGCGCTCCGCTCTTGGCATAGTGTCCGGCTGCTGACTGCAAACCCAAGGGTGGGCCTCGCTACAGTGGAATCATGACGACTTCCGATGCCGCAGCACCCACGCACATTTCCGAGTCCCACCCCGCAAACTCGCTCCCCGCAGTGTCACTGCCGGCCAGCCAGGCGGATTCCAGCGCCCCCGTCCAGCCGCCCGTGGCCAAGAAGGTTCCCACGGAACGCACCCACCACGGCGACACCTTTGTGGATAACTACGAGTGGCTGCGCGAAAAGGGAAACCCGGATGTTGTGGCGCATCTGAACGCCGAGCAGGCCTACACGGATGCGCTCACAGCGGGTCAGGAACAGCTGCGCACGGACATCTTCAACGAGATCAAAAACCGCACGCAGGAAACCGATCTCTCGGTGCCCAGCCGCAAGGACGACTGGTGGTACTACGGGCGCATGGTGGAGGGCCAGGCCTACGGCATCCAGTGCCGCGTCCGCGCCGAAAGCAACGGCACACTCGATGACTGGACTCCCCCGCTCGTTGAGCCCGGCGTTGACGTCCCCGGCGAGCAAATTATCTTGGATGGCAACGTCGAAGCCGAAGGCCAGCCGTTCTTCTCGATCGGCGGCGCCGCTGTTACCCGCGACGGTAACCTCTATGCCTACGCCGTGGATAACGCAGGAGATGAGCTCTTCACAGTCCGCATCAAGGATCTGCGCACCGGCGAGCTCCTTGAGGACACCATCGAGAACGCTTTCTACGGTCTGGCCTTCTCCCCCGATGGCACCACGCTGTTCTACATGCTGGCCGATGACTCCTGGCGCCCCCATCAAGTCAAAACCCACGTACTCGGCACACCCGTAGAGAGCGATCAGGTCCTCTACCAGGAGGATGACGTCGCCATGTGGACAGGCTTCGATCTCTCAGCCGACCGCCGCCACCTCATGATCAGCATTGGCTGCTCCGAATTCAGTGAGACCAGGCTCCTGGACTTCGCCGCCCCCGAAAAGGGCCTGCAGGTACTCATCCCGCGCAGCGCCGAGATCTTGTACGACGCCGAACCCTTCCTTGTGAACGGGTGCGAAAAGGTCCTGCTCACCCATGACCGTGACGCCGTCAACTCCATGATTTCCCTGGTTGACGCTGCGGAGTTCAGTAAGCCTGTGGACCAGCAAGTCTGGGAGACTGTTGTGCCGCACGATCCTGCTGTGCGTATCAACGGCGCCTCCGTCACGGCCACCCACATGGTGGTTTCGCTGCGCAAGAACACCATCGAGAGCGTTCAGGTCACCGAGCTGGAAGGCTTGGGAACCGCGGCGCAGGCGGCCGCCGTCGAACCTGTCTTTGATGAGGAGCTGTACACGGCCTCCATGGGCGGCAGTGAATATGAATCTCCCGTCATCCGCCTCGTGTACACCTCAGATTTCACCCCGCCGCGCGTCTACGACTACGTATTGCCGGTGGGCGATGATGGCGGCGAGTTGCTGTTGCGCAAGGAAACCCCTGTTCTGGGCGGCTACCGCTCTGAAGATTATGTCGCCACGCGCGAGTGGGCCACGGCCGACGACGGAACAAAAGTTCCGCTCTCGGTGCTTCGCCGGGCGGACCTGCCCCGCGACGGCAACAACGCCGGCGTGATCTACGGTTACGGCTCGTACGAGGTCAGCATGGACCCGGGATTTGGCGTGCCGCGGTTGTCGCTGCTGGATCGCGGCGTGGTCTTTGTGATTGCGCATGTGCGCGGCGGCGGCGAGATGGGCCGCCCCTGGTACGACGACGGCAAGAAGCTCAATAAGAAGAACACGTTCACCGATTTTGTGGCGGCCACGGACTGGCTGGCGCAGTCTGGTTGGGTTGATCCTTCCCGGATTGCGGCCATGGGCGGTTCGGCCGGCGGGCTTCTGATGGGTGCCGTGGCAAACCTGGCCCCGGAAAAGTACGCGGCCATTGTGGCGCAGGTGCCGTTCGTGGACGCCCTTACCACCATTTTGGATCCGGAACTGCCGCTCTCAGCCTTGGAATGGGAAGAGTGGGGCAATCCCATCACCGATCCGGACGTATACAAATACATGAAGAAATACACGCCGTACGAGAACGTCCGGGCCGTGGCTTACCCGAAGATCGCAGCCGTCACCAGCTTCAACGACACCCGCGTGCTGTACGTGGAACCGGCCAAGTGGGTGCAGGAACTGCGCGCAGTATCCACCGGAACCGAGCCGATTGTCATGAAGATTGAGATGGATGGCGGCCACGGCGGTGCGTCCGGCCGCTACGAAGGCTGGAAGACCCGCGCCTGGGACTACGCCTTCCTGGCTGATGCGATCGGGGCAACCAAGCTGCGCTAGTGGGCACTGGCGTACGCGCCACCCACTTGTGAAAAATGCCGCCGTTCCTGTTATTTGCCACCGTTCTAGCGGTGGCAAATAACAGGAACGGCGGCATTTTTGTTCGGTTAGCTGCGCACCACGGCGTAGACGGCCTCAGAGGTCCATTCGCCCGTCAAATACATGTTGTTGCGCAGCACGCCCTCGCGCTGCATCCCCAACCGTTCGCAAATGCCGGCCGACCCCGCGTTCCGGGCATCGAGCCGGGCTTCAACACGATAGAAATCCAGTTGATCCAGAGCCAGCTCCAGTACGGCCCGCGCAGCCTCGGTGGCATAACCTTTGCCTTGGGCCGCGGGGCCAGGGTCCAACCAATTTCGCCGAAACGCTGCGGCTGAGATCCCTCGGGTTTGCCGCCCTCATTCCACTTCAACGCCATCTCACCAATGAGACCCGGCTGCCCCTGAAGCTCCACGGCGAAGGTAGCCCAATGGCCCGGCTCGTCAAAGGGTTCCTCAACATAACGGGCAATTCTCGCCATACACTGGGCGTAGCTGCGGGCCTCGCCGTACAGGTACCGCGCCGTTTCCGGCAGCCGTTGGTAGTCGTAATAGGCGTCGAGATCGTCCGTGCTGAAACGTCGCAACACGAGCCTCTCGGTGGAAAGTGGATAGGGAATTTCAACCATGACCCGAGCCTACCCCGGCGCCCCAAACGGTGAGGGAGCGTTTGCCAAAACACCCCATTTGCTGCGGGAGCGTCTAGGAACCGAGTACGACGGCGGCCGTGGCCTCTGCGATCGCCTGCTCTTCGTTGGTGGGAACCACCAGCACGGGAATCTGCGAATCCGGGGCGCTGATCACCCGGGGTTCGCCGGAGCGCACCAGGTTCGCTGCGTCGTCGAGCTTCACGCCCAGGGCACCCAGGCGGGAGGCCACCAGGGCACGGAACTGGGCTGAGTTCTCGCCGATCCCTGCCGTAAACACCAACGCCTGTGCCCCGCCCACCGCCACATGGTAGCCGCCAATGTACTTTGCCAACCGGTAAGAGGTGACATCCAGGGCGAGCTGGGCATGCCTGTCACCGGATTCGGCGGCGTCCACAATGGCACGCATGTCATTGTTGCCAGCGAGCGCCTTCAGGCCCGATTCCTTGTTCAGCATGGTGTCAATTTCGTCAGCGGAGAGTCCTTGGCGCTGCAGGAATACCAGGATGGACGGATCAACATCTCCGCTGCGTGTGCCCATGACCAGGCCCTCCAACGGTGTGAAACCCATGGAGGTGTCAATGCTCGCACCGCCCTGAATCGCGGTGAGGGAAACACCGTTACCGAGGTGCGCCACCACGGCGTTGAACTCCTGAACCGGGATGCCTAAGAGAGCTGCGGCGCGGCCGGTCACAAACTCGTGCGAGGTGCCGTGGAAGCCATAGCGGCGGATCCCGTACTTGCGGTAGAGCGAATCCGGCACCGCGTAGCGCCACGCGTATTCGGGCAGCGTGCGGTGGAACGCGGTATCGAAAACCGCCACCTGCGGCATGTCCGGCCACTTCGCCGTGATGGCGCGGATGCCCAGCACATTCGCGGGGTTGTGCAGCGGGGCGAGGGGATTCAGCCGCTCGATGGCGCGCGTAATTTCATTGGTGATCAACACCGGTTCGCTGAAGCGCTCCCCGCCGTGCACCACTCGGTGTCCCACGGCGTCCAGAGGCTTGTGCGCCAGCTCGTCCGTCAGTGCCGCCGCCACCTGAGACATGGCTTCACCGTGATCAGCGATGGCGCCACCTTCCTCGCCGATCCGCTCAATGAGGCCGCTGGCGGCAACCTCATTAGTGTCGGTGTCCCGGACTTGATACTTCAAGGAGGATGAGCCGGAGTTGATGACAAGCACGCGCATTAGGAATCCTTCACTTCGGTAGCTTCAGTGGTTTGGCTGGTTTAAGCGCTTTGGGCCTGAATAGCCGTGATCGCCACGGTGTTCACAATGTCTTCCACGGTGCAGCCGCGGGAAAGATCGTTGATGGGTTTCTTGAGTCCCTGCAAGACAGGCCCCACGGCGACCGCCCCCGAGGATTGTTGCACTGCTTTATACGTGTTGTTGCCAGTATTGAGATCGGGGAAAATGAACACCGTGGCTTGCCCTGCCACGGCAGAGGCCGGCAATTTGGAGGCCGCGATGGAGGCATCCACGGCGGCGTCGTACTGGATGGGGCCTTCAATGGCCAGATCCGGGCGGGCGGCACGGACCAATTCGGTGGCCCGGCGAACTTCATCCACAGCTTCACCGGAGCCTGAGCCGCCGGTGGAGTAGGAGAGCATGGCAATACGCGGTTCCACCCCAAATTGGGCTGCCGTTGCTGCGGAGGCAATGGCGATGTCGGCCAGTTGTTCCTCGTTGGGTTCGGGGTTGACGGCGCAATCTCCGTACACCAACACCCTGTCTTCCAGCAGCATTAAGAACACCGAGGAGACGATGTTCACCCCGGGGCGAGTCTTCACAAACTCCAGTGCCGGGCGGATAGTGTTCGCTGTGGTGTGGGCGGCGCCGGAGACCATCCCGTCCACATGGCCCAGCTGAACCATCATGGTGCCGAAGTAGGAACCGTCCAACATGGCCTCGCGGGCCCGGGCCAGATCCATTCCCTTGTGAGCGCGCAGCCGCTGGTACTCAATAGCGAAGGACTCCCGCAGTTCGGAGGTGGCCGGGTCAACAATGTTGATGCCACTGAGGTCGATGCCGTGGGAGGCGGCCAGTTCCGCAACAGCTGCGCCCGAGCCCAGAATGGTCAGATCGCACACATCGCGGCGATGCAGAATTTCGGCGGCCCCCAGCACACGGGAATCATTGCCTTCGGGGAGCACAATGTGTTTCCGTTCGCTGCGGGCCCGTTCGATCAACTCATGCAGGAACCGAAGCGGGGTCATGGTGGCCGGGCGGGGCAGTGTGAGCCGTTCCAGCAGCTCATGCTCATCTACGTTGCGTGCCCAAGCGCCCATTGCGGCAGCGATTTTCCGACGTTGTCCCGTATGGATCTCGCTACGCACCTCACTGACGGCTGTAGCGGTACTGAAGGTGTCGGCGTCGTGCGCAAAAATAGGGAAAGGTGCGTGCGCCAGGAAGGGCAGCACGTGCGGATCCGGGGCCAAGCCACCGGTCAGGACCATGCCACTGGGGACCGGGAATTCCGGGGAAAATGCGGACGCCAGCGTGGCAACCATGACATCAGCGCGATCACCGGGCACAATCACCAGATCATTGGATTCCAGCTGGCTCAGGAAGTTACCCACGGTCATGGCCGCGACCTTGATGGCGTGGACGTCACGCTCCAGCTCGGAACTGCCGGCTATCTGTCGCATGGTCAGGGCCGCGGCCACCTCCCCCACCGTGGGCCGGGAAATCTCTGGAATTTCAGGGATCACATAGACCGGGCGGTGACTGCTTCCCGGGCGGATGGCGGCAGCAATGGCAGTCATATTATTCGGATCGGCGCGGTTGACCATCATGGCCAGCAGCGAACATCTCTCGGCGGCCAGTTCCTTGCGGGCCACGTCCACGGCGTCAGCGATCTCCTCCGCACTCAGTCCGCGAGCGCCAACAACGGCCAGCATGGGCAGGCCCAGATTATTGGCCAGTCGGGCGTTGAGATCGAACTCTACTGCCGCGTCTTGGCCCTTCAGGTCGGTGCCTTCAACAATGATGACGTCGGCATGTTTGGAGATGTCGCTGAAGATTTCCACGGCCCGGGAGTCAATGTCCTCACGCCGGCCAGCGGCCATGAGCGCACGGGCCTCGGAACTACTCATGCCAGCACGGCAGACTTGCGGATCCAGCTGATACATGCGGCGCAACATGGCCACGGTGGGGTCCGACTCCGGGTCGAGCGCGGAGGTGATGGGGCGGAAGAAGCCGATCCTATCCGCGCGTCGGTGCAGGGCGTCCGCCAATCCGAGTGACACCAACGTCTTACCAGAACCGGGGGTAGTTGCACTGACATAAATTCCACTGGACATGGTCATTTGTTTACCTTTCGCACGTGTCCTTCCATCCAAGCATGCCGCGTCTTGTTTAGGCCTGAATGGCGGCGTGGATCACGTGGTAGTTCCGACCGCCTGTAAGCCGCGCGTTAGAGTTGGCGGCATGTATGAAATTGGCGAGCTGCTCTTCGGACGAATGACCGGTCCCCTCGATATAGCCGCGACGGCCACCACTATTTTGGGTGTGCTGCTGATGTGTGCGGCGTTGTTTCTGATTGGCTGGCGCAATGATGTTGGCTGGGGACTGGCCGTTGCTGCCCTGCTTTTGGCCGGAATCGCGTCAGTGCTCCCGTTCCCGCCCATGCTGCTGAGCTCCCCTGCGGCAATAATGCTGTTCGGTGCCGGAGCGGCCATTGCAACGGCAGTTGGCGTTGGTGCCGCCGTGTACGCTCTGCTGTTGTTCCGGAAGCTACCGTTGTCCGCCCCCATGACACGCGCCGTGGTTCTGCGAGCATTCAGAGCGCCAGATGTGGTGGCGCCGGTGGCCGTTGCAGTGGTGTATTCATTGGCCTCGCTACTGACGGTCGCCGCAATTTTCACGGGTCTGCACGCCCCTCTCAGCAAGGCCCCGTGGCTCACCTTCTTCGTCACTGGAGTCCTGGCAGGGATGGTGCCGGCAGCGCTCGTGGGCCTGGCGAACCGTTCCCGCTGGGCATGGTTCCTGTTCTTCGTCGCCGCGATTGCGGCTATTTACGGCACGGTCATGTCGGCGCAGGGCTCGGTGCTGATCTTCCTGTACGTGGTGCAGGCCGGGCTGGCGATTGCCGGCTGGCAGCGCTGGGGATCCATCCCGGCGGCGGCAGTTTCTTCAAGCCCGACGCCGGTCAAGCCCACCTTTTAGTCCACCCTTTGGCCTAGCTGACTGCAGATATGGCCATCTGCACCGTGCCCGGGTGGGAGCACGCTAGAAGATGGCGTTGAAGAAGCCCCAGCCATAGCCCACTTGGCTGCGTGGGAACCAGGCACCGTGCCCATTGCCCGGATACAACCACAAATTGCCGGCCCCATCCCGAGCCACCACATCAGCGGTTCCGTCACCGTTGAAGTCGCCAACACCCAAAATAGTGTTGAAGCCACCCCAGCCTTTCCCGGCCTGGCTGCGTGGCAACCAGGCACCGTGCCCATCACCCGGATACAACCACAGAATGCCGGCCCCATCCCGAGCCAACACATCAGCGGTTCCATCGCCGTTGAAGTCGCCAACACCCAAAATAGTGTTGAAGCCACCCCAGCCTTTCCCGACCTGGCTGCGCGGCAACCAGCCACCGCGCCCATTACCCGGATACAACCACAGGGCACCAGCCGCATCCCGAGCCAACACATCAGCTGTGCCGTCCCCATTGAAGTCACCAGCACCCACAACAGTATTGAAGACACCCCAGCCATGCCCCACCTGGCTGCGCGGCAACCATCCGCCGCGCCCATTACCCGGATACAACCACAGCGCGCCAGCCCCATCCCGAGCCATCACATCTGCGGTGCCGTCACCGTTGAAGTCGCCCACGTTGAATACCCTGTTGAAGGACTGCCACCCGGAGCCAACCTGGACCGTCGCCAGCCAGCCACCGCGCCCGCTCCCCGGATACAACCACAGCTTGCCCGCCCCGTCTCGGGCCAGCACGTCAGCATTGCCGTCACCGTTGAAGTCCGTCAACAACGGCGGCGCACCCGAGCCAAAGGGTGCGGCCAAGGTGGCAGCCTTAAGCGTGAGTACCTTGGCCGCGGCGGCGTTGACGGCGGCAGCAAAGGATGCGTTAGTGTGCGCTGCGTTGAGCACGGTTTGATACATCAATGAGGTGTCCTGAGGGGAAGCACATAGGAGCATGGTGCCGCCAGCGTTGAAGAAGTTCAGGGCACGGTTCGCCAGGCTCCAGGGGCTCAGCTGCTTTGCCGCGCAGAGGTCGTCGGAGAGGATGACGCCAGTGAAGCCCAGATCGCCACGCAGCATGCCCCCCATGATGGTCCGGGAGAACGGGGCAATGGTGGAAGAGTCAATCCGGTCGTAGTATGCGCTGGAGACCATAACTACCCGGACACCTTGGTTGATGGCATCCCGAAACGGTTGCAGGTAGGGATCGGTACGCGTGGTGGTCGTGTCGTGAACGTTGGCGCTGGTGTCCGTATTTAGCGTCACCCTGCCCAGACCTGGAAAATGCTTGACGGTGGGAACAATGGCGGCCTGCCGCATGCCTGCGGCGAAAGCGTTGCCATGACTGGAAACGGTTTGCGGGGTGTAGCCATACTCCCGTTCGTAGTAACCGATTGGGAGGTTGTAGGGCGCAAACGCGGCACTGGGCACGGTGTCCAGCACGGGAGCCAGGTTCATGTTGAGACCGGCCACCGCCAGCTGACTTCCCCACGTCTTGGCGTAGGACTGTAGGGTTGCCGGCGACAGGGCGCCTTGGGACAGCCCGGTGGGGATGGTGGAAAAACCTGGCCCGGAAAGGACCTGCACGTAACCGCCTTCCTGATCGGTGGCCACCAGCAGCTTGACGTTGCCTGTGGTGGTTCCACTGACCGTGGCGCTCATCCGCCTCACAACGGCCGCTGTGGCGGCGGTGCCAGCGGAACTGCGGCCGGACAGGTACACATTGCCCACGTGGTTGTTGGACAACGTTGACAGGGTGGCGGCACTCGCCCCGGTGGCGCTGGCATCCACCATGAACAGCTGGCCCACCCGCTGGGCCATGCTCATCCGTGCCAGCTGCTGCGCCGGGGTCAGTGTCTGCGTCAGCGCCGGGATCGGCGTCTGCGGTGCGGCAGCCGCGAGCACTGCTGCGGTTAGCTCTGCAGGAGGGGCGGCTGAGGCCGCAGGCACCCCCATGGTGGCGGCCATGGACAGCATCGTCCCGGCCAGCAGCAGGTTTCTGGAAAATGTTCGCATGGTTCACGCGGCTTCACGTTGCTGTTTCCTGACCCTTCAAGGCTACGTCCGTCACTGTCCGCGGAGTAGTGGTTGGGCGGAATCATCATTGACACCACACAGCCGGGCATGATCAGCTTGTTTGGTCTGATGCACCGGTCGAATCGACTTTAAGGAGGACCCCATGATTGTTCGCGCAGCCCTTCGCGCCCAAAACATCCATGCTTTCCTTCCCAGGAGTCGATCCACCCATGAAGTTTTCCGCTGATCCCCAGCACTTCGAAAAAATCAACCGCAAGTCCTCCCGGCCCCGCTTCACAAACGGGCCCCTTGAGCGCAAGCCCCATTCAGCCGACTGGAGCGTCCTTGACGATTCCCTCGGCGACAACCAGCGCTGGTCAACCTGGCCCGATCTTGAGAAACTCATGCGCGGCCCCACGCCCTATCCCGAATTCGTGATTGAGGACGCCGCCGCCATTGACACCGAGCTCGGAGTCCTAAAAACCGGCAAGGAAGCGGACGTCTTCCTTGTTGAGCGGGCCACAGAATCACGGCAGGCGCTCTTGGCAGCCAAACGGTACAGGTCTGCCGATCAACGCCTTTTCCACCGGTCATCGACCTACACGGAGGGTCGCTCGGTGCGGCGTTCACGCGATGCGCGGGCCATCAAGAACAGCAGCAGCTACGGCCGCGAGGTGGAGGCCGCCCGCTGGGCCAATGCCGAATGGACGTACCTTCGCATGGCGTGGGAGAACGGCATTCCCGTGCCCTACCCGGTGCAAATCTGCGGCAGTGAAATCCTGATGGAATTCATTGCCGACCCCGAGAACCCGGGCATTGCGGCCCCACGGCTGCAGGCCACGCATCCGAGCGCTGAACAGTTGCAGAGTTATTGGCACCAACTTGTGGATGCCATGACGGCGTTCGCCCGGCTGGGGTTCGCCCATGGCGACCTCTCACCTTATAACGTGCTGGCCGCCGGCGACCGCCTGGTGATCATTGACCTGCCGCAGCTGGTGGACTTGGCCGGAAACGTACAAGGGGCGGAGCTGCTGGCGCGGGACTGCAAGAACATCTGCGCCTGGTTCACCGCCCGCGGATTGGAAGTGGACCACGGGCGCCTCCTAGGCGAGCTGCTCGCCGCCGACTGGTGAGAGTGGCATCCAGCGGTCCCATCTGGGTGCCACCAGTTCATACAAAGCCTGGTATCCCTGGGACCGCGGATGAGCGCCGTCGTCCTCCAGCACCTGTTGCCGCCACACGGGGTGACGTTCCAGATCGGAGAAGACCTCCACGTAGGGAATGCCCCGTGCACTGCACAACGCGTGGAAGTCAGCGGAGAGCTGAGCGATTCTAGCGTTTTGTGCATCATCGGAAACTGCCAGCGGTCCCACGACAAGGAGGGGATCGCCGGAGATCATCTCCAGGATGCGCTCTAGATTGGCGCAGGAATCATCCGGGCTAAGCCGGGGTTTGTCGTCCACGTAGGTGGTGTCGTTGACCCCCATGGAGAGAACCACGCGGGTGGAGCGCAGCGGGGACCGTCTCTGCTCGATTTCCGCGCCGATCCTGCCGAGGATTTGAGCGGAGGTGTTGCCGCGAATGCCCAAGTTGTAGGCGGTGGCGGGGCGCCCCGCTGCAGCCTGCCGAGCTACCAGCCGGCCGGTCCAGCCCAAGGCGGTTTCATCTCCAACACCGGCCACAAAGGAATCACCCACAAAGCAGATCTGCTGGCTGGACGGGCTCATGCCGACTGGCTCATGCGGCCCGGATCATGCGGAGACCTGAACCGTGCCCGGCAGGAATGGGAGCCATGGTGCGGAGTAGACCAAGGCCCTCGTCGAGCCCTGTTCAACCGTGAAACTGGCCTCCCCAAACTTCCACATCCGGTTATAGAGGAAGACCGTGACTTCCACGTCCCCGGCCACTTTCCAGTTTCGAGTGCCCCACTGCGTTGGTTGGGCCACGCCGTCAATCACCACTGTGGGCTTGGGAAAGAAACCCAGCCACGGTTTGCGCAGGGTCAGTTCAAAACGGTGTGTTGCCTTTGAGAGTTCAGTCACGCCTTTTAGCCTATCCGCTGTTTGGAAGCACGACGGCGGCACTAACGTTGCGCCGCCGCTTCACCTGCTGCGGCCGGCCGCCGTAGTTCCCAGTGCCGTTCTGGCGCCAGCGCTGCGAGGAAGGCGTCGTCGTGGCTGGAGACCACCATGGCCCCCTTGTAATCGGCAAGCGCCGAGACCAGTTGCTCCGTGGATACCAGATCCAGGTTGTTCGTTGGCTCGTCCAGGAGCAGCAGCTGCGGTGCTGGCTGGGCCAGCAGGATCCGGGCCAGCGCCACCCGGAACCGTTCCCCGCCCGACAGTTCCCGCACGGGCTGGTGGGCTAGATCGCCGCGGAAGTGGAAGCGCGCCAACTGCTCGCGCACCTCGGCCGGATCAGCCGATGGTTCCGCCGCCCGGACATTTTCCAGCACCGTCAAGGAATCATCCAGCCCTTCCCACGCTTCACCGGCGCGAGCTGCGCCGGAACCACCGGCACCCGAACCACCAGGACCCAACCCACCAGGACCCAACCCACCGGGACCCGAACCGATTCGCTGCCGCAGGTACCCCACCGGCACGGCAGCCAGCGGACGCATGGCATTCAGCAGAGTCGTCTTGCCCACTCCGTTGGGCCCGGTCAATGCCACCCGCTCGGGTCCGCGCAGCGACAGGCGCGCGTCGGGCGCAAGGTGCGCTCCGCCGTCGTGCATCTCGCCGAGGGCCACCACGGAAGCAGGGATATCCAGCACCGTCCGCCCCGCGGGAATGGCCGTGCCGGACAGGTCAATGCGGATGCGAGTCTCTGCCCGAACGCCGTCGCGGGCATCCGCCAGGGCCGCAGCCGCATCAGACTCGCGGCTGCCCATCGTGCCGCGCATCTTGCCGGCCGACTGCTCCGCCTTTTTGCGCAGCTCGTTCGCAAGGATCTTGGGCATCGAATCCGCGGCCTTCCGCCCGGCCTTGGCGCGGCGGGCAATCTTTGTCTCCGCTTCGATGCGCTGGCGCTTCTCGGTGGCGAGCCGGGCACCGGCGTCGCGGACGGCACGCTCCGCTGCCTCACGTTCGGCCGCCACTTCCTCCTCATAGACAGACCAGTTGCCGCCGTGCCGGATGAGCTCCACGCGTTCCCCGGACCAGGCACGACTGCGGACAGGACGCAGCTCGGCGATGGCATCGACACGTTCCAGCAGTGCCCGGTCATGCGTGGCTATCACCAGCGTGCCGCGCCACCGCTCCACCGCCTGGTAAAGGCGTTCGCGGGCGGTCCTGTCCAGGTTGTTGGTGGGTTCATCGAGCAGTGTGATGGGCCGGGCCGTGAGCTCCAGCCCGGCGAGCGCGGTGATCATGGCCTCGCCGCCGGAGAGCGTGCCCACCGTGCGGTCCAGGAAGTCCGGACCATCTGCCGGTAGCCCGTACCCGGCCAGCAGGGCCACGGCGCGTTCCTCCAGATCCCAATCGTCGCCAATGAGCTCCAGGTTTTCCGCCATATTCCCTTCCCTCCCGGCCAGAACATCGGCCAGCGCACGGCGCTTCTCGGCCATGCCGAGCAGGTCAGTGACGCGCTGCTCCGTGCGCAGGGTCAGCTTCTGCGGCAGGTAATTAACGTTCGACGACGTCATCACCGTTCCGCTGCCGGGTGTCAGTTCTCCGGTGATCAAGCGCAGCAGCGCGGTTTTTCCGGTGCCGTTGGGACCAACCAGGCCGGTGCGGCCTGCGGCAAAAACAGCCGTGAGGGAAGTGAAGACGGGGGTGCCGTCAGCCCAGGCAAAGGTGAGCCGGGACAGCGAAATGGGGTGGGTGTTCTGCATGGTTCTCCTCGACAAATGAATGCGCCGGGAGTGCAGGCCGGGCCGTTGTGGGCGCAGCGTGCATCACTTCAGCGCCGTTAGGCGAAAGCGAACCAAATCTTCAACGGAAATTTTCCTCACGAAGGGGATGCGAACTTTTCCAGTGTTGCACGGGTAGGGGCGGATTTGTCAACAGCCCCCAGCAAGATGCTCTAGCCTTCAAGAATGGATAATGCAGCGCAACAGCTCGGAAATGCAGCCACCACGTGGTGGGGTGCTGTCCTTGCTGGCTTTACTCGGACCGATCCGCTGAGCGTTCCCGCTGGCATCCTTTTGGGCATAGTGGCGGCCGCCGTGGTGTTGAGTATTCCGCGAGTGACCTGGCGCTGGTTTGGGCTGTATGTGACGTTTGTGCACGAGCTCGGCCATGCCTTTGCTGCCCTCATGACAGGACGTGTGGTGCATGGCCTGAAGATCGGGCTGGATCATTCGGGCCAGCTGGTCAGCAGCGGCCGGCGCGGTTTCAGCGCCACGTGGTCCGGCTTTTGGGGCTACCCAGCACCTGCCGTCGTGGGGCTGGCACTTGTTTGGTCAGTGTCGGCAGGGTGGGCAGGTGCAGCAGCATCCATCGGCGCCTTGATCCTGCTGTTGGCTCTGATATTCCTGCGGAACTTCACCGGGATCGTGGTGGCCCTGCTGAGCGCCGCTGTGGCGCAGAGCCTTGTCATGCTCGCCGATGCTCAGACTGTCAGCTGGGCGATTTTGACCTTGGGGATCGCCTTGGCCGTCGGCTCGGTTCGCGACTTCTTCAAGGTCGCAGCGGTCCACACTCGCCGCCGCAACCAACTCACCAGTTCCGACGCCTACCTGCTGGCGCAGTCAACCGGTGTGCCGTCCTTCCTCTGGCTCACCGGCTTTGCCCTCGTCATTGGTGGCTCCGCCGCATGTTCGGCCTACTTTGTATGGGGCATGCTGGCCCGCTGATTTAGTGCTTGCCCAGACGCAACGCCACCAGCGTCACGTCCCCGGAGATCCCTACGCGAAGATCGGCAGGAAGGCCGTTGCCCACCGTTGGGAGATCAAAGTCGATGACCCCGCCAGAGCCTAGAGGTACATCCACTGTCAGCCACGGCAGCCATGTCCCAGCCGCTCCAGCGCGTTCAAAACTGACCCGTCCGCTGCCGCCGTCGAGCACCCGTAGCTCACCCGGCCCAGCAGGTAGCGCGGACCAGTTCTTGTAGTACGCCAGCGCTGAACGATGCCCCGACGCAACCTTAATAGCCGTGCCAGCGAGGTGTGTTTCCGGCACCAGTTCCACCCCTTGCGCAGCATCGAAGTGCTCTGCACGGATGGCGTCCCCGGGCGCCCGGTCGCAACTGCCCGCCCCGGTCAACACCAAACTAGCCGAGAGCGGCAGGTTCTGCGCCGACCGTCCAGCGAGGAAAATGTACTCCCCCGGCTCGGTCAGCATCGCCAGGGAGGTGACGCTGAACGTGGCCAACCGCTCGCGAGCAATGGCTACCTTGACTACCCGCTCTTCGCCGGCGGCCAGCAAGACTCTGGTATGGCCAAGCAGCAGGCGGCGCGGGAATTCGAAGCGGTGATCCGGCGCGGCCGCATAAATTTGCACCAGCTCGGCCAGCTCACGGGCACCGGTATTGCGGACCGTCAGCGATGCTTCCAGCCAGGCATCGCCGTGGTCTGTCACCAAGAGATCGCTGTACTCCACCGTTGAATAGCCGAGTCCGTGACCCATGGGATACAAGGGTTCGGCGCGCGAATACTGGTAGGTTCCGCCACCTGAAATGATGTCGTAGTCCAAAATATCTGGCAGATCGCCATCGTGAGCAAACCACGTTTGCGGCAGTCGGCCATAGGGTTCCACAGCTCCGGAAAGCACATCCGCTACGCCATGCCCCAGCTCCTGACCGGCATGGGAGGTCCACACAATGGCCGGCGTATCCGCCAAGTCACCCAAGGCATAGGGGTAGGAGGAAACAATCACCAGCACGGTGTTGGGATTCGCCTCCCGCGCTACCCTGACCATTTCCTGATCGCGCTGCGACAATTCCAGGCTGCTGCGATCCAACGTCTCCCGTCCACCCAAGTGCGGATCATTGCCAACCACGACGACGGCCACACTCGCCTGGGCAGCCGCTGCCGCCACTGCTTCTAAACCGTTCTCCTGGATGCGGAGCGTGAAGCGGTCAGCCACCTCGATATCGCCAGCCACCAGCAGGGCGCTGCCTGTGTGCGCCTCGATGTGAACCCATTTTCCTGTGCCGACGTGTTGGATCCGGACACTGCCGTCGCTGTCCCGATGGAGGCGGAAGGTCTCCTGCACAATCCAGCCGCCCACCCGGGTGGCACTGGGGTAAAGGTAACCGTCATTCCCAGCGGCCAGCAGGAGCGAGTTACTGCGTGCCCGCAAGGTAACTTCCCCGCCACCCCAATCCTGTAATTCAAAGAGCTGATCGGCACCGGCGGTGGCCGAGGTTGCCGCAAGGGATTCATTCTCGGCAGCAGTTCCGAGGTAGCGGCCCGTCCGGATGCTGCGCAGGGCAACCACATCGTGTCCGCCCACCGTTTGAACACGCGGGCCCGGGGAATCATGTCAAGATGCCCGCGTAGCTTTCTTCGTGGAATCATTTGATATTGCCCGCAGGGATGGTTGAGGCTTAGGGCCTTGCTTTGCCGTTGTCAGGGTCAGCAGTTCGCCGGCGAGGCTTTGGAGCTGGCGTTGGATGGCCGCTGGATTTAAGGGTTTGTTCTCTTTGGTCAACTTCGTCTTGACCGTCTTCTTCACGGTTCCTGTGTCAGCTAGGACGCGTTGATACGGGGTGGCTGGCAGGTCATACTTCTTGCTGATCTTCGCCCCCGTGCGGACCTTCTTGACGAGTTTCTGCTGCGGGCCGAAGTGGTTCGTTAGTAGGCGTTGAAGCGCCCAAATCTGGTTCAGCAACTCCAACTCCGCGGCCGTGTCGTAGCGGTGGTAGCCGACGGTCTGACGGACGATATGCCAGTTCTTCTGCTCTACATGCGCACCGTCATTCTTGTTCCCGGACCGGGACCTGGTGAACGTCAAATTCTCCTGCTCACACCAACGGAACAGCTCCCAGTTGATGAACTCGCTCCCATTGTCCGAATCGATCCCCAGGATCGGAAACGGGAAGGCAGCGGTGGCGTCCTTGATGGCCGCGAATACCCATTTCTGGGCTTTGTTCTTCACCGAGCGGGTCTCGGTCCATCCCGTGGCGATGTCAGTGATATCCAGGGTGAAACAGAACTCACCCTTCGAATTGCCACCCTCATGACCAACCAAATCAATCTCGACAAACCCCGGAACAGCGTCGTCCCACTCGGCCCAGGTCCGCACCGGAATGAAGTCCTTCAACAACGTCCCCGGCTTGGTATGCGAACGCCCTCGCGGGTCAAGCTTGCCCCGATCGGCCTTGAGTCGCCGATCGATCGTGGCCGGGGCAATCCGCAACAACAATTCCGCCGTCACATCATCTATGGCCAGTTCCTTGAACCGGCGCAGCCGGGGCACAAGGTCCGGTAGGGCAGCCGCCAGCAACCTGCCGCAGGGTGTGCCTTGAACGGCCCAGCAGAACCTCAACGCTTCGATCACGGTCTCACCGTACAGTGGTGGCCGGGGAGGCCTCACCTTGACCACCTTGAGTACCAGGGCCTGCCGCAGCGCCTTGCGCGCATGGTCCCGGTGCCAGCCCGTCACCGCACACAACTCATCCAAAATGGTCTTCTTGGCAGACCTGCTCGAACGGGAATACCGAAGAGCGCTGGCCTTCGTGATCGCCTGACGTTGACTCATCAAAAGCTCCATGGCTCACAGTGCCCCGCCAGCAACAACCAGCACGACAGACGCGCCGCTAGACGGGCATTACCAAATGATTCTTCGATAGCAGCTACGCGGGCATCTTTGATGAGTCAACGCGGCGGGTAGATTTCGCCTAGACCAACGGCTACACTGAGCGCATATTCTGGCGTCCCGCTGTACCAATCGGTCAGCACGTGAGTCCCCAATCCACCAATGATTGCCACCTGAGCAAGGTCCGCCGAAAGCGGCAGGAGCGGGCCCGCCGTCGAACCTTCCCCCACAGGTGAAACGGCATTATTGGCCAGCAGGACCACAGATTTTGCAGCTGCTTCGCGAGCCAGCGCCCGGTGGGCAGCCGCCTGCTCCGCAACTTCGGCACCGGACTGCGCTGCGGGCGTCTCCTCGCTGAACTCCCCCGTTGCCGCACGGAGGCGCAGCATGCGCAAAACGCTCGCATCGACATGCTCCATGGTGATCAGTCCACGCTCCAGAGCAGCTTCCACATGGGCAATAGAGGGCGCTGAATCGGCGCCATCGTCGGTGAAATTGTCCACACCGGCTAGCAGCGCTGCGGCATAGGCTGCAGGGGCGTCGGGGAAATATTTCTCGGCCTTGTACAGGCTGGTGGGCGCTCCAGCGTCAGTCACGATCGCCAGATCCGCTCCCCCGGGCCACTGACGCAAGTGCTCCGCCACCAGGTCCGAGACGTGGGCCGGCATTCCGTTGACCAGATTGTAGGAAAGCATGACGGCGCCCACCGCACCGCCGGCGATGGGCGTGCTGTAGGCGGGCAACTCGTACTCGTGCAGGACCCTGGCCCGCAGCTGCGAGGAGGAGACATTGCGATCAACCTCGTTGTTGTAGCCCAGGAAGTGCTTCAGGGTTGGCACCGTTTGCCACCGGTCCGGGTCATTTCCGCGCAGGCCATGGCAGAAGGCGCCCGCAAGCTGGCCGGTCAGCACGGGATCTTCGGAGAATCCCTCCTCGTTCCTGCCCCACAGCGGGTGCCGCAACGGGTTGACCACGGGAGCCCACACGTTGAGGCTGATCGAGGGATTCTCTTGGTGCTTGGCCCGTACCTCACGTCCTACAGCCTGCCCAACGCGCTGCAGCAGGTCCTCATCCCATGTGGCAGCCAACCCCACCGGCTGCGGAAAAACAGTCGCCTTTCCCAACCAGGCAACCCCGTGGGCACCCTCGGTGCCCGTCTGGAAGGCGGCGATCCCCAGCCGTTCCACGGCCGGTGAATGCTGGTGCAACATGGCAACCTTCTCCGCCGGACTCAACTGCGTCAATAACTGTTCAGGGCTGCTGCCGGACTGCTCATTGTTGGCGGGCTCATGGCTGGCGGGCTCGGGAGCAGGAGTGGTCATGGCGACAGGTTGAGTCATGGTGGTTTCTCCGGAAAGGTGTTTTATGTTTAAACGCTTGCGCAAGGGATTGAGTTCTATTGTTACACCAATTTTTCATATATTTACAGAAGAAAAGTCAATGTTGCGTGACGGGTGTCACGTAACCTAGAATCAAATCAATCGAAGCGCATCGACACTATTTCAACAGATTTCCCTCGCTTGCTTCGAGCGCCTAGACCTCGTGAATCCCATGCGGGAACAGCGCCACAACGGATCAATCAATGGCACACGCCATCACAAAGGAGTGACACATTATGAGGAAAAATCGCCAGGTAGCAACGGCCAGTCCAGATACAAATGGTCTGAATCGCCGGTCTTTTCTGGGTCTCGCCGGCATCTCTGCCGTCGCACTCAGCACCGCCGCAGTTCTGACGGCCTGCGGAAATGGTGCGGGAAAGGCTCAGGTCACTTCTTCTCTTGGCCTGGCTGATTCGGTAGCTAAGGTGGTCCCCAGCTACATTCCCATCAGTCTGGTCACTCCAGATATTGCCGGCGTCAACGGCTCCACCCCCGGGTTCACCACCATCCCGAAGACCCTAGTCAAGTCTGTCACGGAAGTGCCGGGCAAGGGCGGCAGCTACAAGGCCATGACCCCCGCGTGGTGGACCGTTCCCCCGGCGCTGGCCAGCAACAGCTACTACCAGGCAGTCAACAAGGAGCTCGGTGCCACCATCGATTTCCAGGTCAATGATGGCAACACTTACGGCGATAAGATCCAGACGGTTCTGGCTTCTCCCAAGGACGTCCCGGATTGGGTAGTCATCCCTTCCTGGAACCTTCCTCCCCGCTTCAGCCAGGCCGTGACCAGCGTATTCGAGGACCTCGCGCCCTACCTGTCCGGCGACAAAATCAAGAAATACCCGAATCTGGCCAATCTACCCACCGCGGCCTGGAAATTCAGTTCCTTTGCCGGTGGCCTCTACGGCCTGCCCTACCCCTCCACGCTGCTCACAAACGCCATGTTCTACCGCAAGGACATCTTCACCGAGCTCGGCCTTGAAGCCCCCAAGACCGCGGACGAGTACATTGAGATCGCCAAGGAATTGACCAATCCCGCCAAGAAGCGCTGGGGTTCTGAAGATGCTTGGAACGGCGCCCAGCTCATGTTCGGTGTCGCTCCGAAGTGGGCACTGGTTGACGGCGCCCTCGTGAACAAGGTCGAAACGGACGAATACCGCGCCGCCTTGGAATGGACCGCGAAACTCTTTGCCTCCGGAGCCGTTCACCCGGATGCAGTTGCCGGGAACTTGCAGCAGTCCAAGGCCCGCTTTGAATCCGGAGCCTCACTCATGGCCACTGACGGGCTCGGCAGCTGGCACGAATCCCTGGCACGCATGCTGCCCACCAACCCCAAGTACGACATGCAGCCGATGGACTTCTTCGCTCCCGACGGCGGCAAGCCCACCTTGTTCGCAGGTGCTCCCGCCAGCATTTTCAGCTTCATCAAGAAAAACGACGACAAGGCCAAGATCGAGGAATTGCTCGCGGTGGCCAACTTTATTGCCGCGCCGTTTGGTACCCAGGAATACCAACTCATCAACTACGGCGTTGAAGGCGTGCACTTCAAGAAGGATGAGAACAACATCCCGCAGTCAACGGACAAGGGCCTTGCCGAAGTGACCAGCACCTATGCATTCCTGGTCAACTCCCCCATCGTCAATTCCAAGGTTCAGTACCCGGGCTATGTGGAGTCGGCCAGCGAGTGGGAAGCACGCCAGGCGCCGTTTGTCGTCGAGGAGCAGTTCTTCGGTCTGCAAATCGAGGAGCCCGCCAAGTTCGGCTCACTCAGCAAGCCGTTCGACGACCTGGCCATGGATATTGCCCGCGGCCGCAAAAAGATCAGCGATCTGGATGCCGCACTTGCCACGTGGAAGAAGAACGGTGGCGATGAGCTCCGTGAGTTCTACACCGGATTCCTGAGCGCGTGAGCGGGCAGCGTTCCATGGAAACCCTACTGACAAAGGAGGCAGCTGCCTCCTCCGGGACCGTGGACTCCGGCGAAGGTGCGGCTACCGGAGGCCCCAAGCGCCGTCGCTCCTCTTCCAAGGGTCCCAAGGTGAAGCAGGAAGTGAGGGCAGGGCTGGGCCTGAAGGCCCGGTTCCGCCGGGACAAGTCCTTGATCTTCATGACCCTGCCCGCAGTGCTATTGCTGGCAGTCTTCGCCTACGTCCCCATCTTGGGCAACGTAGTGGCGTTCCAGGACTACTCACCCTTCGTGGGAATCCCGGACAGCCCATGGGTAGGTTTAGATAACTTTGTGCGGGTACTGACCGATACCAATTTCTGGTTGGCCGTCAAGAACACTCTGGTGATCACGGCATTCCAGTTGTTCTTCTTCTTTCCCATTCCCATCTTCTTGGCAATCCTGCTCAACTCGCTGGTTAGCCCAGCAGTGCGTGCCACCATTCAGGCCATTGTCTACCTGCCTCATTTCTTCTCGTGGGTCCTGGTGGTTGCTGTGTTCCAGCAGATCTTGGGTGGCGCCGGGTTGTTGAACCAGCAACTGCTGGCCAACGGCTGGCAGGGCATGGACATCATGACCAACCCGGACACCTTCTTGTTCCTGATCACCTCGCAGAGCATTTGGAAGGACGCCGGATGGGGCATGATCGTGTTCCTCGCGGCGCTGAACGCCATTGACCCGTCACAGTACGAGGCGGCAGCCGTGGACGGTGCCGGCCGTTGGAAACGCATGTGGCATGTCACCTTGCCCGGCTTGCGCCCGGTCATCATCTTGCTGTTGATTCTCCGTCTGGGTGATTCACTCTCGGTCGGCTTCGAACAGCTGATCCTGCAGCGCGATGCTGTGGGTGCCGGAGCCTCGGAAGTACTGGACACCTTCGTGTACTACACAGGTGTGCAAAACGGTGACTGGAGCTACGCAGCAGCGGCCGGTCTACTCAAGGGCCTGGTCTCACTGGCTCTTATCCTCGGGGCCAACAAGGTAGCTCATCTATTCGGAGAAGCAGGGGTGTATTCCAAGTCATGACCACCATTTCAAAGCCACACAAGCAATCCACTGGACTTCGTTGGCCGCGCAAGGAGGCCCCGGAACGTGCCGCATGGGAGGAAGCCCCCACACCGGTGATGAAGGTGGCTAAAACAACAACGCTCATCATTGTTGTCTTGGCAGTCCTGCTACCGCTCTACACCATTGTTTTGACCAGCATCTCCACCCAGGCAACCATCACCAACGCTGGCGGACTGGTTATTATCCCGGGTGAAATCTCTTGGGACGCGTACCGGCAAATCTTCACGGGAGGGGTTGTCACGCGAGCCATCATGGTCAGCGTTGGCATTACCGCCGTGGGCACAATCTTGAGTTTGGTGGTTTCGGTGCTGTGCGCCTACGGCCTTTCCCGACCCGGTACGCTCGCCCACACCCCGTTGCTGTTCGTTCTGCTGATCACCATGTTCTTTGCCGCCGGCATGATCCCGTCCTATTTGCTGGTCTCCGGCTTGGGCATGATCGACAGCTACGCGGCACTGATCCTGCCCAGTTGTATCTCCGTCTTCAACATCATCATCCTGCGCGGCTTCTTCATGGGCATCGATCAGGGCATCCTTGACAGCGCCCGCATTGATGGCGCTAGCGAGTGGCGCATTTTGGGCCAGATCGTGTTGCCGATGTCCAAGGCCGTCACCGCTGTGATCGCACTATTTTACGGTGTGGGCTACTGGAATGCTTTCTTCAACGCCATCTTGTACATCAATGACAGCTCAAAGAATCCGCTCCAGGTGGTGCTGCGTTCCTACGTGCTGCAGGGTGTTTCCGTGCCTGGCCAGATCTCCGTGGGACAGGGTGTCGCGGCGTCACTGGCCTTGCAGATGGCCGTGATTGTGGTGGCCATGGTGCCGATCCTGTTCGTGTACCCGTTTGTGCAGAAGCACTTCACCAAGGGCGTCATGATTGGTGCGGTGAAGGGCTAATGTTCGCATCCAGCCAGCCTGCCGGGGTCCGGAGCCTGATTGCACTGGACCCCGCTAACCTGGGCCACACCGGGCTAGGCGCCGCTGGCCTGAGCCGGAGCCGTGGTTACGCGCTGGACCAGACTCGGAACAATGAGCCGCACCTCCGCTGGCTTTTCCGTGAGCATCCGTTCCATGACCATTTCGACGGCGGTCCGGCCAATGTCATGGGCGGGGATGCTGACGGCGGTCCACGGAGCCGTGCTGGCCATGGCAACGTCGGTGGGGGCGATGGCTACCACCGAGACATCCGCAGGGACGCTCAGTCCCATCTCCGTCAGGGTGTCGCGCAACATCGGGAGCAGGAATTCGTTATGCACTACCAGCCCGGTGGCCGCATCGACTCCCGTGACCAGATCCTTCAGGGCTTCGGACAGAGCCGCAGCTGTAGGTTCACAGGCGCGGCTGGCAAAGTCCACGTTGGCTGCACTCGCGGCCGCTTCGAAACCGTTACGGACCCTGTCCGCGTAGGTCGCGTGGCGTTCCAGCGATGCCTGCGGGGAGCCAATCAGCGCCAAACGCCGATGGCCCAGTTCCACCAAGTGGCGGACGGCTACTCGGGACGCTGCGGCGAAGTCGAAATCTACGCAGCTGAGTCCTTGGGCGTCGTCGGGCAGTCCAATCAGGACGGCTGGCTTACGCATTTTGGCAAGCAGCGGCACCCTCGGATCTTTGGCTTCGATGTCCATCATGATCATGCCGTCCACGATGGATTGGGACATCACCCGGGCAATCCCGTCAATGTCATCCTGGGTCAGCAACAGCACGTCTTGTTCGAAGGTTCGGGCTGTGGTGACCACGGCGGAAACAAACTGCATGACGACGCTGACATTTACGTCTTCCCGCAAAGGAACCATGAGGCCCAGCACGTTGGACCGGTTGGACGCCAGGGCACGAGCGCCCGCGTGGGGGCTGTAACCAAGTTTTTCAATGGCGGCCAGCACCTGCGCCCGAGTATCCGGGGAGATGGTCCGCTTGCCGCTGAGCACGTATGACACCGTGCTGGTAGATACTCCGGCCGCCCGGGCGACATCGTTCATGGTGGCCATGCAACTCTCCTTTTCACAACCGCAAACTTCATAACAGTAGCTGGTAATTCAAGCGAAGCGCTTCGATACCAAACGGTACCTGTTTATAAGCATCTACTGAGACCAAATCGACCCTAATGCACACAATTTATCGAAATTATGATCATCACATTCGAGTGAACCGATCCAATTTGGAAGGAAATTCATGAACAGGCAGCAACTTGGACTGGCCTCGTCCATGCCGGGTGAAGGACTCATCTTTGGTGCCGACTACAACCCGGAGCAGTGGCCCAAGGCAAGCTGGCCAACTGATGTTGCGCTCATGAAGGAAGCCGGGATCAACCTGGTCACAGTGGGTGTGTTCAGCTGGGCTCAGCTCGAGCCCGAAGAAGGCCAGTGGAACTTCACGTGGCTCGATGAGGTGTTGGGTCTGCTTCATGCAGGCGGGATTCGGGTCAGTCTCGCAACACCCACAGCATCCCCGCCACCCTGGCTGGGGAAACTGTATCCACAAACACTGCCCACCGATGCCGCGGGCCACACCCTTTGGTACGGCTCCCGCAATCAGTTCAACCCTTCATCGCCCAAGTACCGCGCAGCGGCCGCAAGCATTACGGCCAAACTTGCCGAACGCTATGCCCAGCATCCGGCTCTGGCCATGTGGCATGTGGGTAATGAGCTGGGTCAGATCAGTTTTGACGACGAGAGCGCCTGCGCATTCCGTGAATGGTTGATGGGCAAGTACGTGACCTTGGAGCGGCTCAATGATGCTTGGGGAACCACGTTTTGGTCCCAGCAGTATTCAACGTGGGACGAGATCTTGCCTCCACGCAGCGCCCCCTACATTGGAAACCCTGGGCAGGAACTGGACTTCAAGCGGTTTACTTCGGATCAGCTTGTCTCCTTGTTTCAGGCGGAGCGGGACATCATCTCGCGGTACGACACCACCCATCCCATCACCACCAACATGATGGGCTTCTTCCACGGCATGGACTACAACTCCTTGGCCCGCGAGACGGACTTTGTTGCCAATGACTGGTACACGGATCCCGGCGATCCGCAGTCGTGGCAATTGGGCGCGTTGACCCATGACCTGTGCCGTGGACTCAGCGGTGGCAAACCGTGGTTGTTGATGGAATCAGCCACCTCAGCGGTGAATTGGCGAGGGCACAATGTGGCCAAGGAGCCAGGGGCATTGCAAGTGGATGCACTCTCAGCCGTGGCCCGTGGGGCCGATGGCGTGTGCTTCTTCCAGTTCCGTCAATCCTCTTTTGGTGCCGAACGGTTCCATTCAGCGGTGGTCCCTCTGGCCGGCAGCAAAACTCGCGTTTTCCGCGAAGCGGCAGCACTTGGCGCTTACATGGCCCAGCTCGGCGCCCTGGCCGGGACGCCGAGCCAAACCCGAATTGCGATCCTGTTCGACTGGTCCAGTTGGTGGGCTGCAGAATCTACGGCACGCCCCTCTGAAAAGTTGCAGGTCATGGAGCAGTTGCTGGCCTACTACCGGCCGTTATTGCGGCATGGCCTGTCGGTTGAAGTGGTGCATCCGGACACCAACTTGGGCCGCTTTGACCTGGTCCTGCTGCCGAACTTGTTCCTTCTTGGCCGCCAACAGGCCGCCGCGTTGAAGCACTACGTTTCCAACGGCGGGCACATGGTGGTGGGCCCCTTCAGCGCAGTAGCCGATGAGGAAGCCAAACTCGCCACGGGCCGTTTCCCCGGAGCTCTCTCTGATGTTCTGGGTGTCTCCGGTGAGGAATGGTTACCCCTGGACAAACCCGTGCCACTCGTCTTCACCAGCTCATCGACGGGTACCCAACTACTGGACATCCATGCATCGATCTGGTCCGAAGATTTGGAACTTCACGGCCCCAACACGCGCACCCTGGCCTACTTCGGAGTGGGGCGCTTGGCGGGTAAACCAGCCATCACCGCGAACCCGTGGGGTGCCGGTGAGGCTTGGTACGTGGGTGCTGATCTCCCGGCCGAGGCCTTGGAAGCACTTGTCATGTCCGCCGTCGCCGCGGCCGGGATTCAAGTGCCGGTGCCGTTGGGGCTACCTGACGATATTGAGGCTGTGGAACGTGGGGATCAGCTGTTCCTGCTCAATCACGGCCCCACCCTCTCCACCGTTGAACTGCCCGGAAACTTCGGCACAAGCACCACCATCACACTTCCCCCATATGGGACAAAAGTACTTTCACAAAAGCAGAATCGAGTCTATTCATGAAATTCACCGACGGATACTGGCTGCACCGCCCTGGGATCACAGCCTTGAACCCGCGCGATGTGTCCGAGGTTGTTGCCGACGGCAGCAAGCTCGAGGTGTTCGCTCCCACCCAGCGCATCAACGCTCGTGGCGATGCGCTGAACTGCCCGCAGCTGACCATCACTTTTGATTCCCCGCTAGAAGATGTCATCTCTGTGACGATTGAGCATTTTCAAGGGGCACTCGATCTGGGTCCGCACTTTGACGTGGCGGAGGGCAACCCCGAGGTCACCATCTCCATCGAAGAAAATCAGACGGTGTACACCTCTGGTGCCTTGAGCGCACGGATCAAGACCGACGGCGACTGGGGCGTTGACTTCATGGCCGGCGGTCATGTGCTTACCAGTTCGGTCCCCAGGAGCATTGGCGTGATTTCCGATGCTGCCGGAAAGAACTACGTGCATGAGCAGCTCACCTTGGGTGTGGGGACCAATGTGTATGGTTTAGGCGAGCGGTTTGGCGCGTTCGTGAAGAACGGCCAATCGGTGGACGTCTGGAATGAAGACGGTGGAACCTCCAGCGATCTGGCCTACAAGAATGTGCCGTTTTACCTGACGAACAACGGCTACGGCGTTTTCGTGAACCATCCGGAGCGGGTCTCCTTCGAGGTGGGTTCCGAGGTGGTCTCACGCACGCAGTTCAGCGTTGAGGGCCAGAAGTTGCAGTACTTTGTGATTCATGGGGACACCCCCAAGGACATTTTGGCTCGTTACACCGAGCTGACCGGCCGCCCTTCGCGCATCCCCGCATGGTCCTACGGGCTGTGGCTCTCCACCTCCTTCACCACCAACTACAACGAAGAAACCGTCATGTCCTTCATTGACGGTATGGAAGAGCGTGGCCTGCCGCTGTCAGTTTTCCATTTTGATTGCCATTGGATGCGTGCCTTCCACTGGTCAGATTTCATTTGGGACCCTGCCACCTTCCCGGACCCCGAGGGGATGTTGTCACGTCTGCACGAGCGTGGCTTGAAGGTCTGTGTGTGGATCAACCCCTACATTGCTCAGCGTTCCTACCTGTTCAAGGAGGGCATGGAGCTGGGGTATCTGGTCAAGAATGCGGACGGCTCTATCTGGCAGTGGGATATGTGGCAGGCAGGCATGGCGCTGGTTGATTTCACCAATCCTGAAGCCGCCCGCTGGTACCAGGAGAAGCTCCGCACTCTGATGGGCCAGGGCGTGGATTCCTTCAAGACCGACTTTGGCGAGCGGATTCCCACCACGGTGCGCTGGCACGACGGTTCCAGCCCGGAGCGGATGCATAACTACTACGCACAGCTGTACAACCAGACGGTCTTTGACTTGCTGACCAAGGAACTGGGCCACGGCGAGGCGGTCCTGTTTGCTCGCTCCGCCACCGCTGGGGGGCAGAAGCTGCCTGTTCATTGGGGCGGGGATTGCGAATCCACGTTCGCTGCCATGTCCGAGTCGTTGCGAGGTGGCTTGTCTTTGGCCTCTTCGGGCTTCGGATTCTGGAGCCACGATATTGGCGGTTTTGAAGGTACCCCGGATCCGGACATCTTCAAGCGCTGGATTGCTTTTGGCCTGCTTTCCTCCCATTCGAGGTTGCACGGTTCCAACTCGTACCGAGTGCCGTGGCTGGTGGACGATGAATCCAGCGACGTCCTCCGACATTTCACCAACCTGAAAATGCGACTCATGCCTTACCTCTTGGCCAGTGCCGAGGAGGCTTACACGGCAGGGACGCCCATGATGCGCCCCATGTTCTTGGAGTTCCCGCAGGATCCGGGTTGCGCGGCTCTGGACCGGCAGTACATGTTGGGCTCGGACGTGTTGGTAGCTCCCGTGATGGATGCCAGCGGCAGCGTTCAGTTCTACTTGCCCGAGGGCACCTGGACGCATTTGGAAACCGGCGAGCAGCTGCAAGGACCTGCGTGGCACACCAAAACGTTCTCCGTGTTGAGTGCCGCCACCTATGTCCGCCCCGGCGCGGTTCTTCCCTTGGGAACCGTCAATGACCGGCCCGAATACGCGTGGAACAAGGAGGTTGAGTTCGTCGCGTTTGCCCCCTCCGAGGGGCAGCAGTCAGTGGTCTCGATCCCCACTCAGAGCGGCGGAACGGCGCTCTTCGATGTCACCGTGACCAAGGTCGACGGCGGCGCAAGCCAGGTCACCGCCGTCGAACGCTAATCGGGTAGGGAAGAGCAAAAGCGGGGTGTGCCTGCCGGAATTCACGGCAGACACACCCCGCTTATTTGTGTCTCAGGAGGAAAAATCTGCCGGGGTCAGCTCGGTCCACGCCTCGTCACTGACATGCACTGCGGCGCTTAGCTCACCCCAGGTGACGCTCGCTGGCCCGGCTGTGGTCTTGGATTTGGCCCGCAGCCGTGCCGAGAGCAGTGTGGGGGTGCCCGTTTCCGAGCCCCAGCTCAAATCCAGGACGATTCCCGGGCGCACCACCAGGCCGCGCACCGAACCTTGTGGCCACAGGGAGGGAACCGCTGGCAGCAGCTCAATGTGCCCGGTATGGCTTTGCACCAGACACTCCACAACACCTGCCACAAAACCAAAATTGCCATCGATTTGGAAGGGCGGATGGGCGGCAAACATGTTGGGGTAGAGCCCGCCAGCATGGGGGCTATGCTGCTCCCCCGCGGTCCGGAAAACGAGGGCCAGGAGCCGCTCCACGGCCACGGTGTCCTTCAGCCGGGCCCTTAGTGCCAGTTTCCAGGCCAGCGACCAGCCGGTGGAATCATCGCCGCGGGCGTCGAGCGTGCGGGCTACTGCTTGTGCCAAATCCGGGGTCAGCTCGGTCTCGCCGGGATAGGCAAAGTAGAGGTGGGAGACGTGCCGGTGCGTTGGTTCCGGTTGGTCATAGGGCTGAGCCCATTCTGAAATGGTGCCGTCCGGCGCCACGGGGATTTGAGGCAAACGCCCCAGTGCCGTCTCCAGCTGATGCGTCAGAGGGTCTCCTGCCGGCGCCAACTCAAGTGCCGCACGGAAGAGCCGGGCGATGATGGTCAGATCCGCTGTGGAACTCTGGCCAGCAGCGGCAATTGTTCCATCCTCGGTTTGGAAGTGGTTTTCCGGGGAGGTGGACGGGGAGGTGCCCAAGGTGCCGTCGGCTTGCGGAATGAGCCAGCCCAGCGCGAATTCGCTGGCTCCCTTGATGATGGGCCAGGCGCGTTCTGCTGCGAACTGCTCGCTGCCGCCGTGGCGCACATGTTCGATGAGGTGGGTGGCCAGCCAGGCACCTCCCATGGGCCAGAACCCCCACGAGGCATCGCCGGCCACCGGTGAGGTGAAGGCCCAGGCATCCGTGTTGTGGTGCGCAACCCAGCCCTCGAGTCCATAAACGGTGCGTGCCGTGTGCCGGCCGGTCTGCGAGAGGGACTCGAGGAGGTCAAAAAGCGGCTCATGGCACTCGGCCAAATTGCTGGCCTCGGCGGCCCAATAGTTCATCTGAGTGTTGATATTGATGGTGAAGTTGGAACTCCACGGCGGCTGCATGGACTCGTTCCAGATGCCTTGTAAGGTGCTGGCCAGGGTGCCGGGGCGGGAGCTACTGATGAGCAAGTACCGGCCGTAGTTAAACAGGAGAGCGGCGAGCGCGGGATCGGCCGGGGTTTCACGGATTCGGACATCGGTAGGCTGTTCCGGATCACCGGCGGGGCTACCCAAATCCAGTTCGGCCCGCTCGTACAGCTCCTGATGATTGGCGGTGTGAGATTGAAAGAGTTCCGTGGATGTCAGCTTCGAGGCAGCCTGGACCAACTCGGTGGCGTGTTTGAGCGGGGCACCAACTTGAGGATCCAGGGGAAGGTGTGAGCCAACAAAGTTGGTGGCAGTGGCCAGCACAAGGCGCAAACGGGAGACGCCAGCGGCAGCCAACGTCCCGGCGTCGTACTGGTCTTCTGCGCCAGACAGTTCCGTGCCGTCATGGATCCAGTGCGCCACCACAGCACCGCGCAACGATTCCCGGCCGGGCTGGTCATATTCGACGCCGGTGGGCGGGTTGGCGTAATCGGGTGCCGCATTGGTGGGGAGTTGCAGCTCCAGGGTGGCAGCCCCGGGGTGCGAGGTGGCGGCCTTGATGCGCAACTGACTGGCCAAGGCGGCCGTGACCTTAGGCAATGGTTCGCCCGTCACGCGAAGCTCCACCACCATTACCTGATGCGCGGGCGAGACGTAGACCTGCTCGGTGATGCTCCGGCCAGCCACCGTGTAGCTGTGTTCATGCAGGGCGCTGTGCAAATCCAGGGTGCGGCGGTAATGCTGTGCGGATGCGGCAACGCCAGGCTCAGCGCCATCAGCAGTCTGCGCAGCGGAACCAAAGTCCAGCTCGAGCAATAGCTCCGCAAACGGCAAATAACTTTGTGTATGCGCCGTGGCTACCTTGGCCAATTCGGTTTCGGCAGCAGTGAACAGCCCCGCGGACACTGCCTCCCGCGCCCGGGCAATGGTGGCCGGACCATCCTTGAGACCGCGCGTATTGGCCGCCTCACTGCCGGGCCCACCAGACCAGGCAGTGGAATCGTTGAGCGTGATCCGCCCGCCGCCCACCCCTCCGTAACACATGGCTCCGAGCCGGCCATTGCCCAGTGGCAGAGCCTGTGTGAATTCCTGCGCTGGAGCATCGAAACACAGGGTGTGCGCGTCAGTTGTTTGGGAGGCGGCCGGCAACTCCGTCAAGAGCTGCTGAGCTGTTACTTTCGCCGTGGTCAACGGGTGCGGACTGCGGTCAAGACGGTGGCTCATGGCTGCTTTCTGAAGGACGGATTATTCCTCTCTATGCTTCCCTAAAATGCCGCCTTTCGGGTCTTTGTGACGCCTGAATCGAGGCGTCACTCAGCCCTTTGCTAGCCGTTCCTGACGGCGTAATGCAGATGGACGACGCCGTTGCCAAAGTGTTGTTGTCCCAGCAGGTCCAGCCGGGTTTCCTTGATCTCGGGAAGAGCCGCTTTCCCTCCGCCCACCATGACCGGGGAGATGAAGAGATGGATTTCATCGACCAGCCCGGCGCGCAACGCTGTGGCGCCCAGTTCGGCACCACCCACGGAGAGGTCATGGTCGGCGTCCGCTTTCATGCGGCGGATGGCCTCAGGATCAAAAACACGCTCGATCCTGGTCCGGGAGGTGGACACCTCATCGAGGGTTTTGGAGAACACCACTTTGTCCGTGCCGTGCCACAGCGTGGCGTAATCCCGCATGACCTTGATGAGATCGGTTTTCCCGTAGAACTCTTCCCACACTTGCAAGGTTTGGAACATGCGCCGCCCCAACAAGAACGTGCCTATATCCTCTTGCAGATGGTTGATGCAACTGTGGACCTCATCGTCCGGCATAGCCCAAGCGAACCCGCCGTCTCTGTCCTCGATGTAGCCATCAAGTGATGTGATGGCCGCGTAAATCAGCTTGCCCATGGTGCCCGTCTCTCTGGCTAATATTGCCCGGTTGCTCACCAGTATTCGCGCATTGGGCGGGACTGGAAAGCTATTTCCCCATCTTTTTCAGGAGCCATTTCACAATCTGGTCCGTTTGGTTTCCAAACGGATTCTCATCGACAACGTAGGTCCATGTGGCGGATCCGCTGCGAATGCCTGCTGCATCGAGGTCTACATGGCCGTCAATGACCTCTAGGGATTCCACAGTTTCTAGAGCATGTGCGCGGGCGTCTTCGAGAAAGCCTTCAAAAGTCCTGATGGTCTCGCGGCGGAATTCATCCAACGGGTTCTGCCTGCCCAGCGCGCGCAAGTGGATGGCGGCCCGTTGCTCCGAGAGCTGCGCCAAGTGGTCACTCCATTGCGCATCGAGTTCAAAAAGCATGACGGCCCTGCACAGGCGAGCCAGCTCCGTTTCACCGAGTGCGCTGCGCAGTTGTTCCAGACGGTCACCGCCGCCGTCAGCAGTGGAGTCAGCACTGGCACTGTCACCGTAGGCACGTTCCGCCAACGCGTAAAGCGCCGCATCCCTGTCGTTGAGGAACGTCTCACGGTCCGCCATCACCACCCTGCGCTGATAGGCGATCAGCTCGTTGTACTTCCACGAGTTTTGCTGTGTGGTGAAGCGTTCGGCCTCGGCGAGCCGTTGCGCCTTGTCCAGGAGCGCGGACACGCCTGGCCGGGTGACCAGCCCGTCCCCGTCCGCTTCCTGGGCCACCGTATTGGTGAGTTCCAGGCCGTGCGCTTCTTGCCCGTTAGCGGCCGGGTCTTCCATGCTGGAGAAGATGATACTGGCACCCGGATCGCCCTGCCGTCCGGCCCGGCCCCGTAGCTGTGCATCTAGACGCGGCGAATAAAAGCGGGCCACAATAATGACCAGCAGCCCGCCCAGCGCGGCCACCTCGGCGTGCTCGGCAGGGTCTGCAGGACTCCCGCCCAAAAGAATGTCGGTGCCACGGCCCGCCATCTGCGTAGAGACAGTGACGCTCCCCCGGCGCCCGGCCTGGGCAATGACCTGCGCTTCGAGGCTGTCATTGCGGGCGTTGAGGACTTGGCATTCGATGCCCGCAACCTCCAGAAGCTGCACAAAACGCTCGGATGTCGCCACGTCATGGGTGCCCAGCAGCACCGGCTGGCCCGTGGCGTGAGCAACTTTCACTGCCTCAACCACGGCGGCATCACGTTGGGCAGCCGTGGCGTAAATCTTCTCCGCCCGGTCCGCACGGATGCACGGCGTATGGGAGTCCACGCGGCCGGCGTCGAGCTCGTAATGCGTGCGCAGGTATTCCGCAACGGCCACGGCGGTCCCGCTCATGCCCGTGACGGTGGCAAAACTTTTGATGAGATCCCGCACCAACAGCTGGTCCAGAACCTCTCCCTGCTCGGTTGTGTGTAACCCTTCCTTGGTTTCCACGGCCGCCTGCAAGCCATCGGGCCAGCGCTGCAACGCAGCCACCCGGCCGCGGGAATCGGAGACAATCTCAGCTTTTCCGTCACGCACAATGTAGTCAACGTCGCGATGCAGCAAGACCTGGGCGTGCAGAGCCGTGTTGATGGAAGAGAACAACGGGGTCCCCGCCGTCGAATAAAGTTCGACGCCGGGCCACCTCACCTCCACTTCGGCCAGCCCCGCATCGGTGAGTGAAACGTTCCGCTTGTCCAGTTCAACGGTGAAGTCGACGCCGGGGCGTAGCGCCTTGACGAAGTCCGCCACATCCACGGATTGCAGCTCGCTGCGCGCTCGGCCCGCCAAAACCAGCGGAAGGGTGGCCTCATCCACCAGAACGGAGTCGATCTCATCCACAATGCACACATCAAAAGGCTGCAAGGTGGTTTGCTCCGGTTCGGTGCACGTGCGGTCGCGCAGTACATCGAAGCCCAGCTCGTTGACAGAGACGTACACAATGTCAGCTTCATAGGCCTGCCGGCGGTTCTGCGGTTCCATGGCTTCGGTCACCGAGGCCACTTCCACGCCAAGTTGCTCGAAGAAGGGCTTCATCCAGGCGGCATCGCGCTGAGCCAGGTAGTCATTGACCGTCAGGACGTGCACGCGGCGCCCGCGTAGCGCATGCGCGCCGGCAACCAGGGCACCCACCATAGTTTTGCCTTCACCGGTGTCCAATTCCACCACGATGCCGCGCACCATGGTGGCGGCTGCAAGCAATTGCGTGTCAAAAAGTGCCATGCCGAGGCTGTTCTGGACGAAAACCTTGGCAACGGCGAGGTAGTTTTCCAGCTCAGCATCGCCCCATGTGGCGCTGTCGGGGAGCTGTTGCAGGAGATCCCCGGCTTGCTCCTCAGTCAAGGCGGCAGCCCGAGCTTCGGCGCGGGCAACCAGCCCGCTGTGTGTTGCCGTATCCGCGACCCCGGGGGCGTTGAAGAGCCAGTTCTTGAATTTCTGGGGGAGACGCAAAGTTCCTCGAGTCGTTGGAATTTCAGGCAGCCTGCCGGTATCTACAAGGTACTCGATTTCCCCAGTCTTCGGGCCGTGGCAAGGAGAGCAACTCCGGCCATATCCAGCAGCCCTCCTCCAAGGCTCACCGGTTAGCGGGCCGGCAGCCCCATGGACAACAGCTTCCAGCCAGCACCTAGTTGCGAACGGCCCAACGCCTGAGAAATTTCCGCCAACGAGCAGCCGTCAGCGTGCATAGCCCGCAGGCGGATCTGATCGTCACGGGAGTAGGCCTCACCGGAGCGGAACGCCAACACTTCATCATCTAGGATGCCATGGGCATTCATAAGGATCCGAAGCAACCGAACAACTACATCCCGTTCGTCAATTTTAAGGACCTCCCCTATCTCGGTCAGCTTCTGTCCCTCTCGGAACAGGTCCAGAAGCTGCTGCGTTTCGGTCTCATTCCACACACGCTCAGGCGCGCCGGGGCCTGCTTGAGCATCGGGATCCCCGGGCGGAATCAACCAGTGTCGCGGAGGCACGCAGATGACCATGTCACGAGCGTCTTGCGGAACTGCCATGCTTCACACCCCCAACTCGAGTTCGTTTTGTTAATCCTGAGTGTAGGAGGACGCTCTGACATCGCTGCCGGCGGGACGAACGGGCAGAGAAGCGCCAGCCCCTTATGGGTGTCCCATGTCACATATTTACCGGGCGCTTCATTTGGAGCGTTTTTCCAGCTGCCGCTGTTAGATTGTGATCCATAACATTGGCGGCTGGGGCAGCCTCATACTTCTTCGTTTTTTTGGAAGGTCTCATGAACAGCACCGAGAAGATCATGAATCTGGTGGCTTCGCTCTGGCGCGAAGTACTGAAGTTTGGCGCCGTGGGCGGCCTAGGCTGGTTTATCGACAACGGTTTCTACATTCTTCTGTGGCACGGCCCCATGTCTGAGAGCACCATCAAGGCCCGCGTCGTTTCCACCGTGATTGCCACGATCTTCGCCTGGTTCGCCAACCGCTACTGGACCTTTCGCCACCGCCGATCGGAGCGCGTTTGGAAAGAGTTCTCCCTCTTCCTGGGCATGAACGTGTTGGGTCTAGGCATTGTGCTGGCCTGCCAGATCATCTCCCGCTATGTTTTGGGATTTACCTCTTTCACCGCGGACTTCATTGCCGGTGGCGTGATCGGCCTGATCCTTGGCACCATCTTCCGGTTCCTCGCCTACAGATACTTCGTGTTCAATGAGGAACTCTCCAGCAAGCTCCAGCCCGTCTCGGCGGCATCAACCCCAGAGCGCACCTCGCTGGTAGGGGCCGGTCTACCCAGCTAAAGCGGCACTAAAGAAGGCTCACAAAGCGGCACCGAAGAAATAAGCTACTGGAAGCGCGCAGCACCCAGAACGGCGGGAGCTGCAGGCGGTCCGTCCTGGCCGCCGTCGGAAGTTCCCTGCCCGGCAACCTTTTCCACTGCGTCAAGGCCACCGGTAATCTCGCCGAAGACGGTGTAGCCGCCAGCCGCGTCCCGCCCAATGCTCGTGTCGCCGTAAACAATGAAGAACTGGCTGCCGTTGCTATTCGGGTCACTCGTACGCGCCATGGCGAGCGTGCCGCGCGGGTAGACATTGTCAGTCGGCGCATTTTCAATGGGGCCAAACTCGTAGCCCGGACCGCCCGTGCCGGTGCCCGTGGGATCGCCGCACTGGAGGATGTCGAAGCCGCCCGTGGTGAGTCGGTGGCACTTGGTTCCGGCAAAGAAGTCCTTCTCCGCCAGGTGCAGGAACGATGCCACTGCCTGCGGGGCCTTATCGCCAAAGAGTCTCACGTTCATCTCGGCCCCGTTGAACTCCAGCGTGCCGGTCCATTCACGGTTCTGTGCCGCGGCAGGAGCCGGCGCAGCCGCGGCAGCCGACGTCTCCGCGTCGCTGCTGTCCCCCATCATCAGCCCCATCACTGTGCCTCCGCCAATAACCGCGACCATCGCAACGATCAATGCGATCACAAGAAATCTCATCTTCTTGGAGTTGCTGGCGGCAGATTTTGTGGCTTGGGGTTTATGCATGCGGATCAGTCTAGAAGAGATCCGGGTCTTCCTCTGCCATCATGACGAGCGGCTCCGCGCGATCACGGCGTCGATCTCGGCTGCGCTGACCCCATTGTCCAGCAGGAAATTCCGCACATCCATGGTTTCGGCGAATGCTTGCAACGCTTGGCCACGCCCCCTCACCACGTCCGCCAGCTCCAGCTCCTCAAGATGCCGCTCATAGGGGTGCTTCACGGGCGAGACTCGGTGCCATTCGTTGATGCCGCGCGCCGCCAGTTCATCCTGGGGCACGGCCCGCTCCTCCTGCCCGAGCAACGTCAGCAGCAACGTGGCAATCAGCCCGGTCCGATCCCGCCCGGCCGAACAGTGGATCACCACTTTCCCCTGTGCCACCGCCAATTCCTTGAAGACTCTAGCCACCTGCAGGGGGAAAAGTCGCACAATGTCCGCATAGAGCCGCGGATGGTTCATGTAGGGGTGGAACAGTTCCTGATACATAGGATCGTCTGGGTCTTCCGTGGGTGAATGTACGACGTCGAACCCCACCATCGCCGCCTCACTCACCACCGGGTCGGTAGGCCTGCGCTTGCGCTCGCTAGGGTTCCGCAGATCGATGACGGTGCGCACGCCGTCGTCGCTGAGCTGTTGCCAGCCACGTTCGGTGAGCCACTCGCTGCGACCCATCCGGTAGATGTCGCCGGCGAGATGGCGAGCGTTGACGGCGCCGTCCCACTGCGCGGCGGCTGGATCGAAGGACTCCATGTCAGCGCTTTTTGGCGAGGCGGAAGTCGAGCCCGTTCCGGACTTGCGGCCATTCGGCGGCCAGGATGGAGAAGACCACAGTGTCTCGCAGTGATCCGTCCGCCAGACGTCTGTGAGCTCGCAAGATGCCGTCCTGTTTGGCGCCGAGGCGGGCAATAGCCTCCCGCGATTGGGTATTCATCCAATGCGTGTGAAATTCAACGACCTCGCAGCCAAGCGTCTCAAACGCGTACTGCAGTAGGAGCTTTTTGCTGTCCGGATTGGTTCCCGTGCCCTGCGCACTGAGTGCATTCCACGTTGCACCAATTGCGAGCCGGGGAACATTGAGGTCGATGGCGTAGTAACTGGTCAACCCCATCACCTTGCCCGGCTCCCCCGATACGGGATCATTGTGCCGCGCAGTGAACGACATCTCAGTTCCAGCCTCATGCGCGGCCAAGCGTGTCTCAATGTTTGCGCGCATGTTCTCGGGACGCGGCACTGTGGTGTACCAAAGGTTCCACAGTTCGCCGTCGGACGCCGCGGCAACCAGGTCATCGTGATGGTCCAGGCTCAGTGGCTCGAGGGTGACATATTTACCGCGGAGGGTGACGGGTGCGATCTGGCTCATAAAAAAACACTATCGGATACCAGCACGAAGGCTTCGCCTAACCACCGACGGGGCCACCCAACACCCTTTGATTGACACATCAACTTATTCCGTGGCATGATTTTATTGAAGCTTCAATTATTTGATGCTCGGCGCTTCATCCAGAAGGCCTGCCCCATGACCCCAAAGAGACGTTGAGAATCCTATGAACAACCTTGCCTTGAATACAGCCGCCCGAACCATCCTTCGCATTGTGGTTGGCTTCCTCTTCGCAGCCCACGGCTGGCAGAAGTACAACGAATTCACCATCGTCGGAACCCAGGGCGCATTTGCCCAGATGGGCGTCCCTGCCGCTGACGTGATCGCACCGATTATTGCAACACTGGAACTGGTGGGTGGCATCGCCCTGATCTTGGGTCTGGCAACGCGCCCGTTCGCAGCACTGCTGACACTAAACATGCTCGGCGCCATCATTCTGGTCCACGCCTCCGCGGGCGTATTCGTTGAAGGTGGCGGCTACGAGCTGGTACTGCTCTTGGGCGCATCAGCCCTGGCAGTTGCCTTGGTTGGCCCCGGCAAGCTGTCGGTGGACAATGCCCTGTTTGGCCGCTCCACGTCCAAGTTGCGCGTACTGGCATAACCTCCCCCTGAAGTAATTGAGGCGCACGGCTCCATCAGGAGCCGTGCGCCTTCTTTGTTTATACGCAGCCGGGACCCACTGGCGTTGCGGCAGAGTGACTGCACCGCAAGTGGGCCGGGCGTGGCGTGCGTATAAGTTAAGTCCACTTTGGCTATACGCAGGACCAGCCCCCGGAATTGCGTATAAACCAAATAATGGACGCCCAGCGCCTGAACCGGCAGACTTTCCCCATGAGCTACTCACTCCAAATAGTGGTTGATTGCCACAATCCGCATGTTCTTGCCGATTGGTGGGCAGAAACCATGGGCTGGCAGGTGGAACCCTCCGATGAGGCTTTCATCCGCTCCATGATCGCCAAGGGTTTCGCCACCGAGGAGCAAACCACGCTCCACAATGGGGTTTTAGTCTGGTCTGATGGGCAAGCAATCATTGCAGGCTCGGACACAAATAACGGGCAACCGCGCATCTTGTTCCAGCGCAGCGATCAGGAAAAGCTAGGCAAGAACCGCATTCATTGGGACGTCCGGCTCAGAGATGACGACAAAATGACGGTTCGCACGAACTTGGAAGCCCGCGGTGCCACATTCCTCTGGGAAGCCAGTCAAGGACCGCATTCGTGGTTCACCATGGCAGACCCCGAAGGCAACGAATTCTGCATCAGTTAGTGAGCGCAGCAGGACGCCCACTGCGCCCCAGCTCACCCTGCCAGCTAAGATCGTTAGCGTGAACGCAACGAATCTTCCTCCCCAGGTATCTGACATCTTCGATCCCACCCGCTGGCGCGTGGTTGAGGGCTTCGACTTCACTGACATGACCTACCACCGCCAGGTGGAACGCAGCGAAGACGGTGAGATCATCAAGGACCTCCCCACCGTCCGCATCGCCTTCAACCGCCCAGAGGTACGCAATGCGTTCCGCCCCGGCACGGTCGACGAGCTGTACCGCGCCATGGACCACGCCCGCATGACCCCGGACGTCGCAACCGTTCTTTTGACTGGCAACGGCCCCTCCCCTAAAGACGGCGGCCACTCCTTCTGCTCCGGCGGCGATCAGCGCATCCGCGGCCGCGACGGCTACCGGTACGCAGAGGGCGAAACCAAGGAAACCATTGACCCGGCCCGCGCCGGACGCCTCCACATTCTTGAGGTCCAGCGCCTCATGCGCACCATGCCCAAAGTGGTCATCGCCGTGGTCAACGGCTGGGCAGCCGGCGGCGGACACTCCCTCCACGTGGTCTCGGACCTCACCATCGCCTCCCGCGAACACGGCAAGTTCAAGCAGACTGACGCCACTGTGGGAAGCTTCGACGCCGGATACGGCTCGGCGCTGCTGGCCCGCCAGATCGGGCAGAAGAACGCCCGCGCAATCTTCTTCCTGGCCCGCGAATACTCCGCAGATGACATGGTCACCATGGGCGCCGTCAACGAGGCGGTAGCCCACCAGGATCTGGAAAACGTGGCCCTGGAATACGCGGCAGACATTGCCCGCCAATCCCCGCAGGCCATCCGCATGCTCAAATTCGCCTTCAATATGGCTGACGACGGCCTGGCAGGCCAGCAGGTCTTCGCCGGCGAGGCCACCCGCATGGCCTATATGACGGACGAGGCCGTGGAGGGCAAGGAAGCGTTCTTGGAAAAACGCGACCCCGACTGGTCTTCCTTCCCTTACTACTTCTAATCCCTCCACCCTCTAAAAACAGGCGCACATGAACCTCGAACCCCTGCTCAAGGCACTCTCCGACGCACTGCACGGCGAGGGCCCCGCAGTCCAGATCGCCCCTGACGGCAGCTTCACGCTCATCCCCCAAAGCGAGCTGGGACTCGCCGAAGGAAGCGAAACCGAGATTGCCGCCGTCGTACTTACCTCGGGGAGCACGGGCACACCCAAGCGGACCATGCTCAGTGTTGAGGCGCTGGCGGCGTCGTCCGTGGGCACGGCCATGGCGCTGTCCGGCGAGGGTCAGTGGCTACTCGCGCTACCCATGAATTACGTGGCCGGGCTGCAAGTTCTGGTGCGCAGCCTGTTCGCCGGAACCCGCCCGTGGGCCATGGATCTGAGCGGCGGATTCACCCCCGAAGCGTTCACCGAGGCCGCCCTTGAGCTGACCGACAAAATGCGTTTCACCTCTCTGGTCCCCACGCAACTCAGCCGCCTGCTGACCAACCCGAGCGCCGAAACGCTGACCGTTTTGCGCCGTTTCAACGCGATTCTGCTCGGCGGCGGCCCCATGAACCCCGTGCTGCTCGAGGCCGCGCGCGGTGCCGGGCTGAACGTGATCACCACCTATGGCATGAGCGAAACCTGCGGCGGTTGCGTGTACGACGGCGTCCCGCTCGAGGGCGTGCGCCTGGCCATCCGTGACGGCCGGGTCTGGCTCGGCGGTGACGTGGTGGCCGCCGGGTATCTGGGCGATGCCGCTCTCACTTCCGTCTCCTTCACTGAGGAAGCGGACGACGGCGAGATGGTGCGTTGGTATGAAAGCGGCGACTTGGGCGAGCTGGATGACGAGGGACGGCTGCGTGTGCTGGGCCGAGCTGATGACGTCATCATCACCGGCGGGTTGAAAGTTTCGCCCGGAGCCGTGACGGATGGTTTGCACCGGGTGCAGGGTGTCCGCGAGGCAATTGTGCTTCCCGTTCCATCCGTTGAGTGGGGCCAGCAGGTCGCCGCGATGGTGGTCGCTTCATGCACCGAGGCCGAATTGCTGGCCGCCGCCGGGGCGTTGCTGGAGCCGCATCTGGTCCCTAAGACTGTGGTGTTCGTCTCCGAGTTGCCGCTGCTACCCAACGGAAAGCCCGATAGATCGGCAATTTTGGCCGCGTTGACCGGTGCTGCGCAAGCAGCCTGAGTCAAGAAAAGGGGCAGAATAAGCTCTAGGGTCCGCGGAACGGGCTGTCAATTTTTATGCAAATATGAATATCTCATTCAACTGCACATATACACATATAGGAGTAACGCTGTGGCCACTGTGGGTCAATGGATTGCCGGAGCCCGTCTGAGGACCCTCCCCATGGCAGTGGCTCCGGTCATTATCGGTACGGCCGCAGCCTATGATCTTGGTGCTTTGCACTGGGGGCGCGCAATTTTGGCGATGTTGGTCGCCCTGCTCCTCCAGATTGGTGTGAACTACGCCAACGATTACTCCGATGGCATCCGCGGCACCGACGAGGTCAGGGTTGGTCCGCTGCGCCTCGTGGGAAGCGGAGTGGCCAAGCCGCAGCACGTGAAGATGGCGGCGTTCACCATGTTCGGGCTGGCCATGCTGGCCGGCTTGGGCTTGGTCCTCGCCTCCAGCGCATGGTGGCTGCTGCTGGTGGGAGCCGGCGCGGTTCTTGCAGCGTGGGGTTACACCGGAGGGAAGAATCCCTACGGATACATGGGCCTCGGCGATGTCTTCGTCTTTGTGTTCTTCGGCCCCGTGGCCACGTTGGGCACCACCTTCACCCAAGCCGGGCAGGTGAGCCAAGCGGCAGTGTTGGGGTCCATCGCAACGGGACTGATCGCCGTCGCACTTTTGATGGCTAACAATGTCCGCGACATTCCCACGGATACCGAAGTCGGCAAGCGAACTCTCGCCGTGCGGCTCGGGGACAAAAATGCGCGGCTCAGCTATGTGGTGATGTTGGCATTGTCGCTGGCGCTCATGATGTTCCTGGTGCCGGCCAAGCCGTGGATCTTGTTGGTGCTGTTGCTGGTGCCGTTCATGCTGATGCCCAGCTGGCTCATGCTTCAGGGGAAACAGCGCAAGTCCCTGATCCCAGTGCTGCAGCAGACAGGGCTGATCAACTTGGGCTTCAGTGTTCTGTTCGCCGTGGCCATGGTGCTGACCGCACTGTAGGGCTTATTCGTTCTTGTCCGCGGAAGGCTTGCGGTCGGCGTCAATCCAGACATCAGGGTTCTCGTCAATGAGAGCGTCTTCAGCCTCGGCGTCGGCCAAAGCCGCGGCCGACTGGGTGGTGCTGGCGTTCGGAGCGAAGCGATCGGCCACAACCGAGGTGGCACCGTCACGCTGCTTGCGCAGGAAAATGAAGCTGACCACGAAGGCGCACAGGGCAGCAATCACGGCCGCCGAGAAGGGCTGAAGTCCTATCCATAGGTAGGCGACGAGGAAGAACGCCATAAAGAGCACGCCGCGGATCAGGGAGTATTTGAAGAAAGCCACGGACCAAGTTTAGCGGTTGAAGCTGGGCGTCTCCCCAACGTCCTAAGCAGGTGCTGATTTTTCTGTCAACGGTAGAATGAAGTATGCGCTATATCATTCCAGTGACCTTAGGTGTTGTCCTGTTTGTGTACGGACTCATTGACTGCATTCGCAGCGAAGCCAATGACGTACGCAGCATTCCCAAGCCCGCGTGGATCTTGGTGATCATCTTCCTGAACGTCATTGGCGTGGGTCTGTGGTTCCTCTTCGGCCGGCCGCAGTATGCCCGTGCTGCGCCAGGCACCGCATCCTCATTTGGCTCTTCCACTGCCGGTCAGCGCGGCCCCACTTCTGGGGGCCAGCAGCGTTCCACCGCGCCCGACGACGACCCCGAGTTCCTGCGCAACCTTGCGGTTAACAGGGCCCAAAAGCTGGAGGCCGAAAGGCTCCGCAAGCTCAAGGCCGAGTTGGAAGCCCGCGAGGCCAAACTTCGCGAAGAGCACCCGAACGACGAGACCAAGAAGTAGCCCGCTCCGGGCCTCAGTAGTTTGGCGGACCGACATCCAGCGCCTGGCGAAGCAAGCCCTGGGCACTCCAGCGCATTGACGCCATGGCTTCCTCACGGGACAACCCGCCGATGTCCACCAACCAGACAAGGGATTCGATGCCGGTGGCGCTGCGGATGGCCAAGACCAGACGGTGAATTTCGACGTCGGACAGCCCGCCACGCAGCGGTTCCAGCGCCTCGGTGATCCACGGAATGGCCCGGCCTTGGCGCAGCGGCAGGCCCTCTCCGGACTGCACAGGATCGAGCGATAATTTGAGCATGGTCCGTTGCTGGTCCTCGGTTTCAACGATCATGCCGGTAAATCGGCGCACGACGGCGTCAAGCCGCTCAGCAGGATCCTCACCCGGATTTTCGGACAGCATGGACACCAACGCCGTCTCCGGATGGGCCGCAGCCAACAGCTCACGCTGCCCCGGAAAATAGCGGTAAGCCGTGCTTCTGGCCACCCCTGCCGCCAGGGCAGCATCGTCCACTGTGGGTGTCTTACCAGCCGCGACCATCTCCCGCGCAGCACTCACCAGGGCATCGAGAGTGCGGCGCTTTTGACCGCTGCGACCAAGGTCCACATAAGGGGTTGACATGTTGCTCATGATACCGCAGTCTTGTTATGAGACATCAGTCCCATAAACTCATTTGCCCACCATCGAGGCGAGTCCCATGGACACGAAGAAGCAGGCCAAGTCATTCATCCGCCAAGCCGGGGAAGGTGAGCGGCGGTGGTTCCATGGGGGTGGTGTCCATACTTGGCTGGCCACGGCCGAGGCGACCGACGGCGCTTCGCTGATCTACCGCGACGCGATGGAATCCGGCAAAGTGACGCCCATGCATATCCATCCGGACACGGACGAAGCCCTGTATATCCTCTCCGGGGAGATCCTCATCAACCTCGACGGCGTTGAGCAGCGCGTCGGCGCAGGGGGTTTGGTCATGGCACTGCGCGGCCAACCCCACGCGTTCAAGGTCACGGCCGAGAACACGAGCCTGCTGTGTTTTCAGACGCCCGGCAACGCCCAGGGTTTCTACATGGGCGCCAGCGTACCCCTGGATAGCGAGGGCAGCGGGGTGGTCGATTTCGATCTGATTAGGGAGTCCGGGAGGATCAACGGCGGGATCGTGATTGTAGGCCCGCCGCCATTTGACTGATTTTCTCAGGCCGGTTG